>NZ_CP061310.1:1269170-1586462 GCF_018687975.1 Polynucleobacter sp. es-EL-1
TCGGGTTCAACTCATGATTGAAGCCCATGATGAGGGCTAGACTCCAATAACCCCCTTATAATCAGGGGATGGAAGCCGAACAACTCAATATTATTTCAAACACCCTGTCCGATCTGCTCACCCGTGAGCAAGCACTTCGGGGGTATCTTTGACTTCGAAGTAAAGTCACGCCGCCTTACCGAAGTTAACTCTATTCTGGAAGATCCCACGATTTGGGATGATCAAAAGAAAGCGCAAGCCCTAGGCAAAGAAAAGAAATTGCTCGACGGGGTTGTTGCCACTCTCACTGATTTAAATAGCAATATCACCGGCGCTCTTGAGCTCTTTGATATGGCAAAAGAAGAGAATGATTTTGAAACGATTGCCGCAATCGAACAAGATGTCGAGAGCTATAGCAAGATCATTCATGATCTGGAATTTCGTCGCATGTTCCACAATGAGATGGACTCCTGCAACTGCTTCATTGATATTCAAGCTGGCGCAGGTGGAACGGAAGCTTGCGACTGGGCGAGCATGCTCTTTCGTCAATACCTCAAGTACTGCGAACGAAAAGGGTATAAAACCGAAATCCTGGAAGAGTCTGATGGCGACGTTGCCGGAATCAAGAGTGCAACCATCAAAGTGGATGGTGAATATGCTTATGGCCACCTCCGTTCAGAAACTGGAGTACATCGTTTAGTACGCAAATCTCCGTTTGATTCATCGAATGGTCGTCACACCTCTTTTGCCAGTATTTATGTTTATCCAGAGATCGATGACTCGATCGAGATTGACGTTAACCCTGCTGACATTCGCACTGATACGTATCGCGCGTCTGGAGCTGGTGGTCAGCATATTAATAAAACCGACTCTGCAGTTCGCCTGACTCACATCCCCACAGGTATTGTGGTGCAGTGTCAGAACGACCGAAGCCAGCATCGGAACCGTGCTGAAGCCATGAGCATGCTCAAGTCACGCCTGTATGAGCACGAGATGCAAAAGCGTCGCGCCGAGCAAGATAAGCTTGAGGCTAGTAAGACTGATGTAGGCTGGGGTCACCAGATCCGCTCCTACGTACTGGATCAAAGTCGCATTAAAGACTTACGCACTAACGTTGAGATCTCCAATACTCAAAAAGTATTGGATGGCGATCTTGATGCCTTTATTGAAGCCAGCCTAAAGCAAGGCGTTTAATTCATTACCCTTATTACAGTTATTGACACCCTCCATGAACGATAAAGCCACCCCAGTAAGTAACACTGAACCTGTTGATGAAAACCACATCATTGCAGAGCGTCGCGAGAAGCTAGCCAAGTTACGTCAAGGCGGTGTCGCCTTTCCCAATGATTTTGTGCCAACACATTTAGCGGCAGATTTACACACTCACTACGACAGCTTGTCTAAAGACGAGCTGGCTGCCAAGAAGGTGCATGTCAAAGTGGCCGGCCGTATGGTACTTAAGCGCGTGATGGGTAAAGCCAGTTTTGCCACCATCCAAGATCGCAGCGGTCAGATTCAGTTCTACATCAATGATGAAATCAGTGGTGCTGATACCCATGGCGCTTTTAAGCATTGGGATATGGGCGATTTCATTTCTGCTGAAGGTCACTTGTTTAAAACCAATAAGGGTGAACTTTCTGTTGAGTGCAGTAACTTGCGTTTACTCAGCAAATCACTACGCCCCCTACCTGATAAGTTCCATGGTCTATCTGACTTAGAGACAAAGTATCGTCAACGCTATGTTGATTTGATTGTGAACCCAGAAAGTCGCAATACTTTTAGAGCGCGCAGCAATACGATCGCCTCCTTGCGTCGCCATATGCTCGATGCTGACTTCATGGAAGTCGAAACGCCCATGCTCCACCCAATTCCCGGGGGCGCTACTGCTAAGCCCTTTATCACGCATCACAATGCCTTAGACATGCAAATGTTTTTGCGTATTGCGCCTGAATTGTATTTAAAGCGTCTTGTCGTAGGTGGCTTTGAACGTGTCTTTGAAATTAATCGCAACTTCCGCAATGAAGGTGTGAGCCCACGCCACAATCCAGAATTCACCATGATGGAATTCTACGCAGCCTATACGGATTACCGCTGGTTGATGGACTTCACAGAAAGCTTGATTCGAGCAGCTGCTATGGATGCGCAAGGCACTGCTGTACTTACTCATCAAGGTCGCGAGTTAGACCTTAGCAAGCCTTTCCAGCGCTTGACCATTACTGAAGCGATCTTGAAGTACTGTAGCCAATCCAATAAGCGCTACGAAGCAGCACAATTGGAAGACGCCGCATTCATTCGAGCTGAACTCAAAAAAGGTGGTGAGAACCCAGACTCTCCAACATTAAAGAATGCTGGTCTTGGCGCGCTCCAGTTAGCCTTGTTTGAATTGGTTGCCGAAGAGCATTTGTGGGAGCCAACCTACATCATTGACTACCCTATTGAAGTAAGCCCCCTAGCCCGCGAATCCGATACTCGCCCTGGCATTACTGAACGCTTTGAGCTGTTCATTACTGGGCGTGAAATTGCCAATGGCTTCTCAGAGCTCAATGATGCAGAGGATCAGGCCAATCGTTTCCGTAAACAAGTAGAGCAAAAAGAAGCTGGTGATGAAGAGGCCATGTACTTTGACCATGACTTCATTCGCGCGCTCGAATATGGCATGCCTCCAACAGGTGGCTGTGGTATTGGCATTGATCGCCTGGTAATGCTACTAACTGATGCACCCAATATTCGTGATGTGATTCTCTTCCCACATCTGCGCCGCGAGGAAGAATAGTAGAGCCTTAATGCCTCAAAAGTAAAAAGCCGCAGAGTTTACATTCTGCGGCTTTTTTAACTTCTGTGTTTATCTTGGCTTATTCGCCGGCTGCAATCTTCTTTAAGAACATGCGGACAAAGAATACTGCCATGCCAATAATGAACAGAATTACTGCCAGGCTAAGCTGGCCAGCGAAAGTGCCAAACAATTCTTTAAACAAGATCATCTCTATCTCCTTTTAATTTCCTAATACCACTTTAGGCTTTTCAAAAGGAGGCCGTTTTGACCCACATCAAAGGAAAGCCTTATATCGCTGGATATAACTGCTGATTATTGGAGTCGGTCACTGTCACATTAACTGGTATACCCAGGCTGACACTAGAAGATACGGTACAGAAATCCTGAAACTGGGCCAATACTCTGTCAAGATTTTCTAAAGATGCACCTGGCACTCCAATATGAATATCGACATAAATCGCCAAAATACGTAAGCGGTTCTGTTCATTTCGGCCTATTTCGCAACGAGCCCTTGTTTCAATTGGCTCGGGGTTCTGCTTAAACTTTCTAATAGCAAACAGCAGTGAGTCCGACAGGCAGTTAGCAACGCCGGCTAACAGAAACTGAGATGGGGTTGCTCCCTGAGAGCCACCCAATGGTGGCGGCTCATCCCCATAGATTGGATCGCGTTCTTCGTTGTAATAAATGGCAAACCGATAATCGGCTTGCTGCACCAATCGAACTGATGGCTCACCACTCATAAGAACTCCCAAGAACAAGTTAATTAAATATAAGGTTATTCAAATTCTAAAGGCTGTGGCTTAGCAATTGGATTGCCAGCAGAAGCCCAAGCATCAAAGCCACCAGCAATAGACTCTACATTCAAATAGCCCATATCATATAAAGCTTTTGCAGCTAATGCTGCGCGTCCACTAGTCTTGCAATACAACACGATTTTTAAATCACGTGGCGCCAGCTCTGGACTGTTACTTAACTTAAACTCCAATAAACCCCTAGAAATATGGACTGCCCCTGGGATATGGCCACTGGCATACTCATCCGCCTCGCGCACATCTAGCAAGATATCTGACGCTTGAATTGCTTGCGCAGCATCTGCAACGCTTACCTCTTTTATCTGACTCTTTGCTAAAGCGACGAGATCATGTGCTGTTTTCATATTATTTCCTTAAATTTAGATGTGTTTTCATTATATATAAAAATATATTAATAAACACCAGGGAATAGTTTTTTGACCCGCCTTTGATAATCTTGATATGCGGGAAAGCGCTCTACAAGCCACACTTCTTCACGCCTCGCTTTGATGTCAAAGAGTATGAATAAGGCTATGCCATAGAGCAAAATGTAAGCGCTTGGAAAAATAAGCAACCATGCAAGAGCAGCTAATAACACTCCAAAATAAATGGGGTGGCGCACATAACGATAAAGGCCAGACTGCACTAACTGCGCATTGTCTTTTGGGCATGGCAAGGGGGTAAGATTTTTACCAAGATTAATCACTGCAATAAGCATTACCAAGATTGAAATCAGGCCAATCGAAATGCCGCATGACAAAAAGATTGTTTTGAGGGGTTCGGAAGTCAGTAAATCTGACCCCTTCGGGCCAAACAAAATCAAGCCAATCAGAATTGCCTGAATGATGACATACCAAATACCCCGTTCAAAGACGGACTTGGGACCTACTGAGCTCATACAAAAGACCTCGTATATATAAGATTACAGTCTACCCCCTTCGGCAAGTCACTGCCTTCTCATGCAACACCGTGATTTGAGGGCTCAATCGGTAGAGAGCTTTTGAATGACATAGATCAAAATTCGCTTGTTTTTATAGAGTGGTTTCAAGATTGAGGATAATTGAGGTTTACACCTCATTATTTAAGTACCTATGGCAGCCTACAACACCGAAACTGTTCTCAGCGTTCACCACTGGAATGACACCCTTTTTAGTTTCACTACCACCAGAAATAAGGGCTTACGCTTTCGTAGCGGTCATTTTTTGATGATTGGTCTAGAAGTAGAAGGTAAACCATTAGTGCGAGCCTATAGTGTTGCTAGCCCAAATTACGAGGAGCATTTAGAGTTCCTCAGCATTAAGGTTCAAGATGGTCCCCTCACCTCTAGATTGCAAAAAATTCAAGTGGGTGACCCCATTCTAGTGAGTGAAAAATCAGTTGGCACACTTGTCATCGATGATTTAAATCCTGGTAAGCATCTCTACCTTTTCAGCACTGGTACTGGACTAGCGCCATTTATGAGTATTATTCGTGACCCAGAAACATACGATAAATTTGAGAAGGTAGTTCTCATTCATGGGGTGCGCCTAGTGAGCGAACTAGCCTATGGTGATTACATCAAGAACGAGCTCACGCAAGACGAATACATCGGTGAAATCATTCGTGAAAAACTCATCTACTATCCAACCGTCACTCGTGAAGCATTCAAACATACCGGTAGACTTACGACTGCCATTGAGTCGGGCCAACTCTTCAAAGACATTGGCTTGCCACCTCTTGATCCCGCAGTGGATCGTGCCATGATTTGTGGTAGCCCATCGATGCTCAAAGAAACTGCTGAGATGTTAGATGCCAAAGGCTTCAAGGTCTCACCAAGCCTTGGTCAACTCGGTGACTATGTATTTGAGAGAGCTTTTGTAGAAAAATAATGCAGCGTCTATTACAGGCTATGCACCCATTACTCAAAGTTGGTAATAAAGACTAGACCAATCGAAGCAATAAAAAGAGTCTCTACCACCAACATCACTACCGGTTGCCAACCTAACTTAGCCAATTCTTGAAAGTTGGTTTTAAGACCTGCGGCGGCAATCGCAATGACGAGCATCCAGCGCGATGCTCCGCCAATGGAATGCGTTACGCTGCTTGGCAATATTTGCATCGATGCAATCACTGATAGAGCCACAAACCCCAATAGGAAGGTAGGAATTAAGCGTAGGCTCCCCCATCCCATTTTCTGAGATGATTTTTCAGCACCAAAGAAAATGGAGATCACCAGAACCACTGGGAGCAATAAAGCAACTCGGAATAACTTCACCACTGTTGCGACATCGCCCGCTTCTGGGCCAAATAGCATTCCAGCTGCTACGACCTGCGCAACATCATGAATCGTTGCCCCCAAAAAAATCCCCGCTGGTAAGGCGGCAACATCGAGTAACTGCAAAGCAAAGGGGTAGACGACCATAACAATAGTGGACAGCACCGTAACCCCAACGACCACGAGCAAAGTAAATCGCTCATTTTCTTTGGTTTTAGGCAAAACTGATGCTACAGCTAATGCTGCTGAGGCCCCACAAATTCCAACAGAGCCTCCAGCAATCAATCCCAAATCTGGAGATAACTTCAGAAATTTAGCCAAAAAATATCCAAGACAGACTGTGGCTGCTACCGCAAAGATCACGATCAGCGCTGTATTAATCCCAATCGCGCTGATATCAGCAAAAGTAATGCGGATACCTAGTAAGGCCACCCCCAAACGCAAAACAGTCTTAGCGCAAAAATCAATTCCCGGCTTTACTGTTTCATTGAGATATAAGAAATGCAGGGATAGGCCAATGAGCAAGGCATAGAGTAACTGTGGGCCACCATAGTTATCAGAAAGAAAACTGGTCGACATCGCGATGACCAGGCAGACCAAAAGGCCAGGGAAGTATTGTTGGATGATCTTCAGCATTGAGAATCTGATTCTAAATCTCTACACTCTTGAGAAAATTGCCAGTCGTCAAGATATAAAGAAAAACCACCCCGAAGGGTGGTCTAAAGAAATACTATGGAGGTACTACCTAAAGAATGAACAACAACTTCATCGTATTCCACTCACAACAGCAATAAAAGATAGGTCGCTTCGTTTGGGTGCGTTATGCTCTAAATTGGTGCAAATAGAATAGATAATCTCTCTAAGCCTATTTACAGGGGTACTGAGCCTCAAAAAAGCGCACTAAAGTCTTAGCCGCACGCTCCTGATTGAACTGGGGATTGCGCTGATTCCAACTTAAGAATTCTTGAAGAATCCTCTCCCTAGTGCCTGAATCTGGAGAAAAACAAATGCTCGGCTTCATTTTGGGATTGCGATTGGCGAGATAGGACTGATATACGCCCTCACCAAAGCCAAAGCAAAAATTTTGCGCATCAATATCATTCACGTTTTGACATAACTCGACCAATGCTTTTGTCGAGGCATCATTCTTAGGTAAATTAGATTGCGCAAAAACTTGAGACTGAAATAACAGTACTACAGTCAAGACTGACACAGTAATTCGAAATGAGTTCATTTGATATTCTCTAAATTAGCGTCTAAATCCACCCATACGACCACCACCAAAACCACCACGCCCACCAAAACGATCGTCATTCATACGATCAAAGCGGGCTTGCTCACGTAGAGCATTTTCCTGGGCAGCTTCTCTGTAAGCATTTTGGTTATCACGATCACGCTGGTAATCGTTGCGAGCTTCTTGGTTTAGACGATCAGCCTGAGCACGCTCTTGAGGCGTTGCATTTTTTTGAAAATCACTATCAGCCCGCTGACCAGCGGCTCTGGCCGCCTGCCTCTCCTGGGGAGTAGCATTGTTTTTCCAATCATTTAGGAGTCTTTGTTGATTTTGAATACTGCTGGGACCAATTACCCCACGATTAGATCTGCCTGGGGTATTGCTCCCGCTGTTATTGACATTGATAGTTCCATTAGACCAACTCGGTGTTGACCAAAATGCATCACCTACAGCAAAACCCAAACCAAAAGACATCATTCCCCAAGCAGGGTTATATGCCGGATATGGTGGATAGTCCGGATAAGGCCAAGTGCCATAAACGAGGTTTGGGTTGTAACTTGGCACATAGACCACCTGAGTATTGGCTGGGCCAATCACAATATTCGAGTTTGGATCGGTGCTAACAGTCATCTGCTGATTTGACTTCAAGGTTCCCGCCTGAACAGCGCGCTTGCGTAAAACCTGAACCGCCTTCATCGTATCAGCCGGCTGAAGCTTATAGGCGTTGCCAAGATTCTGCGTCCACTGCAATTTACTACCCATCATGTCAAAGGCTTGTGGAAAAGCAATCAGAGACTTAACGCTATCGTTCCAAGACTGGGTTTTCAGTGCATTTTGCAAAGCTGCCCCAGAAAGGCTCGCATTACTTCTGCGCCAGTTATATGCCTCTGCAATTTCCAAGGGATACGTAGATGCCAGCAACATCAAAGAGAGTAATGAGTCTGGATACAGTGCTATTGGCGAAACCAGAGACTGCAGTTGCTCAGAAGAGATAAGCTGTGGAGAACTAGCATAACCACCACTCTGGGTGTAGCTCATAGGGTAGCCGGAACTCTGGTTATAGGGGTCGCTATTATTAGAGCAGGCACTCAGTAGAACTGTCCCTGCGACTAAACACCAAACGGTAGATTGACTCTTCATAAGTAGAATATACCTCGCAAGCAAACCAATTCCCTAACTAGTGATTCTCTTTTGCGTGATTAATGGAGTACTTCGGTATCTCGATTACCAAGTCCTCACGAGCCACAATTGCTTGGCAGGATAGCCGCGATTGAGGACTCAGACCCCATGCACGATCTAGCAAATCCTCTTCATTTTCATCAGGGGGATTGAGGCTCTGATAACCCTCTTTCACGATGACATGACAAGTGGTGCAAGCACAGACCATATCGCAGGCATGCTCAATCGGGATGTCGTTTTCCAATAAAGCCTCACAAATTGAAGTGCCAGGAGTCACTTCGACAACTGCGCCCTCTGGGCAATATTCACTATGGGGTAATACAACAATCTGAGTCATCTGGGTTATTTTCTTTAATTAAATTTCCGCAACATTCTTACCGGCTAATGCCTTCTGAATACTGGAGTTCATTCTCTTCTGTGCAAAATCATCTGTGGCTTTGGCTGCATGATCTACTGCCTTTCTCAATACAGCACTATCAGACTCTTCTTCTAATATTTTTCTCAAGGTTGCCATTTCTTGATCCACCACTGCTTGCTCTTGCGCATTTAATAATTGACGATCGGAGTCTAGGGCAGTTTGAACGGCATCTAATAAACGCTGTGCATTGACTTGCTCTTCACGCAAGGATCTAGATAACAGATCAATCTTGGCAGAAGCAAACCCGTCTTGCAACATGCGTGTAATCTCAGCATCAGTTAAGCCATAGGAGGGTTTGATATCAATCGAGGCCTGTACACCTGATCCCTGCTCCATTGCACTCACAGAAAGCAAACCATCCGCATCGACCTGAAATGTCACCCGAATTCGGGCTGCTCCCGCTGCCATTGGTGGAATGCCACGCAACTCAAACTTGCCCAAGGATCGACAATCCTGCGCTAACTCACGCTCACCCTGAACCACCTGAATTGCTAATGCTGTTTGACCATCTTTAAATGTTGTGAAGTCCTGTGCACGCGCGACCGGAATGGGCGTATTGCGTGGAATAATTTTCTCCACTAATCCACCCATGGTTTCAATGCCTAAAGATAGTGGAATCACATCGAGCAAGAGCCACTCATCATCTTTACTTTGATTGCCCGCTAGCAAGTCGGCCTGCATGGCAGCGCCTAAAGCAACTACTTGGTCAGGATTTAAATTATTTAAAGGTTTAGTCCCAAAGAGCTCACCAACAGCACGCTGGACATGAGGCATCCGCGTTGCCCCACCAACCATAACAACGCCCTTCACCTCATCCGCTTTGAGGCCTGCATCACGCAAAGCCTTCTTCACCGCCAAAAGGGTTTTGTTAATCAGATTCTGGGTGATTTCAAAAAACTGAGCTTGGCTAACACCGACATTAACCACAGTACCATCCGACAAAGTCTCATGAACGCGAGCCAGAGGATTGTGACTTAACTGTTCCTTGGCATGTTTGCAGGCGAGCAATAGCTTGCGATGATCACCAATAGATAGTGGTGGCAATTTTGCCTGCTCAATCACCCAGCAGTAGAGTCGATGATCAAAATCGTCACCCCCTAGAGCAGAATCCCCGCCCGTAGAGAGAACCTCAAATACCCCTCTACTCATTCGCAGAATAGAAATATCGAAGGTGCCTCCACCCAAGTCATAGACTGCATAGATGCCCTCTGAGGCATTATCTAAACCATAGGCAATCGCTGCAGCGGTTGGTTCATTCAGTAAACGCAGCACTTCAATTCCGGCGAGCTTGGCAGCATCTTTAGTGGCCTGACGTTGCGCATCATCAAAGTACGCCGGCACAGTAATCACTGCACCCACAATATCGTCATTTACTGAGTCTTCAGCCAGTTGGCGTAGACGCGCCAAAATTTCTGCAGACACTTCAATAGGGCTCTTATCACCAGCTACTGTACGAATTTTGAGCATGCCAGGCTCATCGACAAAATCATAAGGAGTATTTTCAATATGCTCCACATCAATAATGCCGCGCCCCATGAAGCGCTTGACCGAGACGATCGTATTCTTAGGGTCAGAAACAATGCTCTCAATTGCCTCAAAACCTGCTTGAGTCCTACCGTTTGGTAAATAGCGCACTACCGAGGGAAGTAATTCTTGGCCCCGAGAATCTGCAAGCACTTTAGGCAAAGCATCGCGCACAATAGCTACCAATGAATTAGTAGTGCCTAGATCGATACCAACAGCTATTCGGCGTTGATGGGGAGCTTGCGATTTGCCAGGTTCGGAGATTTGTAAGAGTGCCATATGGGGTTGAGTGTAAAGCTATACCAAGCTAGCAATAGCATCATCGAGTTCTTGCGCAAACTTATCAACAAACAATAAGCCCCTGAGTAACTCTGCAGCACGCTCATAATTTTTAGCTCCATCAATTGCTTGAGTAAGCTCAATGATCGTTTCCGCCTTGGATCCTTCAACTTCCTCAGATAGGGCTTCCAAAGCCATTAAATCGTCTTCCTGCTCTTCAAGACTCTCGCGCCACTCCATTTGCTTCATTAGAAAAGCTGCTGGCATAGCGGTATTGGTCTCTAGATTGGCATCCACCCCATGAAGCTGGCAGATATAAAGGCCGCGCTGAATCGGATTCTTCAGAGTCTGAAAAGCGGCATTCGCATAGGTTGCCATTTGCATAGCAATTCTTTGCTCAGAATCACTCCCGCGCGCATGACGATCGGGATGCACTTCCTTTTGAATGGCTAAATAAGCCTGATCTAAGGCAGACAAATCCAAATCGAATTGCTGCTGAAGACCAAAGAAATCAAAGTAATTGTTAGACGCGGAAGGATTCGCCACAACCACACTCATCTTTAACGTTAGGGTTTTGGAACTTAAAGCCCTCGTTTAAACCTTCACGCACAAAATCTAGCTCAGTGCCATCTAGGTAGGCCAGACTTTTCGGATCCACAAAAACTTTAATGCCATTCGATTCAAACATCGTATCTTCTGGTGCAGCCTCATCTACATATTCAAGCTGATAAGCCAGTCCAGAACAACCTGTCGTTCTGACGCCCAAGCGCAAGCCACATCCTTTGCCACGCTTATCCAAATTGCGCTGCACGTGCTTTGCTGCTTTATCAGTTAAGGTAATTGCCATAAAAAACCTGTCTTATTCTTTAAAAAACTGCCGATACTTATTTAGCGGGATGCTTTTCTTTATAGTCAGCAACTGCCGCCTTGATAGCATCCTCGGCCAAGATTGAGCAGTGAATCTTCACAGGAGGCAAAGCCAACTCTTCTGCAATTAAAGAATTTTTAATCTCTAATGCTTGATCTAGAGTTTTGCCTTTAACCCACTCGGTTACTAAAGACGATGAGGCAATCGCAGAACCGCAACCATATGTCTTGAACTTAGCATCTTCAATAACGCCTTGATCATTTACGCGGATTTGTAATTTCATCACGTCGCCACACGCTGGGGCGCCGACCATACCAGTCCCAACTTGATCATCACCCTTCTCAAAAGAGCCAACGTTGCGGGGGTTTTCATAATGGTCGATTACTTTATCGCTATATGCCATGGTATTTCCTCGTCATTTCTGTAATGTTGCTTAAATATTTATCAATTAATTAATGTGCAGCCCACTGGATAGTGCTTAGATCAACACCATCTTTAAACATTTCCCATAACGGTGAAAGCTCACGCAATTTAGCAATCTTCTCTTTCACCAACTTAATCGTGAAATCTACTTCTTCTTCAGTCGTAAAGCGACCCAAAGTAAATCGGATAGAGCTATGCGCCAACTCGTCGTTGCGACCTAAAGCGCGCAATACGTAGGAAGGCTCCAAAGATGCTGAAGTGCAGGCAGATCCAGAAGAAATAGCCAAATCTTTTAAAGCCATCAGCATGGACTCGCCTTCGACATAGTTAAAGCTGATATTCAGGTTATGAGGGACGCGATGCTCCATATCCCCGTTGACATAAACCTCTTCAACATCTTTCAAACCATTTAACAAACGATCTCGTAGTGCACGAATTCGCTTATTACTCTCAGCCATCTCCAGGCGAGCAATGCGGAAAGCTTCACCCATACCTACAATTTGATGCACGGCTAGAGTGCCAGATCGCATGCCGCGCTCATGACCGCCACCATGAATTTGTGCCTCAATACGAATACGTGGCTTACGACGCACAAACAAAGCGCCAATACCTTTGGGGCCATAAGTCTTGTGCGCAGAAAAACTCATCAGATCTACTTTTTCTTTTTCTAAGTTGATCTCAACCTTACCGGTTGCCTGTGCTGCATCCACATGAAAAATAACGCCACGTGAACGGCATAGCTCACCAATGCGGGGAATATCTTGCACAACACCAATTTCGTTATTCACATACATCACTGAAGCCAAAATAGTCCCAGGCTTCATTGCAGCTTCTAACTGAGCAAAATCAATCAAGCCATTGGGTAGCACGTCTAAATACGTTACCTCAAAGCCTTCACGCTCTAGCTCACGGCAAGTATCTAAAGTTGCTTTGTGCTCAGTTTTGACGGTAATGATGTGGTTGCCACGCTCTTTATAGAAATGCGCAGCACCTTTAAGTGCCAAGTTAATACTCTCAGTGGCGCCACTAGTGAAAACAATCTCCCTGGGATCAGCGTGCACTAATTGAGCAACCTCAGAACGCGCCCACTCAACAGCCTCTTCAGCCGCCCAACCGTAGGCATGACTGCGAGATGCAGCATTACCAAACTGCTCGCGTAAGTAAGGCAGCATTTTGTCAACAACACGGGGATCAATCGGCGTAGTTGCTGAATAATCCATGTACACCGGAAAGTGTTTTGGACTAAACATTGGAACCGCTTGTTGAGGGATATCTTGTGGTGCGTTCATGATTAACTTATCAAATATGAGTGTTGGTTATTGGGCTGAATTAATTCTGCTGTGCCAGATTAAAAACGGAATTGACTAACGGACGTTTAGCTGCAACTTCTTTTTTGGCGGCAACCACTTCTGCAGTTTTATCTGTTTTGATGACATCAGGCTTTAGCTTTTTAGGGCGTAAATCATGCAATACAACACCCCGGCCCTCTTGCTGTTGTACGAGGTCACGCAGCGAGACAGAGCTGAGGTACTCCACCATCTTAGAATTCAAATTAGTCCAAAGGTCATGCGTCATACAGCGGCCATGATTCTCTTCATCAGCATGACAATTTCCCTTACCACCACACTGGGTAGCATCTATTGGCTCGTCAACCGCCACGATGATGTCCGCTACGCTGATTTCATCAGACTTACGCGCTAAGGTGTAACCGCCACCAGGACCGCGAGTACTCTCAACGATATTAAAGCGGCGTAATTTTCCGAACAGTTGCTCGAGATAGGAAAGGGAAATCTTTTGTCTTTGGCTAATTCCAGCCAAAGTTACTGGCCCATGCGTTTCACGTAGGGCTAAATCAATCATGGCAGTTACTGCAAAACGACCTTTGGTTGTAAGTCTCATATGTCACCTTGGTAATGGATTGTTATGGACAGCTAACAGTCGGGCGGGTAATACCCGACCATTCCACTCAACTTTACCATATACCCAACTATTCCGCTCGGGAATTATCCCAAAAATCCAAGGGATTAGGTGTTTGCCAACTCCAAAAGCGCTATTTTCCCTTAAATCGCATCCCGTGAGCGTGCCCCAAAGGCCATTTCCTTAACCTTGGTGAGGCGGTCTCGGGTTGCTGCCGCCTTCTCAAACTCTAAATTCTTGGCCTCAGAGTTCATTTGCTTTTCCAAAAGCTTAATTTCAGCAGCCAATTGCTTCTCACTCATATCCTCGTACCGCGCACGCTCCTGCTCTACCTGCATCTCAGAACGCTTCTCTTTAACGTCATAGACACCATCAATAATGTCTTTAATCCGTTTTTGGACACCACGAGGCTCAATGCCGTTGGCTTTATTAAACGCAATTTGCTTGGTTCGACGGCGCTCTGTTTCACCCATCGCCCGCTTCATCGAGTCTGTGATTCGATCGGCATACAAAATTGCCTTGCCACGCACATTACGAGCTGCCCTACCAATAGTCTGTATTAGGCTGCGTTCAGAACGCAAAAAGCCTTCTTTATCAGCATCCAAAATCGCCACAAGTGAGACCTCTGGGATATCTAAGCCTTCACGTAATAAATTAATACCCACCAAAACATCGAATACACCGAGTCGAAGATCGCGAAGAATTTCAACGCGTTCAACGGTATCAATATCAGAGTGCACATAACGCACCTTTACCCCGTTATCGGATAAATAATCAGTGAGTTGCTCTGCCATCCGTTTGGTTAAGACTGTGACCAACACGCGCTCGCCCACTTTGACGCGCTCATAAATTTGGCTAAGCAAATCGTCCACTTGTGAGCTTGCCGGCAAGACTTCAATTTCTGGATCAACTAATCCTGTTGGTCGCGCTACCTGCTCCACTACCTGCCCTGTATGCGTATTCTCATAATCAGCTGGGGTTGCAGAAACAAAAATGGTTTGCCGCATCTTGTTTTCAAACTCTGTGAACTTGAGTGGTCTGTTGTCCATTGCAGAAGGCAAACGAAAACCAAACTCCACTAGAGTATGTTTACGGGATTTATCGCCGTTGTACATTGCGTTCAGTTGACCAATCAGAACGTGACTCTCATCTAAAAACATCAATGCGTCGTTGGGTAAATAATCTACTAGTGTCGGCGGAGCCTCGCCAGGCATGGCACCAGAGAGATGGCGTGAGTAGTTCTCAATACCTTTGCAAAAACCCAATTCATTGAGCATCTCCAGGTCAAAGCGAGTCCGCTGTTCTAAGCGTTGCGCCTCTACTAGTTTTCCGTCTTTCACAAACTCATCTAAGCGAATGCGCAATTCTGCTTTGATGGTTTCAATTGCTTTTAATACCGTATCGCGTGGTGTTACATAGTGTGAACTTGGATAAACCGTAAAGCGCGGAATCTTTTGCCGAATTCTTCCAGTGAGTGGATCGAAGAATTGCAAACTTTCAATCACATCATCAAATAACTCCACTCGCACTGCTAGCTCATTATGCTCAGCTGGGAAAATATCAATCGTATCGCCACGCACTCGGAAAACACCGCGCTTGAAATCCGTTTCATTGCGGTCATATTGCATGGCAATTAAACGCATCAAGATATCGCGTTGACTCATCTTGTCACCAGGGCGCAAGGTCATCACCATGCTGTGATAGTCCCCAGGGTTACCAATACCGTAAATTGCGGACACTGTTGCAACGATGATGACATCACGTCGCTCCAACAAACTCTTGGTAGCAGACAGACGCATCTGCTCAATATGCTCATTAATGGAGGAGTCTTTTTCGATAAACAGATCCCGCTGCGGAACATAAGCCTCTGGCTGGTAGTAGTCGTAGTAGCTGACGAAATACTCCACCGCATTTTTGGGGAAAAATTCCCTAAATTCGCTGTACAGCTGAGCGGCTAGAGTCTTGTTAGGGGCAAAAATAATGGCCGGACGACCCGTTCTCGCAATGACATTGGCCATAGTGAAGGTCTTACCTGAGCCAGTAACCCCCAAGAGCGTCTGAAAAGTCAGTCCATCCTCGATTCCAGCCACCAAGGCATCAATTGCAGCCGGCTGGTCTCCTGCTGGTGGAAAGGGCTGATAGAGCTGAAATGGTGAGTCTGGAAAGGAAACAAACCTGGAAGGGTCCAGATCATGGCCCGCCTCACCCAATGGATCAGCGACCGGGCTTTTTAGATCCTGGGCAATCGGAGAATTTGGTGAGGTTTTAGGCAACTTAGGGGGCATCTCAGCTATCATTTCACCTGTGAGCTTTAGTTCACAGCGAATTTTGTACAAACAATGATTTTGCCGTTTTTATTTGGAAATAGCTCGTAACAGCCTGAAAAAAGCCATTTAAAGCAAATTAAACGAAATTTAACGCTAAATACAGACCCAATAACCTTTTTTCACTCCACTTCCGCCCCTTCTAAACATCCAATGAACCTCTTTAATTCAGTCAAGCTAGCCCCTAAAGATCCTATTTTTGGCCTTACCGAAGCCTACGTCGCAGACCAACGTGCCGATAAAGTGAATCTCGGGGTAGGTGTTTATTACACCGATGAAGGAAAAGTCCCCCTTTTAAAAGCAGTTATCAAAGCGGAGGAGGCAATTGTTGCCAAGCAATCCCCACGCAGCTACATCCCAATTGAGGGTCCTAATCCCTATAACAGTGCAGTGCAAAATCTTCTATTTGGTGCTGACTCTGCGCTCATTAAAGATGGTCGTGTAGTTACTGCAGAATGCTTGGGTGGTACTGGGGCCTTGCGCGTGGGTGCTGACTTCATTAAGCGCTTGAACTTAAATGCGCCATGCGCAATCAGCAACCCTACCTGGGAAAATCACCGCGGTATTTTTGAGGCAGCTGGCTTTGAAGTGCTGGAGTACACCTACTTCGACGGCAAGACTCGCGGCGTTGATTTTGATGGCATGGTGAAATCCTTAGAGTCCTTTCCAAAGCACACTACAGTTCTCTTGCATGCTTGCTGCCATAACCCAACAGGCGCCGACATCACCGAAGCACAATGGCGTCAGGTAATTGAGATCTGCAAGACAAAGGAACTCATCCCCTTCTTAGACATGGCCTATCAAGGCTTTGCTGCTGGCATTGAGCAAGATGGTGTAGCTGTGCGTTTATTTGCTGACTCTGGCATGTCATTCTTTGTGTCGAGCTCTTTTTCTAAATCATTCTCACTCTATGGTGAGCGTGTTGGCGCACTATCGATCATCACACAGAGCAAAGATGAATCTACTCGCGTGTTGTCACAATTAAAGCGCGTGATTCGTACTAACTACTCAAATCCACCGACCCATGGTGCGGCTATTGCTGCTGCTGTGCTCAATTCACCAGAACTGCGTCAACTCTGGGAAGATGAATTAGCCCAAATGCGCGACCGCATTAAAGCAATGCGCCATGGCTTAGTTGAAAAACTCGCTGCTGCTGGTGTAAAGCAAGATTTTGCTTTTATCGAAGCACAACGCGGCATGTTCTCTTACTCAGGCCTGACTGCTGAGCAAGTAGAGCGTTTACAAAAAGAAGATGGCATTTATGCCCTCTCTACTGGCCGTATTTGTGTGGCTGCTCTCAATACCAAGAATATTGATAAGGTGGCTACAGCAATCGCCCGCGTTTTAGCGTAACAAGCGGTTACACTGAATTATCAGGAGGCAACATGCTATATCAGTTACATGAATTTCAAAAAGCATTACTTCAACCAGTAAGCTCATGGGCCAGAGCAGCTTCAGAGGCATTTATCAATGCCTCAAATCCAGCCTCGAAGATTCCAGGATCTGATCGTTTAGCTGCTAGCTACGAACTCCTCTACCGCTTAGGCAAAAATTACAAAAAACCTGAATTTGGTATTCGCTCGGTCCAGGCTCATGGCAAAGAAGTGGCTATTCATGAGCGCACAGTGGTGACAAAGCCATTTTGCAATTTGATTCGCTTTAAACGATTTTCTGATGACCTTGATGTCATTAAAAAATTAAAAGAAGATCCTGTGGTCTTAGTAGTTGCGCCACTATCAGGCCATCATTCAACGCTCTTGCGCGATACTGTTCGCACGCTCTTGCAAGATCACAAGGTATATATCACTGACTGGATTGATGCGCGCATTGTGCCTGCTGAAGATGGTGACTTTGGTTTGGATGATTATGTTCATTATGTGCAAGATTTCATTCGCCATATCGGCGCCGATAATTTGCATGTCATTTCTGTTTGCCAACCTACAGTACCAACACTGGGCGCTATTTCTTTAATGGCTTCTGCTGGCGAAAAAACACCGGCATCAATGATCATGATGGGCGGTCCAATTGATGCCCGTAAATCACCTACAGCAGTCAATAGCTTGGCTGACCAAAAGTCGTATGAGTGGTTTGAAAGCCATGTGATTTACAAAGTACCGCAAAATTATCCAGGCGCAGGTCGTAAGGTTTATCCAGGATTCTTGCAACACACTGGCTTTATCGCCATGAATCCCCAAAACCACCTGCAATCACATTGGGACTACTTCCAGAACTTAGTGCGCGGTGACGAACAAGATGCTGAGTCCCATATTCGTTTCTATGATGAATACAACGCCGTCTTAGATATGGATGCCAAGTTTTACCTCGATACGATTAAGACTGTGTTCCAAGACTACGCATTACCCAATGGCACTTGGGAAGTATCCGGGGAGCTAGTCAAGCCACAGGATATTCAAAAGACTGCCCTGCTTACAGTCGAGGGTGAGTTAGATGACATCTCTGGCAGCGGTCAAACGCGCTCAGCGCATGCGCTGTGTGCTGGCATTCCTAAGGCCAATAAAGATCATTATGAGGTTGCTGGTGCAGGTCACTATGGTATTTTCTCTGGTCGTCGTTGGCGTGAAAAGGTATATCCGAAGATCAAATCGTTTATCCGCGAACACCAAGCCACCCCTAAGAGAGCAAGGGCTAAGCCACCAAAGCTGGCAAGTAAAAAATCTGCCTAAATTAAAGGCGCGACTTTCGGGTCGCGCTTTTAGTTTTTGCTTACTCATTTGTCATGAATATGAATTCGACGAAAAATCTAGCGGATCGTCTCGAGGATATCCTTCCTCAAACCCAGTGCACTAAATGTGGCTACCCCGATTGCAGAGCTTATGCACAAGCCTTGGCAACCGGCGAAGTATTACCAAATCGCTGCCCTCCTGGAGGTATAGAGGGCATTAAAAGATTGGGCCAACTACTCACCCCAATTTACCCACAAGATGCCTTTGAGCTACACCCTAGCATTGACCCAGAGTGTGGCAGTGAGCGGCCTAGGCCAGTTGCCTTCATTGATCCAAAGGCTTGTATTGGCTGCACTCTGTGTATTCAGGCTTGCCCGGTGGATGCCATTGTGGGGGCATCAAAACAAATGCATGTTGTATTAAGTGAATGGTGTACGGGCTGCGATTTATGCATCCCCCCTTGCCCTGTTGACTGCATCACGATGATATATGTCACCAATGAGAATACCGGTTGGGATGCGTGGTCGCCAGAACAGGCAGACATTGCACGCGCTCGGTATCATGCACGAGAACTTAGGCTCGATCGCGAGCAACGTGATAACGATGAACGTCTTGCAAAGAAGGCTGCCATGAAGTTAGCTGCTGTCAATGCAGAAGCAACGGATTCTGAAGAAGCAAAAAAAGAGCAGGAGAGAAAGCGCGCCATCATCGCGGCTGCTATTGCCAGGGCTCAAGAAAAGAAATGATGAATTTAGAAAAGCGCCAAGCTTTTTTTGAGCAGCTCAAGGCTAATAATCCCCACCCTGAAACGGAGTTGGAGTACAGCTCCCCTTTTGAATTGCTCATCGCCGTACTGCTATCTGCACAGGCAACTGATGTCTCGGTAAACAAAGGTACTCGCGAGCTCTATAAAGTAGCCAATACTCCACAAGCTCTATTAGATCTTGGCGAGGAAGGTGTCAGACCATATATTCAGCATATTGGTTTATTTAACTCCAAAGGCAAGCATATTCAAGAAACCTGCCGAATGCTGCTAGATCAACATGGCGGCGAGGTACCCCAAACCCGAGAGGCACTTGAGGCGCTTCCTGGCGTCGGGAGAAAAACGGCGAACGTTATTCTCAATACTGCGTTTGGACATCCCACTATGGCGGTAGATACGCATATCTTTCGCGTATCCAATCGCACAGGCTTAGCGCCGGGTAAGGATGTAGTCAAAGTTGAGGAGCAGCTTTTAAAGCGGGTACCCAAAGAATACTTACAAGACGCACACCACTGGCTTATCTTGCATGGCCGATACACATGTAAAGCCCGCAAGCCAGATTGCGAGCAATGTATTGTTGAACCCTTGTGTGAATTCAAGCAAAAAACAGGCAAAGGAAAAGTCCGTGGCGATATTTAACCCCACTCGCGAAGAAGTGCGTCGTTTTTTCTGCGATACCTGGAAGAAGAAAACAGAGAATCAGATTCTGACGCCAATGGAAACATTAGCAAGTGATTGGATGGTGCTACATCCCGAATATCACTCTACTCTCGCGGACCCAGAGGGCGCAGTATCGCAAGACTACACACCCGAAAGAGGGGAAACCAATCCCTTCTTGCATCTGTCTATGCACCTGTCGATCAGCGAGCAAATCTCCATTGATCAACCGCCTGGTATTAAAGCAGTCGCAGAGAAGCTCACTCAAAAACTAGGCTCTGAGCACGAAGCACAACACGCTATGATGGAATGCCTTGGTCAAGTGATGTGGGAAGCACAAAGAGAAGGCCAACCATTGAGCCCTGAAAAATATCTTGAGGCATTAAAGAGATTGAATTAACCATCGATGCCGATCAATGGCGCTTCACAAGCATTTTTTTACTCAACACTACCGTTGATACCACCAGAAAAGCAAAAACCATATTCATTAAGGTCAGCCTATCCCCCAGGATTAGACTGGCTGCAATTAGCGTACAAAAAGGTTGGATCAGCTGTACTTGACTTACCCTGGCAATGCCGCCAATGGCAAGGCCGCCATACCAAAAGAAAAAACCGAGATACATCGGAAATAAGCCGAGATAAATAAAGCTCGTCCAAATAAAAGGGTCGGCACTCCAATAAACAGAGCTAAATGAGAAGTAAGTTGCTACCAAATTTACCGGCAAGGAAATAAGCAAGGCCCAAGAAATCACTTGTGGTGGACTCATCTTGCGCGACAGCTCACCTCCTTCAACATAGCCAACACAGGCACAAATGCCGCCCAATACCAAGAGACCATCAATATAGGTGAAACTACCAGAGTTTTTGAGCAGCGCATAAACCACGACCAACCCTGCGCCCAGAACGGAAACCAACCAAAACCCCAAGGATGGGCGCTCCCTAAAACGAATAACTCCGATCACAGTGGTTGCCAAAGGCATCATGCCTAAAATCACAGCACCGTGGGCTGATGAGCCCTCTTCCATCGCAATCGTAGTCAAAATAGGAAAGCCAAATATCACCCCCAATGCAATGACTGCCAACTTCACTAGGTCAGACTGAGCGGGAAGCGGCGCTTTTGTATATAAGAGATAGACTAAAGCGAATAAGCCTGCTAAAAATGCTCTTCCAAAAGCAATGAAGTAGGGATTAAAGCTACCCAGAACAATTTTCGTGACCGGCAAGGTGAGGCTAAAAATCAGTATCCCAACAAAGCCAATAAGCATCCCCTTGGTTTCTTTATTCACCCGAAGATTTTTCCATATTTAGAGACGTTGAGCCTTATGAGCATTCAAGAAAAATATCTCATATTGATAATGAAGTGATATGTCAATTAGCACCGAATAACACTAGCCGACCAAGAAAATCCCAGTCCGCTAGCAGCTAAGATAGCGAGCTTACCTTCGGGCAATAAATCCTCACGATGAGCCTTTGCCATAGTGAATAAGCAATCTGCAGGCCCGATATGACCGAACTCTCCCATGCTGATATAGGTGTGATCCTCGGGTATTCCCATGCCATTCATGATATGGATACGCAATGAGTTTTTAATCTGGTTCATTAATACATACTCAATTTGTGAAGCCACAATTCCAGATCTATCGAGTGCCTTATTCATCACTCCAAGATACTCTTTTAGGTAAATTTGATTTACCAGCGTTGCAAACGCAAGCTCATCTACACGAGAGAAAGTCTTATCCCATTCATTAAAGCCCGGCTTAATAGGCATGCGCGTACCACCAGCCTCAACTCTCAATAGATCACCCAAATCTCCATCTGTGTGTTCGGCAAAACTCAAGAATTGATAACGTGGATGATTTCTGGTTAGCACAACAGCAGCGGCGCCATCACCAAAATAAAGGATAGGTCGACATTCTGGGATTTTTGGGGAAACAACGCGCGTGAGTGTATCAGCGCAGATGACTAAAGCATGCTTAATAGATGGATCTCTTTCCATCAAGCCCATAGCCACATTGCAGGCCAAATTCCCGCCAGCGCAACCATTTCTCACTTCAAATGCATAAGCATGGTGACATCCAATCTCACGAACTACTGCGCTTGATGGGCACCAAAATCGATAATCATAATCACCCGCAGATACAAAAATCACTAAATCGATTTCCTCACCCGCTAGCCCTGCATCCGATAGAGCTTCTTTTGCAGCCTCCAATCCCATTGTGAATGGATGCTCATCATCGCTTGCTTTATGAACGTGCGTAAAACCAATGCCTTCGGTTAATTTTTCCAGGGGGATATTGGCATCACGCGCTAACTCCTCTGCAGAAATTCGCGTTTTTGGCACGTAAGTACCAAACCCTGAAATTCCAGCAATAACAGCATTGGGTCGTTCAACAGTAGAGGTATTCATGAGTCTAAGTGGCAACCAATAGAGGTCTTGCTCATTGTACAAATCCCTTCATAACTAAAGTTAAGGCCGATCACGGTGATCTCTTGTGGTTTAAATTCTCTTCAATCATAATAAGCTCTCCACTTTAAATAAAAGGAAGGCTTCATGAGCACATTGAAATCAATGCTATCTATAAACAAAATGATTGCTGTTTGGGGCCTGGCACTTTTAGCAAGCCATGTAAATGCCATCAATCATACAGATGGTAAAACACCCTACGAAGATATTACTGCAACTGTAATCCCTATGGTTGGTGCCAACAAAACGATTATTGGTCAAGAATTTAAATTTCCATCTGGATCACCTCTCATCAATGCTTTCAATATCGAGATTGCTCCTGGGAAAAAAACAGATACCCATCAACATCTTGTCCCACTTTATGTATATGTAGTATCTGGCGAGCTCGAGGTAGACTATGGCTCTAAAGGGAAAAAAGTAATCCCCGCAGGTAGCTCCTACGTTGAAGCAATGAATTGGTGTCACTATGGCAAACCAGCCGGGCAAGGTCCAGTGAAAATTATTGGCATCTATCTCGGGCAAGAAAAGCCTGATCAGATCAAACCAGTAAGCTGCGATAAATTGCAATAAAGCAATTTTAGAATTGAGCTCAAGGATTTACCCTTGAGCTCTGTTTCAATCTATGTTGAATGAAGTTGCATTACGCTAGCAATGCAATTGCTGCTCTGATTGCTTCGGGCATCTCTCGAGCAAGTTTCTGGCGATTCTCTAATTGACTTTGGGGCGTCTCCCTTGTCTTTACTGACCAAGCAGATCCCGGAAAGTAAGCATCGTCTTTATATCTTGGAA
This sequence comes from Polynucleobacter sp. es-EL-1, assembly GCF_018687975.1. Lineage (NCBI taxonomy): Bacteria > Pseudomonadati > Pseudomonadota > Betaproteobacteria > Burkholderiales > Burkholderiaceae > Polynucleobacter > Polynucleobacter sp. es-EL-1. The sequence continues at coordinate 1,292,491 of NZ_CP061310.1, forward strand.
TCACATGCCAATGAATATGCGGAACCATATTTCCCAGCGCCGCAATATTTACCTTGTCGGGATTCATCACCTTACGGATCGCCTCTTCAACAGCAAAAACTAAAGCCATCAGATGCTCACGCTCACCGGGAGTGAGATCGGTCATCTCAGCAATATGGCGATTCCAAATCACCCTACAAAAACCTGGCAAATCGGGATCATTTACCAGAATGATGCGACAGTCGTCTCCGCGCCAAACTAGTTGCCCCTCATTGGGCTTAAGCTCATCTTTACACAATACGCAATCAGTCATAGCAAGAATGTAAACGAAAACGGCACCTAAGTCACCCTTGTGGGGTTATTTAGGTGCCGTGGCAGTATTGGTGTGCTACTGCTTGCTACATACTACTTAGGGATTTCTTAGTGGAACTGCTCTTCTTCAGTAGATCCAGTCAACGCTGTTACTGAAGACTTGCCACCCTGAATCACAGTAGTTACATCATCAAAGTAACCTGTACCAACTTCTTGCTGATGGGATACGAATGTGTAACCACGATCACGTGCAGCAAATTCTGGCTCTTGTACTTTCTCGATGTAAGCAGTCATACCGCGCTGCATGTAGTCTTGTGCCAAGTCAAACATGTTGTACCACATCGAGTGAATACCAGCCAAAGTAATGAACTGATACTTGTAACCCATTGCACCTAATTCACGCTGGAACTTCGCAATCGTTGCATCGTCCAAGTTCTTCTTCCAGTTAAATGATGGTGAGCAGTTATAAGCCAACATCTTGCCTGGGAACTTTGCACGAATTGCTTCAGCAAACTGACGCGCAAAATCTAAATCAGGTGTACCTGTTTCACACCAAACCATATCAGCATAAGCTGCATAAGCAAGACCACGTGAGATTGCTTGATCCAAGCCCTTACGTGTTTTGTAGAAGCCTTCTGAAGTACGCTCACCAGTCAAGAATGGCTTATCGTTTTCATCATAGTCAGATGTCAACAAATCGGCAGCCTCTGCATCAGTACGAGCCAAGATGATAGTTGGAACACCCATTACGTCAGCCGCCAAACGAGCAGAGATTAATTTTTGCACTGATTCAGTGGTAGGCAACAATACTTTGCCACCCAAGTGACCGCACTTCTTCACAGAAGACAACTGATCTTCAAAGTGAACACCAGCTGCACCTTGCTTGATCAATGCTTTACTTAATTCAAATGCATTCAATACACCTCCGAAACCAGCCTCAGCATCCGCAACGATTGGAGCGAAATACTCGATATAGCCTGCATCACCCTTGTTAATACCCTTAGCAGTTTGAATTTCATCAGCGCGCTGGAATGAGTTATTGATACGCTCAACCATTTTTGGCACTGAATCTACTGGATACAAAGATTGATCTGGGTACATTGCTGCGTAAGAGTTGCCATCGGCAGCTACTTGCCAGCCAGATAAGTAAATTGCTTGTACGCCAGCCTTCACTTGCTGCATTGCCTGACCACCAGTTAACGCACCTAAGCAGTTAACGTAGGCTTCGTTATTCACCAAGTCCCACAGACGCTCTGCGCCATGCTTAGCTAATGTGTGCTCAATTTTGAGTGAGCCACGTAGACGTACAACATCCTCGGCTGTATAGCCACGGGTAATGCCCTTCCAACGTGGATTGGTATCCCAGTCCTTTTGTAGTGCTGCGATTTCTGCTTTGCGATCTGCCATGTTTTTCTCCCTAAGTTAAACAAGTAATTCAAAACTACGAATATTGAGACATTTAAGTCTTATGTCTTATATAAGAGTTTATAGATCGGGAGATCTGATGCAAGTAGAAATACAGGATATTTTTAAAATAAATTAATCAATAAAATCAATGATTTAATATTAGTTTTTTACAATGCGGGATACTAATTCACGCAGTGGCATTGATTCCATAACGAATAGATGGGCTTATTTTTACGTATGGTAATGACATTCCACATGGTGGAATATTGAGTAAAAACCTAAATGGTTCTACGGGACGCAATCGTAGAGACCTTAAGTCCAGTCAAAATAATCATCAATTGCAGGAAGGCTACGCCGATAAATAAGAATTTAGGCAGACCAATATCCAAGAAGATTCCGAAAATCAGTGGACTCAAAGCAGCGCCCAGATCAATTCCTGAATACACAATGCCATAGACCCTGCCTGAGCTTCCAGATGGGGTTGCAGTACGAATCATTAAATCGCGTGAAGGAGCGGCAATACCTAAGCCCAAACCAATCACTACGAAAGCAAGAATGATGAAATTGATTGGCACCCACCCTGTTGCTAATAACAAGCCCATCACAATGTTGACGGTGAAACAGATCGTGATAATGCGCTCAGGAACTTTCAGCTTACTAGCAAGATAACCACCAAGCAACATACCGCCCGCACCGCCCATCGACATCAATGTTAAGTAATAGTTTCCAGAGCTCACTGCAAGATCATAGATTTCAAAGAGCGCTGTTGGTGCAAATGATTGCAAACCCGTGGTGGCTGCCATGCTAAAGAAAAAGAAAATCCAGCACAACCAAACCACCGGCAATCTCAAGAAACCAAAGGTACTCATAGGAGCGCCACCAGGATTTTCTTGAGCATGAGTGGCTTTAGATTCTTCCTGCCTAGCTGCTACATCATCAATCAGGCGCGCTCTCCCCAGCCATAAGGTAAGCAGGATGAGCGCCTCAACAATACCTGCAGATAAAAAGGCAATACGCCAATCCGCTATGGTGGCAATTGCCACCATGAATGCCGGAGCCGCAGCCCAACCAATATAGCCGGCAACACCATGAATGGAATATGCGTAAGGCAAATTCGGAGGCGAAATTTTATGATTAATTAAAGTGTAATCAACCGGATGAAATATCCCGTTTCCACAACCAGCAATTACGGCACCTAAGACCAATAGAGCATAACCATTACTTTGGGAATAAGTGATGGCTGCTAGAGCCAATAAACCAACACCAACAAATAGGACTGGTCGCGCACCAATGCGATCAACCAAAAATCCAGAGGCTGCTTGGATAGTGCATGAAACCACAAAAAATATGGTCATGAGCAATCCCAATTCAGCATAGTTAAAGCCAAACTCCGCCTTAAGCCATGGGAACATGGGCGGCAGGATTAAATGAAAGAAATGGGAGCTGCCGTGAGCCAGACTAAGAAGACCAATAACCCGGACATCACTGGCGCGCCTACTTTGGAGCGCATCAGTCATGTACCGAGTTTACTGGCGCAGAATCATTTCTGCTATTGAATTATTACTTTGTAAAGCTGAACTCGCCTTTTTTATCCACATCAACTGGCACTGTATCTTTCGGGCCAAACTTACCCTCCAAAATCATCTTCGATACAGGATTCTCGATATGCTGCTGAATAGCACGCTTGAGTGGTCTCGCCCCAAATATTGGGTCAAATCCTACTTCAGCAATCTTACTGAGAGCAGCATCACTTACCTCTAGCTGCATATCCACTTTCGCCAGGCGATCCGATAGGTTCTTGAGTAAGATCTTCGCGATGTTCGCAATATTGCCTTTATCAAGGCCATGGAAGACCACAATCTCATCAATACGATTTAAGAACTCAGGGCGGAAGTGATTCTTCAGCTCTTCAAATACCGCATCCTTGATTTCAGATTGCTTCTTATCAGCCATGGATTGAATCAAATGCGAGCCAATATTGCTAGTCATCACAATCACCGTATTTTTAAAATCTACGGTTCGACCTTGACCATCCGTTAGGCGTCCATCGTCCAATACTTGCAAGAGCACATTGAAGACATCGGGATGCGCTTTTTCAATTTCATCAAAAAGAATCACGCTGTAAGGATGGCGACGCACCTGCTCTGTTAAGTAACCACCCTCTTCATAGCCAACATAGCCTGGAGGGGCGCCAATCAAACGTGCAACGCTATGTTTTTCCATGAACTCACTCATATCAATACGAATGAGATGATCTTCACTATCAAACAAGAAACCAGCTAAAGCCTTACAAAGCTCAGTCTTACCAACACCCGTTGGCCCCAAGAACAAGAATGAGCCATATGGACGATTCTCTTCTGCAAGACCAGCGCGTGAACGACGGATAGCATCAGATACTGCGCGAATAGCCTCTTCTTGACCAACCACACGCTTATGCAAAAGTTCTTCCATCTTGAGTAATTTATCGCGCTCACCTTGCATCATCTTCGATACTGGAATACCTGTAGCGCGTGAGACCACTTCAGCGATCTCTTCTGCACCCACTTGGGTACGCAAGAGCTTGTTTTTGACCGCGCCATCTTTATCACCCTTTGCTTCGGCAGCCGCAGCAGATTTAAGCTTAGCCTCTAATTCAGGGAGCTTGGCGTATTGCAACTCAGCAACTTGCTCTAACTTACCATCACGTTGCAATTTAGCAATATCAGCTTTTACCTTCTCAATCTCTTCCTTCAAATTGGCGGCACCCAGAACTGCACCCTTCTCTGCCTTCCAAATTTCCTCTAAGTCAGCATATTCAGCACCAAGACGCTTAATCTCTTCTTCGATAAGGCCTAAGCGTTTTTGGGAGGCTTCGTCCTTTTCCTTTTTAACTGCCTCGCGCTCAATCTTCAACTGAATGAGGCGACGCTCAAGTTTATCCATCACCTCTGGTTTGGAATCAATCTCCATCCGAATACGTGAACCCGCTTCATCGATCAGATCAATTGCTTTATCTGGTAAAAAACGGTCCGTAATATAGCGATGCGACAACTCTGCCGCAGCCACAATTGCTGGATCAGTAATTTCAATACCGTGATGGAGCTCATAACGCTCTTGCAAGCCACGCAAAATGGCAATCGTTGCTTCAACACTAGGTTCTTCCACCATCACTTTTTGGAAACGACGCTCTAAGGCAGGATCTTTTTCAATATATTTACGATATTCATCTAAGGTTGTAGCACCGATGCAATGTAATTCTCCACGAGCCAAGGCAGGCTTGAGCATATTGCCAGCATCCATTGCGCCATCACCCTTGCCAGCGCCCACCATCGTATGAATCTCGTCAATAAAGATGATGGTTTGACCTTCATCCTTAGCTACATCACTAAGCACAGCCTTCAGGCGCTCTTCGAATTCACCACGATACTTAGCGCCAGCCAATAGCAAGGCCATATCCAGCACCAAGACTCGTTTGTTCTTTAAAGTTTCAGGTACTTCGCCATTGACAATACGCTGCGCTAAGCCTTCAACAATAGCGGTCTTACCCACACCTGGTTCGCCAATGAGTACGGGGTTATTCTTACCGCGGCGCTGCAAGATCTGAATGGTGCGACGAATCTCGTCATCACGACCAATCACTGGATCGAGCTTACCCATGCGCGCACGTTCAGTTAAATCAACGGTGTATTTTTTTAAGGCCTCACGTTGACCTTCTGCATCTGCACTATTCACTGATTCTCCTCCGCGCACTAAATCAATAGCCGCTTCTAACGATTTACGATTTAAACCATTCTCACGAGCAATTTTGCCAAGCTCACCTTTATCATCAGCTACCACTAGCAAGAACAACTCGCCAGCGATGAATTGATCATTACGCTTATTAGCCTCTTTCTCGCATAAGTTCAGCCAATTAGTCAGATCGCGACTCACCTGAACTTCGCCACCAGTCCCCTGCACTTCGGGAAGGTTGCTAATCAGCTTCTCAGTTGCTTTCTCTAAGCCAGGCACATTGACGCCGGCACGCGTTAATAAACTCTTAGCGCCACCATCCGAGTCGCGCAGCATGGCCAGCAATAAGTGGGCTGGCTCGATATATTGGTTGTCTTTAGCCAAAGCTAGGCTTTGCGCCTCGCTTAAGGCCTCTTGAAACTTAGTCGTTAATTTATCTATTCTCATTTTTAAGTCCTATCTACTGCATCTATTTTTATTGATATCTACCTATAGAATATAGGGGCATTTTAGGCAATTTCAAGTGTTTTAGACCCTTTTTTAAGCGAATTTACCCTCATTTTGACTTGGCTTGTTTACCTTCTAGAGTGCGCCGATGGCAGCTACTATGCTGGCATTACCAACCGCCTCGAGCACCGCCTGGCAGCCCATAACTCTGGAGAAGGCGCACGCTATACAAGAGCGCGTAGACCAGTTGTCCTCTTGGCAACACAGGAGCACCCGGATCGATCTGAGGCCTCTAAGGCGGAGGCCAAACTCAAGAAGCTAGCGAGATCTGAAAAGTTGGGATTTTTTGATATATCGAACTAGCGCGCGCCTAAATGCATGCTTTCAATACTAGACACTAACTTGATGATTTGTTCTTTTTCAGAGGCATTCAAAACATCAGTATTGACTCTACTTTGCAATGAATATTCAAGCTCCTCAAGCTCATCAAGGATTTGAATAGCTTCTTTGCTGCGCTCTTTCTCAGTACCCTCAGCTAATTGATAAAGACTGAAGTACAAGGAAGAAAGACTCTTGTTATCTAAACTAGAGTTAAGGGGAAATTGGCTCTTAAACATACCTGCCATCGCTACTTTGGCATCACCTACCGTTTTGGCACGCTTTAAGAGAAATTGCATATTTTTAATGCGATCACCGATTTCGAATTTAAATGTGAGAGACTGTTCTTTGCTTTTTTCGCGACTCTCATAATCATGTTCAATCTGCTGATAAAGTGCGCCACCACCAGATACCACCACCGAAGATACCAACAGCAAACCAATTGAGCTATTGAGAAATGTATTTATTTTTTCAAATAGCTTTTTCTCGGAGGCTTTGATTTCTTGCCCGGTAGTGGCAATATCACCCTCTATCTTCTGCCTCAACTCATGCCTAAAACGCTCTTCATCCTCAATTAAAGCCTTCTTCTCATCGGTTAGCATCGTTCTTTGCCCCTAGTTACTTATTCCAACGGGCCATTGCGGCATCGTCAGTTATACGAGCATCTACCCATCTTGCACCTTCTGGCGTGTCTTCTTTTTTCCAGAATGGGGCTGCCGTCTTCAGGTAGTCCATGATGTATTCACAGGCAGCGAAAGCCTCCCGTCTGTGAGCACTCGTCACTGCGACTAGAACAATTTGATCTTCAGGCTGAAGTGGCCCCACTCGATGAATGACGAGGGTCTTATAAATATCCCAGCGATCCTTAGCTTGTGAAATGATTTCTTCTAAGGCTTTTTCAGTCATGCCGGGATAATGCTCTAGCGTCATGCCTTTCACTACGCTACCGTCATTCATATCCCGTACAGTACCGACAAAAGTCACTACCGCTCCGACGCGGGGATCAGCCTTACGCAGCGCCTTAACCTCAGTCGTTAAATCGAAGTCAGCCTCTTGAATGCGAATGAAAGAATTCTGCATCTTAACCGCCTGTAACAGGAGGAAAAATTGCCACTTCAGCACCGTCCTGCAGAAGCGTTGTCTCTTTCACCATTTCTTGATTCAAGGCACAACGAATGACTTTACCCTCTGCTAGTACTTCAGACCAGGGATTGCCACGAGCAACTAAATAAGCTCTTAAGTCAGAGATGGTTTTGACTTCAGCCGGAACAGAAATGACCTCTTCTGAGAGCCCAAGGCCCTCACGCAATGAAGCAAAGAATCGTAATTGAAGTTTCATAGCTAAATCGTAATCCGATTTACTTTAGCCTAGCAAAGCATTAAAAGGGATGTACTTCACCAGATCACCGGCTTTAATTGGCTGATTGGGCGGACAATCCACTAAACCATCACCCCACGATGCGCTAGTCAGCACACCAGAGCTTTGATTGGGGAATAAATCTAGGCCACCATTGGCATTAATCTTGACTCGCAAGAACTCATTGCGTCGATCCGCTTTGAGCCAATCAAAGTCAGCTCGCATGGGGTAAGGCTGGACTTTTTCTTCTACTCTACCCTGGAGTTTGAGAATGAATGGGCGCACAAATAATAAGAAAGTGACAAAGCTAGAGACGGGATTGCCCGGCAACCCAATAAACCATGCCTCACCAGCTTTTGCCTCATCCGATTTTCTGACTGCCCCAAAGGCTAAAGGCTTGCCTGGTTTAATCGCAATTTGCCAGAGGTCTAATCTACCCTCAGCGGTTACTGCAGGCTTGATGTGATCCTCTTCACCAACGGATACGCCACCAGAAGTAATAATGAGGTCGTGATCTTTACTGGCTTTACGCAAAGTTTGCCTTGTAGCCGCAAGATTGTCCGGAACAATCCCAAAATCGGTGGCGTCACAACCCAAAGATTGCAGGCAGGCTAATAAGGTATCGCGATTCGAGTTGTAAATGCCACCAGGCTTAAGAGGCTCTCCAGGGAGTGATAACTCATCACCGGTAAAAAATGCAGCTACCTTTACTCTACGTTTAACGCTTAAATGTGTCAGGCCAGCAGAAGCAGCAACACCTAATTCTTGAGGGCGCAAAAAAGTGCCTGCAGTTAATGCTACTTTTCCAGCAGAAAGATCCTCGCCTCTTCTACGAATCCATTGTCCTGGTGTAGGAGTGGCATTAATTTGCACCTGATCACTTGCCCCATCCACAATCACACAATCTTCTTGCATCACCACGGCATCTGCTTCAGGAGGAACAGGTGCCCCGGTAAAAATTCGAGCGACAGTACCTGGCTCAAGCCTTGTACCAACTGATCCTGCCGGGATACGCTGCGCAATTTTGAGGACACTTCCGGAAACTTTGGCATCAGCAGTACGAACGGCATAACCATCCATTGAGGTGTTATCAAGCGGCGGAACGTCAACCAAGCTATCCACATTTTGCGCAAGCACCCTACCAAGAGAAGCCTGCATGGGGACATTCTCACTCTCACTGACTGCTTGCGCATGTGAGAGCAAGTGATCCAAAGCCTGCTGAGCGGTCAACATCGGAGGCTTATTCATAGTGATATTTGCTTAGCTAAGATGAGAGGTAATGAAGTTTTTAACTTGAGTGACATCGGCATCGATATTTTCAACACGCTGCGGTTTAGACTTAATGTCTTTAAATGCTGACGGGCATTCTGCCGGACGACCCAAGGCAACTTCAATGGTTTCTTCAAACTTAATCGGCAAAGCAGTCTCTAAAACAATCATTGGCACACCTGCCTGTAAATGCTCGCGCGCTACTTTGACACCATCAGCTGTATGCGTATCAATCATGACACCATATTGCTCGTAAACATTACGGATCGTATCTAAACGGTTTTGATGGGTACTACGACCAGACTGAAAACCATACTGATCAATCTCTTGAAAGACAGCATCTTGAGAGATGTCAAAGCCGCCAGCAGTATCCACTTGCTTAAACATCTCCGCAGTTGCTGGGCCATTCTGACCCATGAGATCGAAAACAAAACGCTCAAAATTACTAGCTTTAGAAATATCCATCGATGGACTTGAGGTATGCAGTGTTTCAGCAGACTTACGGGCACGATACACGCCAGTGCGGAAGAACTCGTCAAGCACATCATTCTCATTGGTTGCCACAACTAAATGCGCAATCGGCAAACCCATCATGCGGGCTATGTGACCAGCGCAGATATTGCCAAAGTTTCCTGATGGCACGGTGAAGGATACTTTTTCAGCGCTAGACTTGCTAGCTAATAAGTAACCTTGAAAGTAATACACTACCTGGGCAACAACGCGACCCCAGTTAATTGAATTTACAGTACCAATTTGATTACCGGCCTTAAAAGCATGATCATTGCTAACAGCTTTGACAATGTCCTGACAATCATCAAATACACCCGCTACTGCTAGGTTAAAAATATTGGGGTCTTGCAAGGAGTACATTTGCGCCGATTGAAAAGCGCTCATCTTGCCGCGTGGTGAAAGCATAAATACCTTCACGCCCTCTTTGCCGCGCATGGCATATTCCGCTGCGCTACCCGTATCACCAGAAGTTGCGCCCAAGATATTGAGTTTCTGCCCGTTTTTCTTTAAGGCATATTCAAAAAGATTGCCAAGCAACTGCATGGCCATATCTTTGAATGCTAAGGTTGGGCCATTAGAAAGACTCAACAAACCAATGCGCGTCCCGTTTTCTTCGCCCAACCAGTGTAGCGGTGTAATGTCTTTTGCATTATCTTCTGGACGACCATTGCAATAGACTTGCTCGGTATAGGTTTTACGCAATAAGGCGCGCAAATCATTCTCAGGAATGTCGTCGCAATACAAACTCAAAATCTCAAACGCAAGATCTGCATAGGACAAACCACGCCAAGAATCTAGTTGTGCTTTGGTGACTTGCGGATATTGCGTCGGTAAATACAAACCACCATCTGGCGCTAAACCACCTAGCAGAATTTCTAGAAAAGATTGTTGTGGGCTATTGCCTCGAGTCGATTGATAACGCATGGCTTGAGCTTAAGACAAATTTTCTAAACGAATTTTGACAACTTCACCAGCCACAGTCTTGAGATTTTGAATTTCAGCAATTGCAGCCAGCATATGCTTTTCTTTAGTCTCATGGGTCAAAGCAACCAAGTCAGTTTGACTCTCGCCCTCATCCGCTTCTTTTTGTAAGAGCGCATCGATTGAAATACTGTGCGCCGCCAAGATCTTAGTAATATCAGCCAAGACACCTGCCTGATCGGCTACACGCAAGCGCAAGTAGTAGCTCGTTGTAATCTCGCCCATCGGCAAGACGGTAATATCACGTACAGCATCCGGCTGGAAGGCTAAATACGGAACGCGGTTCTCAGGACTAGCACCTAAGAGGCGGGTAATGTCTACTAGGTCGGCAATCACAGCGGAAGCTGTAGGCTCCGAGCCTGCACCCTTGCCATAGTAAAGAGTGGTACCCACTGCATCACCAAATACCTGCACCGCATTCATTGCGCCTTCCACGTTTGCAATTAAACGCTTCGTTGGAATTAAGGTTGGGTGCACACGTAACTCAACACCAGTCGTTGTCTTTTTGGCAATGCCCAGTAACTTAATACGGTAGCCCAATTGCTCAGCATATTTAATATCAATCGCATCAAGCTTAGTAATGCCTTCCACATGGGCTTTTTCAAACTGCATTGGGATACCAAATGCAATTGCACTCATGATGGTTGCTTTATGAGCGGCATCGACACCTTCAATATCAAAGGTAGGGTCTGCTTCTGCGTAACCTAAACGCTGCGCTTCCTTCAAAACAGTCGCAAAGTCCAAACCTTTATCGCGCATCTCCGAGAGGATGAAGTTTGTTGTGCCATTAATAATTCCGGCAATCCATTCAATGCGGTTGGCTGTTAAGCCCTCACGTAAAGCCTTAATGATTGGAATACCACCAGCAACCGCTGCCTCAAATGCAACCATCACACCTTTGTCATGCGCAGCTTTAAAAATCTCATTACCATGAACAGCAATCAAAGCCTTATTAGCAGTAACAACATGCTTACCCGCAGCAATGGCCTCAAGAACCAGGTCCTTAGCGATGCCATAGCCGCCAATCAGCTCAACCACTACATCAATCTCAGGATTACTGATGACAGAGCGCGCATCACTCACTACTTGAGCGCGATCTTTAACCAATTCTTTAGCGCGATCTACATTTAAATCAGCAACAGTATTAATCCGAATACCGCGGCCAGCGCGGCGAGTGATTTCATCTTGATTGCGCTCGAGAACAGTAAATACACCCCCACCTACTGTGCCAATACCTAATAGACCAACTTGAATCGGTTTCATGATGCCTTTGTTGCGGTTTAATTAGTCGCTTTACGACTATGCTTTTGACGATAACGCTCCAGAAAACGTGCCAGACGACCAATTGCTTCTGTCAGCACATCTTCGTGAGGTAAGAACACTACACGGAAGTGATCAGGCTTAGCCCAGTTAAACCCAGAGCCTTGCACTAGCAATACTTTTTCTTCTTTTAGAAGATCAGCTACAAATTGCTGATCATCCTTGATTGGGTAAATTTCAGGATCAAGCCTTGGAAATAAATAAAGGGCAGACTTGGGTTTGACACAAGTCACACCCGGAATTGCAGTAATGAGCTTCCAAGCTAAATCACGCTGCTTAGCTAAGCGACCACCTTCGGCCACCAAATCATTAATGCTTTGATAGCCACCAAGCGCTGTTTGAATGGCGTATTGACCTGGGACGTTGGCACACAGACGCATTGAAGAAAGCATATTGAGGCCTTCAATGTAATCCCGAATCATCTCTTTATCGCCAGACACAATCATCCACCCAGCACGATAGCCACAAGAGCGGTAGTTCTTGGATAAACCATTAAAGGTGATGATGACAACATCCGTTGATAGCGAAGCCAAAGAGATATGTTTCTCTTGGTCATACAGCATCTTGTCGTATATCTCGTCGGCAAACAAAATCAAGCCATGCTCACGTGCAATGGCTGTGATCTCCTGCAAAACTTCCTTAGAGTAAATAGCGCCCGTTGGATTGTTGGGGTTAATCACCACAATCGCTTTGGTCTTCGGGGTAATTTTTTTGCGCAGGTCATCCAAATCTGGAGCCCACTCTTTTGCTTCATCACAAAGATAATGAATCGGAGTGCCGCCCGACAAACTGACCGCAGCAGTCCACAGCGGGTAGTCAGGTGCAGGCACCAGAACTTCATCACCATTATTGAGCAAGGCATTCATAGACAAGACAATGAGTTCAGAAACACCATTGCCGGTATAGATGTCATCTAAAGCAACGCCCTGGATGCCCTTTTCTTGGCAATACTGCATGATTGCCTTGCGCGCAGCAAAAATTCCCTTGGAATCAGAGTAGGCTGAAGCGTTACCCAAATTGCGAATCATGTCCAACTGAATCTCTTCGGGAGGATCAAAGCCAAAGACCCCTACATTACCAATGTTTAATTTGATAATTTTGTGCCCCTCTTCCTCCATCCGCTGGGCAAGCTCCAGCACTGGCCCGCGTATGTCGTAGCAGACGTCATTGAGTTTTTCGGACTTTAGGATCGGTTTCACAATAAATTAAGGGTAAGTTCTTGAAATCTAGGAAAAAACAGCTGGCTATAATCCACATAATTATGACAGAGAGTCCATGTGAAGCTTCAATCTGACCCCCATTCTGGAGCCAATACGATCACCGGTTACGGAGACGGCTATGTCGAGATCAATAAGACACCCTATAACCATGCTGTTTTATTGAGCTCTGATGGCAATATTGAAGAATGGCCCGTCAAATCTTTTGATGGGCTAGCTGCAGCCAATTTCACCCAAATGGCCGCTCTTAAGCCTGAATTAATCCTGATTGGTACCGGCAATCGCCAGCGCTTTCCAAGACCGGAGCTGCTCAAAACCCTGATTGAGGCCAAAATTGGCTTTGAAGTCATGGACTCTCAAGCAGCCTGCCGCACATACAACATTCTCGTTGGTGAGGGTCGACGGGTCTTGTTGGCCTTAATCGTGGAAGTACCCTAATGCAATTTGGTCAAATTAGACAATCTTCAGCCTTAAATCCCGTCAAGATTTTGATCCTGGTGCTGATTTATGGATTGCTATGGTTTGGCACTCTCAATTACCGCCACCTCATTCCATCAGATGAAGGTCGTTATGCCGAGATCTCTAGAGAGATGTTGGTTACTGGTGACTGGGTAACCCCGCGTTATAACGGATATAAATATTTTGAAAAGCCGCCTCTACAAATTTGGGCAACAGCAACTGCTTTTAATCTGTTTGGCATCGGTGATTGGCAGGCAAGGCTTTGGACAGCTCTTACAGGCTTTCTCACGATTTTGTTTGTTGGCTTTACTGGCGCACGCATCTATAACGCCCGAGCGGGATGGATAGCCGCACTTGTTTTAGCCTCCAGCCCCATGTGGGTCATTGGTGGCCATATCAATTCATTGGATATGGGCTTATCTGCATTTTTGGTTGCGGCACTTTGCAGCCTCCTACTAGCGCAAACTTCTCGACTGCAAAGCGGCACTCGTCACTGGATGTGGGCTTGCTGGGCATTGATGGGCCTAGCCACTTTATCCAAGGGGGTCATTGGGCTTGCCATTCCCGGCATGGTATTCATGGTGTACTCCATCACTGCTTGGGATTGGAAAATCTGGAAGCGTCTTTACATCATTAGCGGCACGATTGTTTTTTTAGCAATTACTGCACCTTGGTTTGTTCTAGTGGCACAACGTAATCCAGAATTCTTAGAGTTCTTTTTTATTCATGAGCATTTGCAACGCTTTACTCAGACTGCGCATAGCAGGACGGGGCCCATTTATTTTTTCATCCCACTACTGATCTTGGGCTTCCTCCCTTGGGTTGCGCAAATTCCTGGTGCCATCGGACAGGCATGGCAAGAACGAAATCGACAGTTCTCCAGCGGCTGGTTACTAACCTGCTGGTTTGCAGTCATTCTGGGATTCTTTAGCCTTTCGCAATCCAAATTACCGGGATACATTATTCCGATCTTTCCTGCCCTAGCGTTGATTGTTGGCAATCGCCTCGACAGGAATTTAGGATTTAGCAACAGCTTGAAACTGCCTTGGCAATTACAAACTGCCTTCTTTGCGCTATTTGGTATTGCGGGCTTTTTCTTCTTGGATCAAGTCAGCAAACAAGCCAGACCAGATGAAATTGAAGCCTATGCTCAGTACACCTACTGGATTATTGCGGCATTGATTACCTTGGTCATTTTTAGCTTGCTTGCACTGATGCAAAGCAAACGTAATGGCTTGGCAAGTATGACGAGTTTTGCAAGCGGCTTTTTTCTTTGCGCACTCATTGCGGGCACGGGTCACGAGACCCTTGGGCGCGCAGTTTCGGGAATCGACTTAGCAGAAAAAGTAAAGGCGACCATTCCTGATAAGGTCAATTTTTATTCCGTGCGAATTCTGGATCACACGGTGCCTTTCTATTTAGGCAAAACCATGGTGATGGTAGAGTTCCCAGATGAACTGGAGTTTGGGGTTAAACAAGAACCGCAGCTATGGTTGCCGACCTTAGATGCTTTTATTGAGCGCTGGTCCGAAGATCAAACTGCTTATGCATTAATGGTTCCAGAGCAATATGTTGAGTTGCAAAAATTAAATGTACCCATGCAAGAGGTGGGACGAGATTCAAGACGGGTAATTGTGAAACATCCTGAGCCCACAAGCACTTCTACGCAATAAGCTCATCTCCTACTATGACTACTAACGAATCTCAACTCCCTTTTATTCCCTTTACGCGCCCGCACTTCGATCAAGAAACGATTGATGCGGTAGCCCAAGTTCTGCGCTCTGGCTGGGTTACTTCTGGACCCAAGCTTGCCGAGTTTGAAGCGACATTAAGTGAATACTTTGGTGGACGCCCAGTGCGTTGCTTTGCCAACGGTACGGCAACCATGAAAATCGCCCTGCAGGTTGCCGGTATTGGACCTGGAGATGAAGTCATTACAACCCCCATTTCCTGGGTTGCAACCTCTAACGTTATTTTGAGTGTGGGCGCTACCCCAGTCTTTGTAGATATTGATCCAGTTACACGCAATATTGATTTAAATAAAGTATCTGCAGCCATAACACCTAAGACGCGCGCCATCATGCCGGTTTATTTGGCTGGCTTACCAGTTGACATGGATCATCTGTACTCGCTTGCCAAAGAACATAACTTGCGCGTTATTGAAGATGCCGCTCAAGCATTTGGCTCGCAATGGCAAGGTCAAAAGATTGGCAGCATTGGTGATTTGGTGAGCTTTAGCTTTCAAGCCAATAAAAACTTATCTACTGTTGAAGGTGGATGCCTTGTTCTTAATAATGCAGATGAAGCAAAGCTTGCAGAGAAGTTGCGCCTGCAAGGTCTCACCCGCCAAGGTATGGATGGCATGGATGTTGATGTACTAGGCGGCAAAGACAACCTCACCGATGTCAATGCAGTCATTGGACTTCATCAGCTTAAACAACTACCTGCTTTTCAGGCGCGCAGAAGCGCCTTGGCTAGACAATATTTTGATGTGATTCGAAGTGAGCTCAAGACTGCTGGTTTGGAGCAACTCAAACTAGAGCTTCCTGTAGAGAACTTCAGTGACAGCAACTGGCATATGTTCCAAGTGGTTTTACCTCTTGATCAGTTGAATGTTGACCGCGCCCAAATCATGACTGAGTTAAAAGATCAAGGCATCGGTACTGGAGTTCACTACCCGATCATTACTGGTTTTACGCTGTATCAGAAGCTCGGCTATCAAACTCAGTCAACTCCAAATGCACAGCGTATTGGTCGCTCAATTTTGACTCTGCCACTCTTCCCCGGGATGGCGGATGAGGATATTGGCCGTATCGCTCGAACGCTCATTGCCATTTTGAAAAATCACCTTAAAAACTAGCTCATAGGACGCTCTTTCTTACAGAATTGGGGTTCAGAGCCAAGATCAGGCAAAATTGCAGGATGACTGCGAATTTAGCAACCCAAACGAGCAATCCTCAACTAAGTATCGTTATTCCCGTTTATAACGAGGAAGATGGACTTCAGGCCCTCTTTGATCGCCTTTATCCAGCGCTAGATGCTACTGCGAGCAAACATCAGATCAGCTATGAGGTGGTGTTTGTCAATGATGGCAGCAAAGATCGCTCTGCTGGCCTGCTAGCCAAGCAAGTGGAATTAAGACCGGATGTTACTCGCGCCGTGTTATTTCATAGTAACTTTGGTCAACACATGGCCATCATGGCTGGCTTTGAGTACGCCCGAGGTCAATACATCATTACATTAGATGCAGACCTCCAAAACCCACCAGAAGAAATTGATGCGCTAGTCAATCAACTACTTCAAGGTCATGATTATGTTGGGACGATTCGTGCAAACCGTCGCGATAGCTTCTTTAGGAAATTTGCCTCACGTGCAATGAACCACTTGCGCCAAAAAATTACCCGCATCACGATGACGGATCAAGGCTGCATGTTGCGCGGCTATAGTCGTCGCATTGTTGATCTCGTGCGTCAGTGCGACGAGAGCAACACCTTTATTCCAGCTCTTGCATTCACTTTTGCAGCGAACCCCACTGAAATCACCGTTAAACATGAAGAGCGCTTTGCTGGTGAATCCAAATACAGCCTTTATCAACTCATTCGTCTAAACTTTGATTTAGTGACCGGTTTTTCTGTCATGCCTTTACAGATCTTTTCGATTTTGGGCATGTTGCTTGCGCTTGCCGCAGGTAGCCTCTTTGCTTACTTGCTGGTACGTCGCTTTGTATTGGGTGCCGAGGTTGAAGGAGTCTTTACCCTCTTCGCACTGACATTCTTCTTGATAGGTGTGATGCTCTTTGGCCTTGGTCTCCTTGGTGAATACATTGGCCGTATCTACCAACAAGTTCGTGAGCGTCCTCGCTATGTTGTGCAAACTGTTTTAGAGAAAAAATAATTGCACGCAGTCGTCTTTGCTTATCACGATGTTGGCGTCAATTGCCTCAAGGCTTTACTCAATGCGGGCATTCAAGTAGATCTGGTGATAACCCATCAAGATGATCCCAATGAGAATGTGTGGTTCGGAAGTGTGGCTAAGCTGTGTGAGGATAAAAATATTCCTTACATCACGCCTAATGCCAATCAATTAATAGGGTTGATTCCGCAAATCCAAACATTAGCACCAGACTATCTATTCTCGTTTTATTACCGCTATATGATTCCTGCCGAGCTACTTGCTTGCGCCAAAATTGCGGCTCTCAATATGCATGGCTCACTGCTACCGAAGTATCGTGGGCGCGCACCAGTCAATTGGGCTATTTTGCATGGCGAAACCCAAACTGGCGCCACTTTACACATCATGGAAGCTAAGCCAGATGCGGGGGATATTGTTGGTCAGTCAGCCGTTCCCATTGGTCCAAATGAAACCGCTACCGATGTCTTTGGCAAGGTCAGCTCGGCTGCTGTGGATGTTTTAACCCAGGTTTTGCCAGCACTGGTTCATGGTCGAGTACCCAGATCGCCTAATCTTCTGAGCCAAGGCAGTTATTTTGGGGGCCGCAAGCCTGCTGATGGGCAAATTCATTGGGAACAAAGCGCTAAACAGGTTCACGACCTCGTCAGAGCCGTTGCACCGCCCTATCCTGGCGCTTTTACAGACTGGCAAGGTCAACGCATGATTGTGGCTCAAACTAGCTTAGAGGGCACCCTACCGGCCCAACTCAATCTTCAGACCCCTGGCATCCAAGTGGTTGATAATCAGGTATTCGGCGTTTGCGGAGACCAAAAAGCGGTTGCGATACTGAATTGGTACCCAGCAAACAGCTAATGAATACAGCAGCACCCTTTAGATTAAAAAACGAGGCAGTAAAGATGAAAAAAGTACTCATTCTTGGCGTAAACGGCTTTATCGGCCACCACCTTTCAAAGCGCATCCTAGAAACAACCGACTGGGATGTCTACGGCATGGATATGCAAAATGATCGCCTTGGTGACTTAGTCAACCATCCGCGCATGCATTTTTTCGAAGGTGATATCACCATCAATAAAGAATGGGTTGAGTACCATATTCGCAAATGTGATGTGATCTTGCCTCTAGTGGCCATTGCCACTCCAGCAACCTATGTTCAGCAGCCTTTAAAGGTTTTCGAGCTGGACTTTGAAGCAAACTTGCCGATCGTGCGCTCTGCTGTGAAATACAAAAAGCATTTAGTCTTCCCATCAACATCTGAAGTCTATGGGATGTGTGAAGACAGTGAGTTTGATCCTGCAAAATCGAATATGGTTTACGGCCCCATCAATAAACCACGCTGGATCTACGCTTGCTCTAAACAATTGATGGATCGCGTGATCTGGGGTTATGGCATGGAAGGCCTCCGCTTTACCCTCTTCCGTCCATTTAACTGGATTGGCCCAGGCCTTGATAGCATTTACACCCCAAAAGAGGGTTCTTCCCGCGTAGTCACTCAATTCTTGGGCCATATTGTTCGCGGCGAGCCCATTAACTTGGTGGATGGTGGTGCGCAAAAGCGCGCCTTCACGTATGTGGATGATGGTATCGATGCCCTGATGCGCATCATCGATAACAAAGATGGCATTGCCAATGGCAAGATCTACAACATTGGCAATCCTAAAAATAATCACTCTGTTCGCGAACTCGCCAATCAGATGTTGGAGATTGCTCGCAGTATTCCGGAGTACGCTAAGACTGCAAATGAAGTGAAGATTGTAGAAACCACTTCAGGTGCCTACTACGGTGAAGGCTACCAGGATGTGCAAAATCGCGTTCCCGCAATCGATAACACTATGAGTGAACTTGGCTGGAAGCCAACAACGACGATGGGCGATGCGCTCAAGAACATTTTTGAAGCTTATCGCCAAGATGTTGAGAAAGCGCGTCACTTAGTCGACACCGAATAAGCGAAAGTAACTTCACAGCTTCATGGCAAAAATTGCACTCAAGGTAGACGTTGATACCTTACGTGGCACTAAAGAAGGCGTACCTAATCTAGCGCGCACTCTGGATCGCTTTGGCCTTAAGGCAACCTTTTTATTTAGCTTAGGACCCGACCATACTGGCTGGGCACTTAAACGGGTATTTCGTCCTGGCTTTCTGAAAAAAGTCAGTCGTACCTCCGTAGTTGAGCACTATGGCATCAAAACATTGCTCTATGGCGTCTTATTGCCAGGTCCTGATATTGGTAAACAAGCTGCTGCAGAAATGCGCGCCATTGATGCTGCTGGTCATGAAACAGGTATTCACACTTGGGATCATGTGGCTTGGCAAGATGCGGTCCGCCATCGTGATCCACAGTGGACAAAAGCGCAAATGCAAAAAAGCTGGGATCGTTTTAGTGAAATATTTGGACATACACCAGTAACCTATGGAGCTGCCGGTTGGCAAATGAATGAAGCAGCATTTGAGCAGCTTGATGAGTGGGGCATTCAATATTCATCAGACGGCAGAGCAAAACCGAATCTGATGCCCTACCGCTTTGCATTGCCCTCTGGTACAGCCAAGCATGTTCAATACCCCACAACATTGCCTACGTTTGATGAGCTGATTGGAATTGATGATGCTGATGAGTTTGGCGCCGTTAAAAAGCTCCTTGAGATCACCCAAAGCAACCCGAATGATCAAGTATTTACCCTACATGCTGAATTAGAGGGTCAAAAGCTATTGCCTGCATTCGAGCAACTCATCATGGGATGGCTCAATCAGGGCCATGACTTAGTCACCATGGGCGAACTCCATCAATCTTGGGTGGCGACGAAACAACTCGATAAAATAGCCATTGAACCGGTTACTTGGGGCGAGATACCCAATCGTAGTGGTGAACTGATTTTGCAGGCAGTCTAAGTATTTGAACCAGAAGTAAGATAAATAAGCGAGAGAATCATGACAGTAGAAATTGGCAAACCAATCCCCAAATGCGCTATTCCAGCAACATCTGGATTGACCTTTACGCCAGAATCCGCCAAAGGTAAAAAGCTAGTGATTTACTTTTACCCAAAAGACATGACTCCAGGTTGCACCGCTGAGTCTGGGGAATTTCGTGACAATATCGAAGCGTTTACTAAAGCAAATACCCTGATTGTGGGAGTCTCTCGAGATAGCCTGAAATCTCATGATAATTTCCGTAGCAAGCTCGAGTTGCCTTTTGAGTTAGTCGCAGATACTGATGAGACCCTTTGCCAACTCTTTGGGGTCATGAAAATGAAGAACATGTATGGCAAACAAGTACGCGGCGTAGAGCGCAGCACTTTTCTTTTTGACTCTGCTGGAAACCTGGTAAAAGAGTGGCGTGGACTTAAGGTTCCCGGACATGTGACAGAGGTATTACAAGCTGCCCAAGAAACAAAATAATTTTTTGATTAATTTAATCTGGGGTACTTGCAAAGCCCAAAAATTGGGGTAAAGTAGTTCATATGCACCGTAAACGACGGGAAAGTCTAACAATCCGTTTGACTCATCAGCCTGAATATTTCAGATCAGGCAAGGCAAGTAACCCCCGCCGTTTTTTAGATTGTTTTACAGCCAGTTTCATTACAAACCGTCAATGCAATCTGCTTGGCGGTTTTTTCTTTTAGGAGAGTCTGCATGCCATTGCCCCCAATCCCAACTCAAATTGCTGGCCAAGTCAAAATTAGCAATAAAGACACTCCCGATTTAAAGAAACGTCCTGCCCCAGCAAAACCAGTTGTGATGGAAACGCATGCAACAGAATGGCTGGCTGATACCGAGGAAGATCTATCAGAGGCTGAAGTTGCTCTTGCGAAAATTAAAACTGATCATCGCACTATTACGCGCAATGAACGGGGTGGTAAATCCATAGCAAGTACTCCAGAAAAGCCAAAACGTATTATTCGTACCGGACCACCAAGTCTGTTTGTACTAGATACCAACGTATTAATGCATGACCCAAGCTCTCTCTTTCGCTTCTCAGAGCACGACCTATTCTTGCCAATGACAACTTTGGAGGAATTGGATAACCATAAAAAGGGGATGACTGAGGTTGCCCGCAATGCGCGTACAGTAAGCCGATCCTTAGATCAATTAGTGGCAGGAACGAGTGGCTCATTAGATGAGGGCATCCCCCTCAATAAATTAGGCAACCAAGATGTTTCAGGGCGCCTATTCTTTCAGACCAAACTGACCACCCAAGCCCTTCCAGAGGGCTTACCAGAGGGTAAAGGTGACAATCTCATCTTGGCGGTAGTCAGCGAGCTGCAAAAAACCCGCAAAGGCCAAGAGGTAGTGCTGGTGTCTAAAGACATCAATATGCGTATTAAGGCGCGCGCCTTAGGCCTCCCTGCAGAAGATTATTTCAATGATCAGGTTTTAGAAGATCGTGACTTAATGTACTCTGGGGTGATGACCCTTCCGGCAGACTTTTGGCCAAAGCATGGCAAAGATATGGAAAGTTGGGCTGATGGTAAGTCAGGCACGATGTTCTACAGGGTGACTGGGCCAACGGTACCAAGCATGTTAGTTAATCAATTTGTATATCAAGAAAATCCCGATGGCTCCACGCCTTTTTACGCTCAAGTAAAAGAAATTAATGGCAAGACCGCCCTCCTGCAAACCTTGAGAGATTTTTCTCATCAAAAGAATAATGTTTGGAGTGTGACTGCGCGCAATCGTGAGCAGAACTTTGCTATGAACCTCTTGATGAATCCAGAAGTTGATTTCATTACCTTATTAGGTCAAGCGGGTACTGGTAAAACTTTATTGGCATTGGCTGCTGGACTTGAACAAGTCTTGGACAGTAAACGTTACAACGAAATCATCATCACGCGTGCAACCGTGCCTGTCGGTGAAGATATTGGCTTCTTACCAGGCACCGAAGAAGAGAAGATGCAGCCTTGGATGGGCGCATTTGATGACAACCTTGAAGTCCTTCAACGCAATGAAGATGGTGGTGCAGGGGAATGGGGTCGTGCAGCTACTCAGGAACTCATCCGTTCACGTATTAAAGTCAAGAGCATGAACTTCATGCGGGGCCGGACTTTTGTAAGCAAATTTGTCATCATTGACGAAGCGCAGAACTTAACCCCCAAACAAATGAAAACCTTAGTGACTCGTGCTGGCCCAGGAACAAAAATTGTTTGTCTTGGCAATATCGCCCAGATCGATACCCCTTATCTCACCGAAGGCTCTTCAGGCCTCACTTATGTAGTGGATCGCTTCAAAGGTTGGCGTCATGGTGGACATGTGACGCTTGCCCGTGGGGAGCGTTCACGTCTTGCGGATCATGCTGCAGACGCGCTCTGATAATCAGCACTCATGCCGTGCCCTAATAGGGTGCGGCATTTTTATTTGCGTTCTAGTGCTTTCAGGTTGCAGTACATTTTCTGCCAAATCGAATACCGCTAAGGTATCGCAATTTAAGCAAGATGCCAGCGTTGGTACAGAGGATATCTCTATTGCTGCAGTAGGCTTAGTGGGTGTGCCCTATCGCTACGGCGGAAATACTCCTAAGAGTGGCTTTGATTGCAGCGGCCTGATTGCTTATGTCTATTCCAAATCAGCAAATATCAAATTGCCAAGAACTATTAAAGAGATGAGTAGAAAAGGGCAAAGCGTTGATGGCCAACCCCCCGCCCCTGGTGACCTCGTCTTCTTCAATACTACCGGCGAAAAATATTCCCATGCAGGAATATATGTTGGGCAAGGTAGATTTGTTCATGCACCCAGCGCCGGGGGAACAGTACGACTTGAATACATCACCAAACCTTACTGGGCAGCTAGATTTACTGAAGCTCGAAGGCTAACTTCAACAAACTCTGAGAAGTAAGTTACAGACCGACTGTATAGGTCGCCATTACTGTTGTTGAGGTGAGCGCTTGATATGCTTCCTGACGATAAATAGCTGAAAGACCAATTCGCTCATGGGCACTCAAATCATGAAAGGCTCCTAGGCTTGCTGTTGGCCTTACGCTACGGTAATTATTATTCATGGCAACATTAAACTCACCATTACCTGTAGTGATTAAATTTCCAATATTTGCATTCGTATCTTTTTCCACGCCCGCGCTTATCAGTAGACTAGTTCTTTCAGCAAGGCGATGACTACTCATGAGGCCTACTAGCGCTGTAGTGGTGTAGTTATCAATTGCGTTATAAGTTAAAGGGCTAGAGACTGTGTTTGATTGACCTTCACTGTAAGAGCCCATTCCTCCCGCAACGTATCTCATTCCAATGTAAGGAGATACAACAGACCTATTGCCAATAGCAAAACCATACTTTAATAGGCCCATCACTCCTTGAGTAGTTAGCGATGTAGAGCCAGCGCCAGCTTCAGATACTCCCACAACTGGACGAGTGAGCGTAGCATCCTTATTTGCATAACCAGCAGATATCTTTGCTTCCGCACCAGTTCCATCCATATTTTGAGACCAAACTCCAAAAATCCCCACCATGGGGCTGCCATTATTTAATTGAACAATTCCCCCTGGCGTGCTCTGTGAGAGATTTTGATCAAGATAGCCTCCAAAACGAATATGATCAGAGAATCGGTATGCCCCAATAATCAATCCGCTAGTATTGTTATATGGATAAGTACTCACGTTGGTAAATCTACCGCCAGCAGAAACGCAAATATTATTACCTCCAAACAGCTGGCAGTCATAACCCATGCCGTTAATAACTCCTGCTGATTGCATAGCAAATAATCCCTGCAAAGCCGTACCCATTAAATTGAGTGAAGTCTGCGTATCCAAATAAATTGGGGCAATCAAATAAGACTCAGCAGCTAATACTTCCTCGAGTGCTTCCAATGTAGGCTGAACCACCGGCAAAATGACCAGATCTGTTTCATCTGCTGAACCATTAATTCGATGCGCTAACGCCCATTGATAGGTATTTCCTCCAGAGGTAAAAGTTCCATAAGAGTTACCAATATTATTAATCTTTACACCATTCAATACAGTGGCATATGTGGTATCAAAAGCTAAACTTGAGGTGTTATTAATTCCAAAATTCATTACTCCGGAAATTACTCCATTGCTAGCATCTAACTTTCCATAGTTGCTTGGACTTGTAACTACTACGTTGTAATTACTAGGGGCAATGCCAGAAAAGGTTAGCGGTGTTGATCCGCCTTGAGAATTGGTCAGTGTAGTGATATTCCCGGCAGAATATATGCCGAAGGCATTTGAGCCATTTGCTCTAATTGTTCCAGTATTTTCAATAGTCACAGCGCCTGCACCCGAAACTTGAATACCGTGGGCTGATACACCGTTAGTAATAATCGTGCCACTATTTACAATTAAATTTACAACACCTCCAGAGCTTGCACCAGAAACCAATCGCATACCAGCGGCCCCAATACCATCTGTTTGAATTGCTCCATCATTTGTTAGTGAATTAGCAGCTGACGAAGCATTTGTTGCGCTCACATACATCCCTGCCGCATATCCTCCACCAGTGTAGATGGTGCCATCAGAAGCATTTAGTAGGGTGCTACCGCCTGCCTGAGAGCGCCCATTAGCCCCTGATGACATGC
This sequence comes from Polynucleobacter sp. es-EL-1, assembly GCF_018687975.1. Classification (NCBI taxonomy): domain Bacteria; kingdom Pseudomonadati; phylum Pseudomonadota; class Betaproteobacteria; order Burkholderiales; family Burkholderiaceae; genus Polynucleobacter; species Polynucleobacter sp. es-EL-1. Next base: position 1,317,278 of record NZ_CP061310.1, read on the forward strand.
CATATCCATAATAGAATGCACTCGTATTTAAATTGCCATGGTTGCTGATATTTGCATTACTACCAATACCTATTGTTGAGCCATTAATGACTAAGGATGTTCCATTGTCAACATTCACTGTAACGTTATTGCCAATACTTGTAGAATTTGCCGTTGAAGTAACACCCTCTGTTGCTGCGGGACTGATGCTACTGTTACAGCTCACCGTTTGAGAAGTGCCGCTTGTAGTATTTGGAGCATAAGAATCGCAACCCCCTGTAGACTGGGCTAATGCGGGTCCACATGAACCAACAACAAATAAGGCGCCTAATAGACCCAATAAGGAAAATTGGTACGAGAAAAATGGGTATTTCATATCAAAATAGCTAAAAATTAAGTTAATCTGGTCTGGAGGTGATCTTTGGATTATGTGAATAATAATTAGCCATTTGGATAATATCTATTAACCCAAAGGCTAATATAGATTCGGCTCAACAATTAATCCTATGGTGAAAATTTTGATATTTTTAAATGTAATTAATACGGGAATGAAGTAATGAAAGAAATTGATGTAAACCGAATTCAGGAAATTCTGGTTACTGCGGCTACCGATATTGGCCTCAAAATTCTGGCAGCCATTGCATTTTGGCTGATAGGGCGGTGGCTCATTGGACTTGCTCTCAGCATTCTCAGTAAAGGCTTGGAACAGCAGAAACTAGACGCAACAATCCTTCGATACACTAGATCGGTTGTTTCTGTGACCCTGAATATCCTTCTAGTGATTGGTATTCTGGGCTATTTCGGCATTCAAACAACCAGCTTTGCTGCCTTAATTGCTACTGCTGGCGTAGCAATCGGCGCCGCTTGGGCAGGCCTCCTCTCTAATTTTGCAGCGGGTGTATTTGTGATTGTGTTGCGACCCTTCAAAGTTGGTGACTTCGTTACTGCAGGCGGTGTAACTGGAACAGTTAAGGAGATTGGACTGTTTTCATCCACTATCTATACGCCAGACAATATTGCAACAATGGTTGGTAATACCAAAATTTTGGGTGATACCATTCAAAACTTTAGTCATAGCTCTTATCGTCGCGTTGATCTTAAATGCCAACTCTCTAGTGCAGCAGATCAAAATGCTGCCATGAAACTCCTGCGCGAAAAGATCGCCTCTATTCCAAACGTACTACAAGAGCCAGCTGTTGAAGTAAATATATTGGAATTCAATCTTGTTGGTCCAGTATTGGCAGTGCGCCCTTATTGCAATAACAATCATTATTGGCAGGTCTATTTTGAAAGCAATCGTGTGATGAGTGAGTCATTAACGTCAGCCGGATTTCCTTCACCAGTGGCAGCACAAAATATAGCTGTGAAGTAATTTACTTAAATTAATGCCCACCAGAGCTAAAAAGCCTCGCAGTGCGAGGCTTTTTTTCCAATTTTAGGCTTTGAATTAGAACGGCTCATACCCACCAGAAGAGTAGCCGATAGATCCCATCGCCAAGTTATCGAACTTGGTATAAGGGCCTTGCCAGCTTAGGCGCACTGTGCCAATAGGGCCATTACGCTGTTTACCAATAATAATCTCCGCTACACCCTTATCTGTCGTGGTATCGGGGTGATAAACCTCATCCCTGTAGATAAACATAATTAAGTCAGCATCTTGCTCAATCGCACCTGACTCACGTAAATCAGACATGATGGGGCGCTTGTTGGGGCGCTGCTCTAGACCACGATTAAGCTGAGATAGCGCTACCACTGGGCACTGCAATTCTTTTGCGAGTGATTTGAGAGAACGTGAAATTTCAGAAATCTCCGTTGCTCGATTCTCTGAACCAGAGCCACTCATCAACTGCAAGTAATCAATCACAACCAGACCTAATGTTCCACCAAAGTTACGCGCAATACGGCGTGCACGTGCACGTAGTTCAAGGCTGGATAAGGAGCCAGTTTCATCGATCAAAATTTGGGTATTACTTAAACGGGCAATTGCATCGGTTACGCGTGGCCACTCATCATCTTGCAACTTACCAGTTCGCATACGACCTTGGTCAACGCGCCCTACCGATCCTAGTAAACGCGCTGCCAATTGCTCACCCGACATCTCCATAGAGAACACTACAACGGGCAAACCTTCAGCCAAGGCGACATTCTCAGCAATGTTTAATGCAAAAGCAGTGTTATGCGTCACTACATAGTCATTCGTGATGTAGGTTCTATCGGGATGACTCACCGAAATGCACTGCGCCTGAGCAACTCTGGATGGCTCGACACTCTTAAAGGTAAGTCTGCGCTGGCGATCCCAAGTTGATCTGAGTCTTTCCTTCTTTTCAGGCAAAGTAAATGCTTGAAAGCCAGGGCCAAAACTCATATTCAGAACATATGATAGGCGCCCCTGCTTCTTCTCACCCCTGTAGCTGTAGCTTGTTTGTTTTTGAGCGATTGAGCAAAATCCGCCCAATGATCTCGCCAAGGATGCAACATCTTCGGATAATTGCTTGCTCGCTGTACAAAAACGAATAGAGCCCCACTTCTCAATCCAGCCATCGGTGTCCATCAGACCTTGAAAGAGTGCGAGACGAGAGGTCTTATTTGCCTCAAGATAAGTAGCAGGAATATATTTATCAAAACTTCTGCAGCCCAGTACACCTATATCTTGTAAGGCAGAGCGGAAATAATTTGTTGGCACAGACTGACGCTGGCCATTAGAAGCGATTCTGGCTTTGGAAACCAATCTCCAGTCATATGCATTAGCGTGAACCAACTCCATCTCATACCCAGCAAGTGCATTCATACGCTCAATAAGCTCTGGAGACTTGGTCGAGAACATAACGCTACCATGGGATAAGGCTAAAGTTCCATCACCGAGCAATGCGCCCAAAACCCATGGGTTAATTGGCAATACATTTGAGTGACCAAAATCACCAGAAACAGGATCTATCCACAGACGATTCTTGTAGCGAACACAAGAGAGCATTTCCATTAAACGCGCAGTATTAATTACCTTGGGAGCATCCCAATCACGATACATGACACGCCATAGATGCTCATCACAGCACTCAGCTTCACGACCATCAGAAAACGTCACTTTGTATATCTGCTTTGCACCTTGCGGGTAGATGCCGGTGACCATAGAATGCCGGCCATCCACAGAGGCTATGCGATCGCCAAAACGCAAATCACCCATCAACTTCCAACCATCAACCGTTTTTACTTTAGCATCTAATGGCTGCGCCTTACCCATTGAAGGTCTTCCAGCAACAATGACTAAATCACCTTTTTGCAATCCACTAGTTTGTTTATCTAAATCAATGAAGCCGGTGGCAATCCCGGTAATATCGCTACCACCTTGACGGTTGTATAGCTCGTCGATACGAGCAACAACTGTTCTTAGTAAAGGTTCAATTTCCAGATAATCGGCTTTGCGACTTCCCTCTTCGCCAATCTGCAAAATACGGGACTCAGCTTCATCCAATAAGGTTCTTACAGTCCGACCTTCTGGGACGAATGCAGAATTCACAATGCTGTCTGAAACCTCAATTAAGCGACGCAGAATGCTACGGTCACGAACAATATCGGCATAGCCTTTGATGTTCGCTGCACTTGGTGTGTTTTGCGCTAATGAATTCAGGTAGTCAATACTGACTAAATCACCGCCCTGCTCAGACTTCACTGCATCATAAACAGTGATTACGTCGGCGGGGTGATTGTCGCCAACCAAACGGGCGATGACCTTATAGATCAAAGCATGCTCAGGGCGATAGAAATCTTTATCGTTTAATACTCCACCTAGGTTGTCCCATGAGGAGTTATCGATGAGTAGACCACCGAGCAATGATTGCTCGGCTTCTACAGAATGCGGCGGTACTTTTAAGGCCTGCACGACTGCATCCCCAGAACCCATCATGCCGGGATTTGGCGTAAGGGAACGTGAACGGGATTCAGCCATGAGGCTTTATTACAGATCTTAAACTTACGCTTGCTCGCCAACAACACGGATAGTGATATCCACCACTACATCGGTATGAACAGCAACCGCTACAGGGTGATCACCAACCATCTTTAATGGGCCAGTAGGCATACGTACAGAAGCTTTTTCAATAACGAAGCCTTTGGCTTTCAAAGCATCAGCAATATCGTGATTGGTTACTGAACCAAACAAGCGGCCATCAACGCCAGCTTTTTGACCGATTTCAAGAACCAAGTCCTTGAGCTTTGCGCCAACCGCTTCAGCAGCAGCCAATTTCTCAGCAGCCACTTTTTCAAGCTCAGCACGGCGAACTGCGAAATCAGCAATCGCTGACTCAGTAGCACGACGGGCTTTACGTTGAGGGATTAAGAAATTGCGAGCGTAACCGTCTTTAACGCGAACAATGTCGCCAAGGTTGCCCAAGTTAATTACTTTTTCTAAAAGAATGATTTGCATTGAGGGCTCCTAATTATTTCTTATGTTGATCGGAGAATGGCAACAAGGCCAAGAAACGAGCACGCTTGATAGCAGTGTCTAACTGACGCTGATATTTTGCTTTTGTGCCAGTCAAACGAGCAGGAGTAATTTTGGCGTTTTCGCCAATGAAGTCCTTCAATGTATCTACATCTTTGTAGTCGATCTGTTCTACGCCAGCAACAGTGAAACGGCAATAACGCTTACGCTTGAACAATGGGTTCTGAGCTGGTTTCTTTTTGAAATCGGGTTTCTTTCCAAACGCCATGATGATTTCCTCTTTTAATTTTTCAATTGAATATGGGTAATATGGAAAACAAGTCTTTGATTACGTAGAGTCTTGGGTGCTAAGAATCCTTCAAACACTGCCTCGGCTCCTAAATCCATTTGCTCTATGCCCTTTTGTATTGGGCCGATTGCGATGGCTTCAACACTCATCTGAATTTTCCTAGCAACCCCTACCTCGTTTACCTCGCCACTATGCTCTAGCTGACAATGCATCACCGGTATTCCTGCTGGTGTAAATCGAATCGCGTCTTTAGATACCAAGAATGCAGTTAGGGTGAAATGATTCAACGCCGCTCCGTCACTCTGATACGTTTTCTAGTCTGTGTATTCCTCTTCAAATTTCTAACTTAAGCCGCTGCTACTGGAGCGTCGGATTGAGCTGATTTGCGCGCTTCTTCACGTTGCACTTCTTTCATCATGATAGAAGGCTCTGTTTCAGCTTTCTTTGTCTTGATGATGAGGTGACGCAAAACAGCATCGTTAAATTTGAATGCGTGCTCGAGCTCGTCCAGAGTTTTCTGGTCGCACTCAATATTCATACAAACGTAATGGGCTTTAGCAAGCTTGTCGATCATGTAAGCCATCTGACGACGACCCCAATCTTCCATGCGATGAATTTTGCCGCCAGCAGCAGCTAAAGTCGCTTTGTAGCGATCGATCATCGCAGGTACTTGCTCGCTTTGGTCCGGGTGGACGATAAAGACGATTTCATAATGACGCATCTAACACTCCTTAGGGATAAAGTCACCTGGGCGTCTTGCTAACTTCCGATGGTTTTAAAGTTAGCGCCAGTGTGACAAGGTAGTAACAAATTGTAGGTAAAACGAACTACACATATTTACTGCTTTTGAAGACCTTACCGAATTTCCGGTAAGTCCGCTATTCTAGCAAAAAAATCCTGCCAAGTCAGGGGTTTACCGACTAATTTGGCCTGTTTTGCAGCATTGATGGCTAATTGCAGCGCAATTCTGGCTTTTGGGGCTGAAAGCTTGCCACTTGCTAGGCAGGAAGGTAGATCGATTTCAGGCAGGTCTTGGACTGTTGCCCCCGCCCCGGTCCGATTTGTTCTCACAACAGCAATTCCCTGATCAATCAAATCCGTCAGTGGCGCCAACCAAGCAGCATGAATTCCGCCATTACCCGTTCCAGCGATTACAAGACCTTGGGCTTTGCTACCAAGCCACTGCCGTAGTGTTTCTGGCCTAGCTCCAGCATGACAGGTCAAGATCTCTACCCACGGCCACTCGCCTGCAGCGGGAATGGGTAAATCTTCGTCCCAAAGCGCTTGAACTGACTTCACACCAGCGAGCCATGAAGGATTAATCAGGCCGACAGAACTAGTTGGCGAATCCTGAATGAGGGCGTTCAGGGATTGGGCATGACGCTTTGCCAAATCCATAGCCATACAGCCACGACCATCCATCACGGCATAAATTCCGCCTGGACAGTTATCGATTGCTGTGCAAGCCCAACGCAGCGCATCTAGAAGATTGGAAGGGCCATCAGCTTGAGGCGCATTACTGGGCAGCATTGCGCCAGTCAAAATGACCCTCTTGCCTAGGCGATGGGCCAGCTTGCCGCAAACGGCCTGCAAAAATAGACCGGTTTCCTCCAATGTATCCGTGCCATGGGTAATCACAATCCCACGGACTTGAGCGTTATTCAGGGCCTCTTGAACTGCCAGACCAAGAGAAGTTAAGTGCGCATCAGTTAAATCACGGCTATTGATATTGGCAATTTGACTGGAAAGCACCTCGATTCCATCAGGAATTGCTGACTGCACATGTCTCACCAAATCATTGACTCCAAGCTGACCTGCCTGATAGTTCATTGGCTGATCTTGGGGATTTTGGGCCAGGCCAGCAATAGTGCCCCCCATACCCAGAACCAAAATGTGTGCAGACTGTACGGATTGACTTAAATTTGAGCTCATACCCCATTATCCGCCTTCAATTTGCTTGAATTATCAAAAAGTGCTGTATACAATCCCAGTATGGACATAAATACAGTCGATTTTCCTGAGGAGCTGACTGCCCTCCCCAAACTCACTGCACGTCAGAGTGAAATTTTGGATCTTATTACTAACGCAATTGATGAGAGTGGTTCACCTCCAACTCGCGCAGAAATCGCATCGCAACTAGGCTTTGCCTCTGCCAATGCAGCCGAGGAGCACTTGCGCGCCCTAGCAAAAAAAGGGTACATCGAACTGACTCCAGGCACATCTCGTGGTATTCGCATTCCACAACGATTTAATCAATCTCACAATCCCAATAAGTTTCGCCAGATGTCTTTACCATCTGGCGCACTTCAGCAACTTACCCTGCCACTCATTGGCCGCGTTGCTGCGGGATCACCTATCATGGCTGTCGAGCATATTGAAAAACAAGTGCCGATTGACCCAAGCTTATTTAGCAAGGGTGCCGATTACTTACTAAAAGTAGTTGGCATGAGCATGCGCGATGCTGGCATTTTGGATGGTGATTATTTAGCTGTCCGAAAAACTTCTGAAGTCCGCAACGGGGATATCGTAGTGGCCCGCTTAGATGATGAGGTAACAGTCAAACGCTGGAACCAAAAGAAAACTGCCGATGGCTTAGTGATTGAATTACAAGCTGAGAACCCAGAGTTCAAAAATATCGTGGTCGATAGTCGTCAACCGAACTTTGCCATTGAAGGTCAAGCAGTAGGACTTATCAGGGCTGAAGGCCTATAACACCAGCCACACAAAGCAAAAGGCCTCTAAACGAGGCCTTTTTGTTGGTTAGAAATTACTGATTACTTTCTGCTCGGTGCAACCACATTCGCATTCTTGGGTGATGCAGTAATCGTAATCAAGGTTTTAGGTCCTGTGAAAGAACCTTCATTTAACTCAATCGTAGACGTGCGGTCACCTTTTGTGAAAACCAAAATGCTGGTTTTAGATTTGACTGCACTGATAGTAGTCCAACCTGCGCGAGGATACTCAGATTGGAAGAAAGCATAAATGTCCGTTGGGGTTTGTACACCTGATAGCACTACGCGACCTACCCAGTTATCACCACGACCAATAATCAACGAATCAGCTCCAATGATTTTTGAAGCAGCGGGCAATGGCATATCACCTAAAAGCTGTGTCTGAATCTCCTCAACCTCATTAGGGGTGCCAGTAGCAGAGTCTCCGGAGGTCGCGCAGGCACTGACCAGTAAAACCAGTGCCGATGCTGCAAAAAGATAGTGGAGTCGCTTCAGTTTGGTCATATCTTCTCTCTAGTAAGAATGCACTACAAAATCACTAATACTTTTTATATTAAGTATTTTAGGGAATGTGCCCCAGTGGTCAAGCAAAATCACTGGAGGCGCGTGAGGGAATCGAACCCCCGTACGAAGCTTTGCAGGCTCCTGCCTAACCACTCGGCCAACGCGCCATATCTGAAATCGAAAATGGGAAGCTTTTGAGGGCTTCCCATCGAACTTGGAGCGGGAAAGGAGGTTCGAACTCCCGACCTATACCTTGGCAAGGTATCGCTCTACCAGCTGAGCTATTCCCGCATAACAGGGCAGTAGTTTAACAAACTATTTAGAAGAGGGCATTATTTTTGCCCAAAGCAAATAAATTGGGTCATCTTGATCAGCATAAAAGCCTGCTGTAATCAAGCTTCGCGGTCTTTATTTGGGTTGATCTATTAGCTGCGGCAAGGCTTTTTTCATGTAATAAAACATCGACCAGAGCGTTAAAAAGGATGCAATCCAGATTAACCAAGTCCCTACTTGCGCACAATTTAACCAACCAAATAAGGTGTCATTGAGCAGTAAAAATGGAATAGCGACAAGTTGAGCTGTTGTTTTGAGCTTACCCACCATGTGTACAGCAACACTTTTACCTGCGCCTAGTAATGCCATCCACTCTCTTAAGGCGGAGATAGTGATTTCACGGCCAATGATGATGAGGGCTACCCACACTTGCACGCGATCTAAATTGAGCAAAACTAATAATGAAGCGGCAACGATTAACTTATCTGCCACAGGATCTAAGAATTGCCCAAATGCAGACTCTTGTTTCATCCGTCTTGCCAAGAAACCATCTAACCAATCGGTCACTGCTGCCAATACAAAGATGATGGTTGCCGTCAGATTTTTATCAAAAGGGGTAAGCCAACCATTCGGTAAATAGAAGACTGCCACGACAAGTGGAATTGCGGCAACACGCAACCAGGTTAAGGCAATGGGCAAATTAAATGGCATGTCTCAAGCATAAACCAATGTGACGGCACTTGGAAATCAATGGAGTTGCCGATAGATTTGCTCAGCCAAAGCCGTGGAGATTCCCTCGACAGTTGCAATTTCCTCGATGGTGGCATTGGCTACCCCACGCAGACCACCAAAGCGAGCTAGCAGTTTCTGACGACGTTTTGCTCCTATCCCCTCAATTTCTTCTAACTGAGAAACTGTTCTGGCTTTGGCCCGTTTAGCACGCATACCTGTGATAGCAAAGCGATGCGCTTCATCCCGAATTTGGGCAACTAATAATAAAGCGGGGCTGTCAATACCAAGCTCAAGTGGTTTTCTCTCATCGGCAAAAATTAAAGTCTCTAGACCGACCTTGCGCCCTTCCCCTTTAGCTACCCCAACGATCAAACCAATATCCATACCAAATTCAGATAAAACCTGTCGTGCCATTTCTACCTGGCCTTTGCCACCATCAATCAAAATCACCTGCGGGATTTTCTCAATAGGTAGCTCTTGGAAGTTAGCGTAACGCCGTTGCAATACCTGGCGCATAGCAGCATAGTCATCGCCAGGAGTAATGTCATTGATATTAAAACGGCGATACTCACTTGCCTGCATGGCATTTTTTGCATACACCACACAAGATGCTTGTGTCGCTTCGCCAGAGGTGTGACTGATGTCAAAACATTCTATGCGTAAATGCTCCAAGCTTTCCAGCTCAAGACTCAAGATATCGGCCAGTGACCTTGCCCGAGCAAGCTGTCCACCTGTCTCCACTAAGCGCTTGGCAATGGCAATCTTGGCATTGCCTTCAGCCATGGATAACCAATGACGTCTTTGACCTTGAGGTTGATGTAAGAAAGTAATCCGTTTACCCGCTTGAGTATTTAGTAAGTCACGCAAACTTTCAGGAGCCAATTCATCACCCGCCTCTGCAGTAGAAATACCTTCAGGAGATTTCTGCAATGCATGATTAAGAACAATCACTGGTGGAATGAGATTGGTTTTTGACTCAACATCCAGTTCTTTATCTTCTAAATAGTGTTGAGCAATAAAAGCTTCTAGAATTTCTTCAGGCGGTGGTAACTCCCCTGATGTTGTTCTCAAGCCTTTTGGGAAATAGGCCCGATCACCCAGATGACGGCCACCCCGAATCATCGCCAAGTTCACGCAGACTACCCCTTCCATCTGCGCGACGGCAATCACATCCACATCACCTTCACCATCAGCAACGGTATCCATCGATTGCCGTTGCAGCACACTAGAAAGATCGGCAATTCGATCTCGCAAGACAGCAGCCATCTCAAACTCCATGGCATCGCTATAGGCAAGCATCTTTTTCTCTAGTTCAGAGAGCACGCGACTATGGTCGCCCTCCAGGAAACGGGTTGCTTGCGCTACATCTTGTCCGTATTGCTCGACACTCAACCGCCCAACACAGGGGGCGCTACAACGATGGATTTGATGGAGTAGACAAGGTCGGCTACGGTTTTTAAAAACAGAATCTTCGCAAGTTCTAAGGCGAAATACTTTTTGTAAAATTTGCACGCTATTGCGAACTGCCCAGGAATTTGGAAATGGGCCAAAGTAATGATTACGCTTATCCGTTTTGCCGCGATAAGAAGCCAATCGTGGAAACTGGTGTCCAGTTAACATCACATAGGGATAAGACTTATCATCTCGAAAGAGAATATTAAATGGGGGAGCAAGCTCCTTAATCAAATTGTTCTCTAGAATTAAGGCTTCGGTTTCAGAGCGTGTTACCGTTGTTTCATAGCGAGCAATTTTGCCCACCATCAATTGAATACGGGGGGAGAGTTGGGTGCGCTGAAAGTAACTAGAAACACGTTTTTTGAGGTTGCGCGCTTTTCCGACATACAAAATGTGGCCTGCCTCATCAAAGAAGCGATACACCCCCGGCAATCCGGGTAGCCGTTTAACATCCTGCTGAAGGGTTTCAAAAAGCGAATTACTCATGCGTTGGGATATTTTCTGTCAAATCGTAGACAACTATGGTGATGCCGGTGTTTGCTGGCGCCTAGCAAGAAGCTTAACAAGTCTTCATGGCCAAGACGTGCGCATTTTCTGTGACGATCTGCCAACCCTTAATTTACTCGCTTCTGGAGTAGATGAGTCGATCAAAGCAAAAGTGGATCTTCAACCCTGGGAGGCTAGCTTTAGCAATAGCCGTCATCCCGTTCAAACTCCAGATGTGGTCGTCGAAGCCTTTGGCTGTGAGCTACCAGAGCGCTATCTCACGGGTTTACTGATTGCCCCCCAGAAACCCCTCATCATCAATTTGGAGTATCTCAGTGCTGAGCCCTGGATTGTGGACTTTCATCAAAAGGCATCTCCTCAATCTCATGGCATTCCTAAATATTTCTTCTTTCCGGGTTTTCAGGCGAATGCCGGCGGCATCCTCATTGATCCAGTGCCAGCCCTTGCAGATAGTCCTAGCAATATACCAACCAGCCTCAAATCCAGCTGGTCAAAATTACGGCCAAATGCCAAGCGTATGAGCGTTTTTTGCTATCCAGGCGCACCACTCCTGAAATGGCTCACAGATCTAGGTAAAACTGGTGAAAACTTTGACATCATTTTGACTCATGGCCTCTTTGAGCAATTAAGACTGAGCACCAGTCAAGAAATTACTCTGCCAGAGTCCATTCAACTTATTTCCATTCCCTTTGTTTCTCAAGATGAATATGATTGGGTACTTGGGCAATGTGACTTTAATATTGTCCGAGGTGAAGATTCTTTTGTAAGAGCCCAACTCGCAGGCAAACCCTTCATTTGGCATATTTATCCTCAAGAAGATCGTGCCCATGAAGTGAAGTTAGCCGCGTTCTTAGATCTCTATCTAGATGACACTTCCCAGGAGCTGAGGACTGCTGTGATTGCCGCAATGACCTGGGCAATGCCCACGCAATGGATCGCATCATTAGATCTCTGGAAGAGCCATTCCAAGGCCTGGCGAGCGGATTTACTCAAAAAACAGGCTGATGGAGGCTTGGCAGCGCGTCTATTGGACTTTGTAGCCTGATCTCACACGAAATGAGCCCTCGGGCGGTTACAATCTTGGTTTTGATAAAAACCGCAGAAAAGCAGCTCTGCACCCAGGACTAGCAAGATGAAAACAGCACAAGAACTCCGCGTTGGTAACGTAGTAATGATTGGCACTGATGCCATGGTCGTTTTAAAGGCTGAATACAGCCGCTCAGGTCGCAACTCTTCCGTTGTGAAAATGAAATTTAAGAACTTGTTAACTGGTGCACCGAATGAGGGTGTATTTAAGGCCGACGACAAGTTTGATGTTGTAATCCTAGATAAGAAAGAGTGCACCTACTCTTACTTTGCAGACCCAATGTATGTATTCATGGATTCTGAATACAACCAATATGAAGTTGAAGCTGAATTTATGGGTGATGCATTGAATTACCTTGAAGAAAGCATGCCCTGCGAAGTAGTGTTCTATGAAGGAAAAGCACTTTCTGTAGCGATGCCCAACTCTTTAGTTCGTGAAATCATTTATACAGAACCTGCAGTGAAAGGCGATACCAGCTCAGGCAAAGTATTGAAGAATGCAAAATTGGCAACTGGCTATGAATTACAAGTGCCTTTGTTCTGCAATACTGGTGACAAGATCGAGATCGATACTCGTACCGGCGAATACCGTAGCCGCGCTAACTAAATAGCCCACTACTGATGCTCAAAAGCCCGGTTTTCCGGGCTTTTTTATTTCCCAAGTACAAGTCATAATGAACACACTATGACTAATACCAACGCCCCAGAAATCACTCGACTTCACCCCGCTGATCTTCCTCAGCTAATCGACTGTGTTCGCCGTTGTTATGGCGAAAGCTATCCAAATAAAGTGATGTATGACATCAATCAATTAGAAGAAATCATCACAAACAAGTTGATGCACTCGGTGGTAGCAAAACACGGTAACGGTCAAATCATTGGGCACTGCGCCCTTACATTTGATGGCACTCATAATGTTTCACCCGAAGCCGGGAAGATGATGGTTGACCCCAACTTTAGAGGTCAACATATCGCCGAAAACATGGCAAAAGAACGAATTGAGATTGCCCAAGAACTTTCTTTGCCGGGTTTTTGGACTGAGTGCGTAACCAACCACCCATACAGCCAACATGAAATGATTACCTTTAACGCCAAAGAAACAGGTTTATTTATTGGTGATACTCCAGCCACGATATCAATGAAGGGTCTTGAAAATCATCCAGATACTCGCATGTCATTGCTGGCGTTTTATTTGCAGTTAAATGATCGTCCACATACCATTTTTATGCCAGCTCAACATGCTGAGCATGCAAAATCATTGGTGAAAGATTTAAATATTCAACGCAACATCGTAAGTTCGAATATAGCTGCTAGCGGAACAACGACTTTTCATACCGTTATCAATTCCAGCATTCAAACGGCCAATATTGCAATCGATCGCATTGGCAGCGATTTAGTTACTGCAGTCAAACATGAACTCACCAAATTAGAAGCGCTCAATCTGGCATCTATTTATTTAGATATACCAATTGAACAAGAAGCAGCGGGCCATGCTTATCTTGATCTAGAGAGCATTGGGTTTTTCTGGGGGTCCTGGATGCCGAATTTTTCAACCAAAGGTGACATGCTAAGACTGCAAAAAATATATCAGCCGGTTGACGTGGAGACTATTGTTTGCGCTAGAGAGCAAGGTTACAGCATTAAAAAATTTGTTCTTTCCGAGTGGGAAAGAGTTACAAAAAAATAAACAGCACTCTATGCAATGAGATTTAATTGCTTTAGTAAACCCTTGGCATGGCAGTACTCAGGTTCTTCTTGTAGCTGCCCCCAAGAGAGCGCAGTGGATTCTGGCATGAGACGATTTAGTCGTTGTGCAGATTCAGAACGCTTCGCTTTAGAGACTTTGAGTTGAGAGAGTAACTGATCAGCTAAATCAGGACGATTACATATAAGCACCGCATCGCAACCAGCATCTAGAGCAAGCTCCGCACCTTTTACTACTGAACCGGCGACACTCGCGCCCTCCATCGAAAGATCATCACTGAAGATGACCCCTTCAAAACCAAGCTCTTCGCGCAAAATGGAATGCAACCAAATGTTAGAGAAGCCTGCAGGGTTTTGATCTACCTTGGGATAAATCACATGGGCTGGCATCACTGATGCTAGGCTGAGATCTAACCACTCATAAGGCTTAGCATCATCATTGAGAATTTGATCTAAGGAACGCTCATCTACCGGGATGGCTACATGTGAATCCGCTTCGGCCCAGCCATGACCAGGGAAATGTTTACCGCAGTTCGCCATATCTGCTAAACGCAAGCCTTCATTAAGACTTTTCGCCAGAGCAAAAGTAATTTGCGGATCACGACTAAAGGAGCGATCACCAATCACCCCGCTACGCCCAAAATCTAAATCCAGTACTGGGGTAAAACTAAAGTCGACACCACAGGCACGTAACTCTGCTGCCAGAACATAGCCACAGGCAGTTGCTGCTGCCATGGCTTGGGCAGCCGATTCAGCAGCATATTTTGTTTTACCAGTTGATTTATTTTTAACACCCCAAAGCTCGCCAAGCTTACGCATAGCAGGTAAATGGGTAAAGCCATCCGTCCTACAGCGCTGAACGCGTCCACCTTCATGATCAATCGAGATCAATACATCGGGACGCAGTTTTTTGATCTCTGCAGTCAGTTTAGAAAGCTGTTTACGATTAGAAAAATTTCTGCCAAATAAAATCACACCGCCAGTTAGTGGATGCAAGATCCGACGACGATCATCGGCATTTAACTCTAAACCCACAACATCTAAAGTAATTGGGCCTGGGTTCATCGTCGCTTTACTCATGTATTCCTCGGTAGATAGGTGGTGTAGTTCTTTGCTTACTTATTTACATTCACTTCGTTCATTTATCTTTGCGTGACAATCACATGGGCAATTGCCATATCTTGCTCATCACTGACTGTGACATGGGCTTCCCAGTTTTTGTCTTGCATAAACTGGGCTAGTGCTCCTAAATAAGAAGTGACTGGTTTACCACTAGGCTCATTTAAGGTTTGTAGTGATCGCCAGGTCATCGGCATTCTCATGCCCAGACCAATCGCTTTGGAGAAAGCCTCTTTGGCAGCAAAACGCGTTGCCAGAAAAGCAATCCCCCGCTTGTGATTTCTACCTAAGCGATGTTTGAAAACCAACATCTCATCTGGCCCGAGAATTTTTTCAGCAAGACGACCATTCGTGCGATCGTACGCAGCTTGAAGTCGCTCAATCTGCAAGATATCTGTGCCAATTCCAATGATCATGTTTATATTTCTGGGTTTAATCTGGTTTGGAAGTACTTGCTCTTCCCTTGGCCATTAAGGTTTTCATATCGATAATGGCTTTTTGCCAACCTTTAAATAAGGCTTCGGCAACAATCGCATGACCAATATTGAGTTCAGAGAGCTCAGCAATAGCAGCAACTGGCATCACATTGCCCTCGTGCAGGCCATGCCCAGCATTCACACGCAGGCCAATACTCTTTCCAAACTGCGCAGCCTTACGAATACGCTCAAGCTCTTGAGCTTGCTGCTCGCCTGAGAGGTCTGCATAACGTCCTGTATGCAACTCTACGACGGCCGCGCCAACCTCTTTAGCCGCCTGAATTTGTTTTTCTTCTGGGTCAATAAATAATGACACTCGAATACCGGCATTCTTTAGTTGGGTAGTTGCTGCCTTCACAGCCTCATAGTGCCCCAACACATCCAAACCTCCCTCAGTGGTAACCTCTTCCCGTTTTTCTGGGACAAGGCATACATCATGAGGTTGCACTCTACAGGCAATATTAATCATCTCTGGAGTAACAGCGCACTCTAGATTCATCCGCGTCTGAATGAGAGGTCGCAATGCCAATAAATCTGCGTCTTTAATATGGCGGCGGTCTTCACGTAAATGCAAAGTAATGAGATCAGCACCGGCTTCCTCAGCCAGATGTGCGGCCTTAAGGGGGTCAGGGTAGACAGTCCCACGCGCATTGCGCAATGTAGCTACGTGATCGATATTGATGCCAAGCTCAAGCTTTGGTTGGGTATTCATGTGTCTAGGTTACTAGATTTTTTTCAGATCAATCAAAATCTGACGGGTTGTCAAGATTTGATCTTGCAGATGCAAGCCAAGCAAGAAACGCATCAATTGCTTGCTCTCTGAGAGAGTCTCTGGGCTAGAAAAGTCCCCAGCTGCAATTGCTAATAATGATCTACCGCTCAATACCGGCCAATGGCCTGGATCATCACCTTGGGCAGGCCTCACACCTCGCTCCGGTTGATATACATATTGCTCATCAGAATTGGGGGCTTGGTTTGTTTCTACACAACGATCTAGTGCTGCTGCATAACCCGTCTCTTGTAGCAGGGTTAACTCAAAAGGACGCAAAATCTCTTCCAAACCTTTGGACTCAAACTCCAGATTAGATAGAGCCGAGATGGTATTGGTGTAATAGTCATAGAGTTTTTCATATTCATCTTCGCGAGCCAAAAACTTCACTAGCAACTCATTGAGATAAAAGCCGCACAAGAGTGCATCACCCACGAGGGATGGGGTACCACCAACCCACTCTGACTTGGTTAAAGTGCGTAATTCTGACTTACCACTCCAAGAAACTAAGAGTGGTTGAAAACGTTGCAAAACTGGTCGTAATGTTGAATGTGGGCGCTTTGCACCCTTAGCGATCAAGGCCATACGGCCATACTGCCGCGTAAATACATCCAGAATTAAGCTAGTTTCCTTGTAGGGAATGCTGTGCAATACAAAAGCAGGTTCGTCAGCAACACGAATCGAGGCCATGAATAATTACTCTAGCCCTTGCGCCCGTAGCTCAGCACGATCATCAGCCCAACCGCGTTTTACCTTGACCCATGTCTCTAAGAAGACTTTGCCATCAAAGAGCTTTTCCATATCAATACGTGCATCGGTAGAGATCTTTTTCAGACGCTCGCCTTTTTGACCAATAATCATCGCCTTATGGCTATCACGATCAACTAATATCGTTGCCGCAATCCGACGCATCGTGCCATCCATCTTGAACTGATCAATCACAACTGTGCTGGTGTACGGGAGCTCTTCACCAGTAAAGCGGAATACTTTCTCACGCAGGATTTCAGCGGCCAAGAAACGCTCACTGCGGTCCGTAATGGTTTCACCATCGTACACTGCTGGCGCTTCAGGTAAATAACCCTCAAGCACATCTAATAAGCGCTCAATATCGCCAGGACTTTTTGCGCTCATGGGCACAATTTCAGCGAACTCACATTGTTGATCCTCGTGGCCACCGAGCTCACTCCAAGGCTGACTCATCTCTTTCATGAAGTTGAGTAAGGCCTGATCACGCTCAGATGGTGTCTGAAAACGACTATTAAATAAGTCCAATTTGTTTAAAACCAGCACCACTGGCAAATCCGTAGGCAGCAAGCGCAAGACCTTCTTATCGTCTTCACCAAAATAGCCCGCCTCCACTACAAAGCAAGCCACATTGACGTCTTGCAAGGCAGTGGTCACCGTGCGGTTCAAGGCTTTGTTGAGGGTATTCATCAAGCGTGTTTGAAAACCAGGCGTATCAATAAAGATAAACTGGGCCTCTTCACGGTTCTGAATCCCCAAAATACGATGGCGCGTGGTTTGCGCCTTACGCGAAGTAATACTAATTTTTTGACCAACCAAGGCATTTAACAAGGTTGACTTGCCCATATTGGGACGCCCGACAATGGCGATAGTGCCGCATCTAAACACGATTAGCCCTTCAGCTTAAGATTTAACTGTTCTTCGGTTGCTACTTTATTTGCAGCCTTCTTTTTGGCTGACCGAGTTTTCTTAGGTTTACCCATTTCTTGAGGCAAGGCTTTTAATGCCCCAACCAAAGCCAATTTAGCAGCAGCTTGCTCGGCTGCTCGGCGTGAAGCACCTTCACCCTTTACAGACACCTTCAAACTCGGTATGAGGCATTCCACCTCAAATTGTTGATTATGAGCTGCACCGCTAGTGCCAATCACGTTATAAGTCGGCAAAGCTAACTGATAACCCTGCAGACACTCCTGCAACAAGGTCTTATCGTCTTTACCAAGCGTCTTTGGATCTACGTTGGCCAAAATAATCGAATAGAGTTTTCGTAAGCAGGTCTTGGCAGCATCAAAACCGCCATCCAAGAAAATCGCTCCAGTCACAGCCTCTAGAGTATCAGCCAAGATTGATGGTCTACGAAATCCACCACTCTTCAGCTCACCCTCACCTAGACGCAAATAGTCAGAAAGTGAGAGGGTTTGGGCAATTTCATATAAAGCCTGTTGCTTCACCAAATTAGCGCGCACGCGTGAAAGGTCGCCTTCATCTAAATCTGCATAACGCTCGTATAGCATTTCTGCGACAACGCAATTGAGAATCGAGTCACCTAAAAACTCAAGACGCTCATTGTTCTTTTTGCTATGACTGCGATGCGTTAATGCCTGATGAAGCAACTCTGGCTTTTTAAAGGTATAAGCCAGTCGCGCTTGAAGCGGGGCTGTTTCAATAACGGCGCGAGCGTTCATTGTCTTACTCAAAGCCACCAATGCGGCCAAGGTTGCCTAAATTTAGCCAGACAAAAAATGCTCTACCCACAATATTCTTGTCCGGCACAAAACCCCAGTAACGAGAATCCGCACTGTTATCTCGGTTATCACCCATCGCAAAATAATGTCCAGGTGGAACAGTACAAATCAGCCCAGCATTTTGGTATTGGCAGTTCTCAAAGCCCGGGAAACGCTCCGTTGGAAAGCTAGCTGATGGTCGATCAGGATCATTGAGGATGTCATGTTTATTGCCGCCAAGATCGGCAGGAAAGGATTCTGTATAACGCTTGGCATAGCGCATATTTTCTGGATCAAGATAGGGTTCGCCGCCGCTGTACTGTAATGGCTGACCGTTAACAGTGAGGCGCTTGCCCTGATACTCAACGGTATCACCTGGTAAGGCAACGATCCGCTTAATGTAATCAATCGACTCATCCCGTGGGTAGCGGAACACTACTACATCACCGCGTTTAGGGGTCCCAAGGTCAATCACTTTTTTATTGATGACCGGTAAACGAATACCGTAGGTAAATTTATTGACCAAAATAAAATCACCAATCTGCAGCGTGGGAATCATCGAGCCTGAAGGAATCTTAAAGGGCTCAGCAATGAATGAACGCAATACAAACACTGCGCAAATAACCGGGAAAAATCCTGCTGTGTACTCCAACCAGAGGGGCATACGTTCAATGCCATCGGCACGGCGCTGTGGCGCAAAGTAAAAGCGATCAGCTAGCCAAGCAATGCCAGAAACCACGACCAAGATAAATAGAATGAGTGCGAAGTTCATTAATCGTCTACCTGCAAAATGGCCAAGAAAGCCTCTTGTGGAATTTCCACATTACCCACTTGCTTCATGCGCTTCTTACCTTCTTTTTGCTTCTCTAATAACTTACGCTTACGTGAGATATCGCCGCCATAACATTTAGCCAATACGTTTTTACGCAATGCCTTGACGTTCTCACGCGCAACAATATTGCTACCAATCGCTGCCTGAATCGCCACATCAAACATTTGACGCGGAATGATGCCGCGCATTTTGGCAACCACTTCACGACCACGATGCTGGCTATTACTGCGGTGAACAATCACTGATAAGGCGTCGACCCGCTCACCATTAATCAGAATATCAACTTTGACCACATCTGCTGGACGATATTCTTTGAACTCATAATCCATAGACGCGTAGCCACGCGAGATGGATTTCATCTTGTCAAAGAAATCCAATACGATTTCAGCCATGGGCAATTCGTATGTGAGTTTGACCTGGCGTCCAAGATAATTCATATCCATCTGAATACCGCGCTTGCCAACGCACAAAGTAATAATGGAGCCAACATACTCTTGTGGCATGTATAAATTCACGGTCACGATAGGCTCAAGAATTGTATTAATCTTGCTCGCCTCTGGCATCTTCGATGGGTTATCCACCAAAATCACTGAGCCATCAGATTGCTCCACTTGATAGACCACCGTTGGCGCAGTGGTAATGAGGTTCATGCCATATTGACGCTCTAAACGCTCCTGCACAATTTCCATGTGCAACAGACCTAAGAAGCCGCAGCGGAAACCAAAACCCAGCGCTTGCGATACCTCAGGCTCATACAAGAGTGACGCATCATTTAATTGCAACTTCTCCAAAGATTCGCGCAATTGATCATACTCACTAGACTCCACTGGATAGAGTCCTGCAAATACTTGTGGCTTCACTTCTTTAAATCCCGGCAGTGGTTCTGAGGCAGGCACCTTACCCTGCTGACCTGGAGAGTGCGTCACCGTATCACCCACCTTTGCCGCTTTTAATTCTTTAATACCAGCAATCACAAAGCCTACTTGGCCAGCAGATAACTCTGGGCGATCGACAGACTTAGGGCTAAATACGCCTACGTGCTCAACCAAATGGCTAGAACCATTGGCCATTAAGGTGATTTTTTCTTTGGGCTTCAAAGTGCCATTGACAACACGCACCAACATCACCACACCAACGTAGTTGTCAAACCATGAATCAATAATCAGCGCTTGCAAAGGATCAGCGGCATTACCTTTTGGTGGAGGTACGCGAGCGATCATTTCTTCGATCACATCCTCAACGCCCATACCTGTTTTAGCTGAGCAAGTTACTGCCTCTGATGCATCAATACCAATGACATCTTCGATTTCTTTTTTAGCACGCTCTGGGTCTGCCTGAGGCAAATCAATCTTATTGAGAACTGGAACAACCTCAACACCTAACTCCAGCGCCATGTAGCAGTTGGCAACGGTTTGTGCTTCAACGCCTTGACTGGCATCAACTACTAACAATGCGCCTTCACATGCCGATAAGGAGCGACTGACTTCATAAGAGAAGTCAACGTGACCAGGTGTATCAATTAAATTGAGGTTATACGTTTTGCCATCTCTGGACTTATAGGTCAACGCAGCAGTTTGCGCTTTGATGGTGATGCCACGCTCGCGCTCAATATCCATTGAGTCTAAAACTTGGGCTTCCATTTCCCGATCGGAAAGGCCGCCGCATAACTGAATAATGCGATCAGCTAGCGTTGATTTGCCGTGATCGATATGGGCGATGATAGAAAAATTGCGGATTAAATCCATAGCGTCTTATTTGATCTTTAAAAAACGCCTTGTCAGAACGCACCACGATGATGCGCTGCAAAAAGTCGTCTTGAAAGAGATTGTAATGGGTGGCGCCAAAATAGCGCCAAACCCATTTTTTCCGCTTAAAAAGCAGGGTTTTAGCTTATTTCGGTCTCACCGGGATGATCATAGTGCTGTCAGCACGGCGGACAAAAACAGGAACCGCTTTGTTGGCGTCTAGACTCTTAGCCACGGCCTCAAACTGCTTAATTCCCGTGATATCCGTGTCTGCAATACGCACAATGACATCCCCAGGGCGAACCCCTGCACGGGCGAGAGGACCCTCACCTAAACCAGTGACCTCAACCCCACCTCGGATATTTAAATCCCGCTTTTTAGCCTCTGTAAGCTCTGAGACGATTACTCCCATGGTACTAGCACTCTTACCATTCGCTCCTGAGCTCTCTGGCTTCTTAGCTGCAGCCTGACTAGCGTCGGTATCTGCCACCGTCACTGTTAGATCCTTAGTAGTTCCTTTACGCCATACTTGTACGGTGGCACTCGTTCCAGGCTTAGTCTCACCAACGACCCTGGGTAAATCAGTTGATTTAGCAATATCTCGACCATTAAAGCTCAAGATGACGTCACCCGATTCAATACCCCCCGCAGCCGCAGGACCACCAGGCTCGACATTGCGGACATAGGCTCCGCGAGGTTTGCCTAGACCCAAACTCTCAGCAACCTCTTTTGTCATTTCTCCTAGGGCTACACCAATACGACCACGGGTCATCTTGCCATTGGTACGCAACTGGTCTGCAACCCGCATCGCCTCATCAATCGGAATGGCAAAAGAAATGCCCATATAACCACCAGAGCGGCTAAAGATTTGCGAGTTAATCCCAATCACTTGACCAGCTGTATTGAGCAAAGGGCCACCAGAATTACCGGGATTGACCGCTACGTCCGTCTGGATAAAGGGTAAATAATCCCCAGTATCTCGACTCTTAGCAGACACAATGCCGGCAGTAACGGTATTTTCAAGGCCGAATGGAGAGCCTATGGCTACGACCCATTCACCTACACGCACTTTGGAAGAATCTCCCAAAGGTAGGCGAGGTAAATCACGAGCATCGATTTTCACAACCGCTACATCGGTACGCTTATCCATACCCAATAACTTGGCCTTAAATTCACGCTTGTCAGTCAAAGTGACATAGATTGTTGTGGCACCTTCTACAACATGGGCATTTGTCAGAATTAAGCCATTGGATTCAATAATGAATCCCGAGCCCACACCCCGGTCAGCCTCTTGCGGCTTGCCGGAATTGGGTTGTCCTTGCTTGGGGGGATTGCCATTAGGCATCCCTGGCATTGGCACTCCAAAAAAGCGCCTGAAGAACTCTGCCTGATCGTCAGGCATCCCAGGGAATCCTCCCTGAGCTTGCTGCGCCATCACTTTTTCAGTAGTCCGAATATTGACCACCGCAGGACTAGCACGCTCAACCAAATCTGCAAAATCAGGCAGCAAAACCCGCGGATTTTGCGCAAATGCTGTTGGAGTGAATGCAATTTGCCCAAGACTCAGAATAGCCAGGAGCGCAATAAAGTACTTTTTCATGATGCTTTAGACCTACTTGGTAAATACCAGTGAATGAGATTAAGAAGTTACTTAATCTGAATATTAGGTCAATTTGCCAAAAATCAAGGTACCGTTAGTACCCCCAAAGCCAAAGTTGTTTTTGACAGCATGCTCAATCTTCACATCACGAGCCGTATTGGCACAGTAATCCAAGTCACACTCAGGGTCTTGATTGAAGATATTAATCGTTGGCGGAGACTTTTGATTGTGTAAAGCCAAAATAGTAAAGACAGATTCCAAGCCGCCAGCACCACCCAAGAGGTGGCCAGTCATGGACTTAGTGGAGTTAATCAAAGTCTTCTTGGCATGCTCACCAAGAGCTGCTTTAATGGCGCCGGTTTCATTCTTATCACCCAAAGGCGTTGAGGTTCCGTGCGCATTGATGTATTGAATTTGATCAGGATTTAAGCCGGCATCACGCATGGCATTGACCATGCAACGACGTGGGCCATCCATATTGGGAGCAGTCATGTGATACGCATCACCACTCATACCGAAGCCGAGCAGCTCGCAATAAATTTTTGCACCGCGTGCTTTAGCGTGTTCATACTCTTCGAGAACAATGACACCTGCACCCTCACCCAGAACAAAACCATCACGGTCTACATCCCAAGGGCGTGAAGCAGTTGCAGGATCATCATTACGGGTTGAAAGCGCGCGAGCAGATGCAAAGCCGCCAACGCCTAATGCAGAAATCGTAGATTCTGCACCGCCAGCCACCATCACATCGGCATCACCATATTGAATTAAGCGTGCTGCCAATCCAATGCTATGCAAACCAGTTGTACAAGCCGTCACTGCTGCAACATTTGGCCCTTTCAGACCAAACAAAATACTGAGGTGACCAGAAATCATATTAATGATCGAGCCTGGTACAAAGAATGGAGAAATGCGACGAGGACCCCGAGCCAACAGCTCAGCGCCAGTCTCTTCAATCATTGGTAAACCACCAATGCCTGAGCCCACCATCACGCCAATGCGTTCTGCGTTCT
This sequence comes from Polynucleobacter sp. es-EL-1, assembly GCF_018687975.1. Classification (NCBI taxonomy): domain Bacteria; kingdom Pseudomonadati; phylum Pseudomonadota; class Betaproteobacteria; order Burkholderiales; family Burkholderiaceae; genus Polynucleobacter; species Polynucleobacter sp. es-EL-1. The sequence goes on from NZ_CP061310.1 coordinate 1,340,996, forward strand.
CTTCTGTTACTTGCAGTCCGCTATCGCGAATGGCTTGCGTGCCAGCGGCAATACCGTAATGGATAAAGGTATCCATATGGCGCGCCTCTTTGGCAGACACATATTCTTCAACATTGAAATCTTTCACCTCACCAGCGAAATGCACGCTCAGTGGTGTATGGTCAAACTTCGTGATGGTAGCGATGCCTGATTTGCCCGCGAGCAAATTAGACCAAGCTACATCAACAGAATTACCAACAGGTGAAATAAGGCCCAGGCCGGTAACAACTACCCGGCGACGGCCATTTGATGCTGACACAGTAATAGCTAGATATTAGCTAGGGAATTAACCCTGAGCTTTAGATTTAGCGAAATCGATAGCGAGCTGAACGGTAGTGATTTTTTCAGCTTCCTCATCAGGAATTTCGATGCCGAATTCATCTTCCAAAGCCATTACCAACTCAACAGTGTCAAGAGAGTCTGCGCCCAAGTCATTCACAAAAGAAGATTCATTTTTGATCTCTGCTTCTGCGACGCCCAATTGCTCAGCGACGATCTTCTTAACGCGTTGTTCGATGTTATCCATTAAGTCCCCCAAGGGTTGTAAAAAAACGATGAAAAGAATTTTATCAGCTTGGCGGACTGAATTAGCAAATCCACCAAAAAATGACCAAATTCCTGCTATAAATTTAAGCTAAATAGAGGCCGCCATTGACATGTAGGGTGTTACCCGTAATGTATCCTGCTGCTGGAGAGGCTAAAAATGCTACAGCCTGGGCTACATCCTCAGGGCTACCCAATCTAGCCAAGGGAATATTCACTTTGAGGGCATTTTGCTGTTCTTCACTCAAAGCGCGGGTCATATCTGTGTCAATAAACCCAGGTGCCACACAATTAACAGTGATGTTGCGGCTACCGATTTCGCGCGCTAAAGCGCGAGTCATCCCTGAAACTCCTGCTTTTGCTGCAGCGTAATTGGCCTGTCCAGGATTGCCCATATGACCAACAATCGAGGTGATATTAATAATGCGGCCAGCACGCGCTTTCATCATCGGACGCATGACCGCTTGAGATAAGCGAAAGACTGAACTTAAATTAGTATCAATCACGTCACTCCACTCTTCAGACTTCATTCGCATCGCCAAGTTATCGCGCGTGATACCCGCGTTGTTTACCAAGATATTGATTCCGCCATACTCTTTAACGATGAGATCAATGATTTCCTCGCAAGCATTTGGTGCAGTGACATTTAATACCTTACCTGCACCCCCTGAGGCTTTTAAACGCTCATCGATAGCTTTGGCACCACTGTCTGAAGTAGCCGTACCAATCACTTTAGCGCCGCACTTCACCAACTCATCCGCGATAGCCTGACCAATACCGCGCGATGCACCAGTGACCAATGCAATTTGTCCGCTTAGATCGAGATTCATATTTGTCTTTCGTTATTTCTCAATAATTGTGAATATTTACTTTACTGCAGCAAGTGCCTCGTTCAGACTGGTTTCATCAAAAATAGGCAGTCCAATAACCTTTTCATTAATGCGTTTGGTGAGGCCAGCCAAGACTTTTCCGGGGCCACACTCAATAACCTCGGTGATGCCCTGCGCAGCCATCATATTGATGGTTTCCTGCCAGCGCACTGGCTTAGCAGCTTGACGTACCAAAGCGTCTTTAATGGCAGCAGGATCATTCAATATCTCTACATCCACGTTATTAATTACAGGAACCGTGGGTGCTTTGAATTCAATATTGGCTAAATAGGCTTTTAACTTCTCTGATGCAGGCTGCAGCAAAGAAGAATGGAATGGTGCAGATACTGGCAAAGGCAGTGCCCGTTTCGCGCCAGCCGCTTTTAGTAATTCACATGCCTTGGTAACAGCATCGCTGCCGCCAGCGATCACTACTTGTCCAGGTGCATTAAAGTTCACTGCCTCCACAACACCGCCGCAAGCCGTAGCAGCCTCTGCACATACGGTCTTCACGATGGCATCCTCAAGCCCCAAAATAGCGGCCATACCGCCTGTACCAACTGGTACTGCAGTTTGCATCGCTTCCGCGCGAAAGCGTACTAGCGGAACCGCATCTTTAAAAGAAAGTACTCCTGCAGCAACTAAAGCAGAGTACTCACCAAGACTATGACCCGCCATGACTTTAGGAATAGCGCCGCCAGCCGCCAACCAAGCGCGATAAAAAGCAATTGCAGCAGTCAGCATCACTGGCTGAGTATTCGTTGTTAAAGCAAGGGCTTCTGCAGGGCCATGGGCAATCAGCGTTGCAACGTCCTCGCCTAATGCTTCTGAAGCTTCTTGCAAGGTCTCGCGCACTTCAGGGCGATCCGCAATAGTGTTGAGCATCCCAACAGATTGGGAACCTTGACCAGGAAATACGAAGGCAAATGTCATAAAAATATTCGCTGAGTTAATGTTGTTGAAATACTGTTTACTTAGTACTTGATCGCTACAGCGCCCCAAGCAAATCCTCCGCCCACACCCTCCAAGAGAAGATGTTGACCACGTTGAATTTGACCAGAACGAACACCAGCATCCAAAGCTAATGGAATCGAAGCAGCTGAAGTATTGCCATGTTCATGAACCGTGACGATGACCTTATCCATAGACATACCCATCTTGCGTGCAGTACTTTCCATGATGCGGATATTCGCTTGATGTGGTACCAACCAATCAATATGTTCAGGCTTGAGATTGGCCTTTTCTAAAGCTTCATGAGCCACTTGCTCAAGCACTTTTACTGCTAATTTGAATACCGCTTGACCATCCATTGTCATAAATGGCGAGCCATGCACTTGGCCATTACCAGCGCGCCCTGGAACACAAAGAATATCCCGCTGACTGCCATCCGCATGCAAGGCGGTCGATAAAATACCGGGCTCGCTAGATGCTTCTAGTACAACTGCGCCTGCGCCATCCCCAAACAATACTGAGGTCGTGCGATCCTCGAAGTTTAAGATCCGAGAGAAAGTTTCGGCACCTAGAACCAATACTTTTTTATAGGTCCCAGAGCGGATAAAAGCATCTGCAATCGCAAGTGCGTAAGTGAAACCTGCACAAACTGCCTGCACATCAAATGCAGCGCAATTGGTATGTGCGCCCAACTTATCTTGTACAACACACGCAGTGCTTGGAAAGCCACCCAAATGATCAGGAGTGGATGTAGCCAAAATAATCAGGTCAAGATCTTCTGAAGTACAAGCAGCGCTCTCCAATGCAGCCTCTGCGGCCTTGACTGCTAAATCACTAGTCAATTGATTGTCTGCAGCAAAGTGACGGGCAGAAATACCGCTGCGAGTCACAATCCACTCATCACTAGTCTCAAGACCAATCTTTGCTAAACGCTCGACAAGATCTTGATTGGTTAAACGCAACTCAGGAAGGTAACTTCCCGTACCGGCTACCCGTGAATACGTTGTCATTATTATTTTGTCTCCACCACAAATGCCTGAGCGATACGCTCTACCATGCGATTCTTAGAAGCCTCATAGGCGCGATCTAAGGCAAAACCAAAAGCGAAACGATCGGCTGAGCCATGACTCTTAATCACACAACCACGTAAACCCAACAGTACTGCGCCGTTGTAACGACGATGATCTACTCGCTTACGAACACGCAATAAAGGCACCATCGCACAAACTGCCATGAGCTTCGTTAACCAAGAACGATTAAATTCTTCGCGAATCAAGCCACTCATCATCTTTGCCAAGCCCTCGCTTGCCTTTAAGACAACATTACCTACAAAACCATCACACACCACGATATCCGTAGTGCCCTTAAAGATGTCATTACCTTCTACGTTGCCATAAAAGTTGAGATTGCTTTGTCGAAGTAACTCACTCGTTTGCTTGACCACCTCATTACCCTTAATGACCTCTTCACCGATGTTCAAAAGACCAATAGAAGGGGTCTTTGTGCCGTCGACTACTTGCACCATGACGTTCGCCATTTGGGCAAACTGAACCAAGTGCATTGGCTCACAATCTGCATTCGCACCCAGATCTAACATCGTGGTACCGCGCCCTTTTTCATTGGGGATGGCAGTAGCAATCGCAGGACGATCAACACCCTCTAGAGTCTTGAGAACATAACGTGAAATCGCCATCAAGGCGCCAGTGTTGCCAGAAGAAATAATGGCATCAGCCTTACCCTCTTTGACTTGCTCGATAGCTAGGCGCATAGAGGAATCTTTTTTACGACGCAGCGCAACCTCAATGGGGTCATCCATCAAGACCACTTCACTAGCAGGAATAATTTGAATGCGCTCTACAGGCGCTTTTGGAAACTTACCCAAAGCTTGCTTGAGCAATTCCGGATCGCCGACTAAGGCAATCTTCACATCAGCGTGTTTTTCAAGAAAATCACAGCAGGCGGGAACGGTGACAACTACTCCGTGATCCCCACCCATGGCATCGATCGCAAGAGTGACGCTCATAAAGTCATGAATTGCTGCAAGTGGATTTTTTAAGAAAAAAGCGGCTTTGAATGGAGCCGCTTCGATCTTTTAGACTAAAAGATTAGTCGTTTTTAGTTTTAACAACTTTACGGCCACGATAGTAGCCGTTTGGTGAAATGTGGTGGCGCAAATGAGCCTCACCAGTTGTGGCTTCAACAGCCGTAGCAGGTGCGGTCAAAAAGTCGTGCGCACGGTGCATGCCACGTTTGGAAGGTGATTTTTTATTCTGTTGGACGGCCATATTGAACTCCTAAGCAAGGCGACATTCTAGCATGGAAAAGACGCTAAATGCTTGATTTATTGTTCATGTAGCCGGCAAATAGAGTAGGCAACTGAACCGCCCTCATGAACTTTTCTTCATATTTTTCAATATGTTAAAGGGATTTTCAGGCTTTTCTAGCGCGTCAGCACCTGTTTTGGCATCCCCAAAGGATGAGGCATGAGCCTGGCAAGCACCCTCTGGATGCTTCGGAATTAAGGGCAAAGACAGCAAAATTTCATCCTCAATTAAGCTTAAGAGGTCAAAGTGCTGGCTAGCAACGATGGGCTCTAGCTCATCATCCTCAATCGGATAGGCATCAGCTAAAGCTTCCGTGGCCACCATGACAAATTGACGCTCTTCAGATAAATCGACTGGGCAGTCCTGCAAACAACGCTGGCAAATCATATGGAGACGACCTTTTAGACCCAATTGAAGGATCTGATGCGGTTCAGAACCCGGGGAATCCACAAAATACGTCTTTGCATTCCACTCAAAGCCATCCCCAGCCTCCACTTTGGAGGCCTCCTGCGCCAATCGAGGTAAATCCGGAATCTTCAAAAATCCCCCACCCAAATAAGACTGGGGAGCGCAAAAATCTACCCTGCGCAATGCGCTCAGATCAGCAGATAGTTCAACTTGAGGTAAAACTTGATTACGATTCATGACATCAGTCTAAATGAAGGCAACAGCGAAAGCGCAATAAGTGATGGGTAATTCTGCAAAAAAACTAATTCTGGCATCAACATCCATCTACCGTAAAGCGCTATTGGAGCGCCTGCGCATTCCTTTTGAGATCGTATCGCCCAAGGTAGATGAAACTCCTTTACCTGGAGAAAGTACGCTCACCTTAGCGTTGCGTCTTGCTAAAGCCAAAGCGGCAGCGGTGGCTCAAGATCATCCAGACGCTTGGGTCATTGGCTCAGATCAAGTCGCCGACTTTCTGGGCACCGCAATCGGCAAGCCTGGTAATTTTGAGCGTGCCTTAGCGCAACTCCAACTAATGCGGGGTGCTACTGTGACTTTTCATACTACGCTATGCCTGATGCGTGGTGATGCAGAAACAACTGTCAATATTCCTACGCAAGTGACCTTTCGCAAACTATCAGATGATGTTCTGGAGGCATACCTTCACGCCGAAGAACCCTATGACTGCGCTGGCAGCGCCAAGTCTGAAGGCTTGGGAATCTCACTCTTAGAATCCATTCAGAGCGATGATCCCACTGCATTAATTGGCCTGCCATTGATAGCGCTGAGCGGACTCTTGCGTGATGCGGGTTTTGTTATTCCAGCAAAGAAATAAAAAACGAAACTAAATAAATGAGCTCAACCTTAGGCACCCTCTTCTTAATTCCCAATACCTTAGGTGATGATGCTCGTGATGAGCAATTGCCTTGGGTATTACCTAATGAAACAATTGCACAAACATCTAGGCTGACTCATTGGATTGTTGAGGATGCCAAGACAGCAAGAGCCTTTCTAAAAGCAGTAGATAGCGTTTCCCCCTTGGCCTGCACTATTCAAGAAATGCAGATGAGTGAGTGGCGGGGTGTGGCACGCAACGCTAAATATGGTGACGCGGTCAAACCAATCGATTTACTCAAACCCTTAATGGCTGGCAATGACATGGGTCTGATGTCAGAGGCCGGTGTTCCAGGGGTTGCCGATCCAGGCGCTGAACTCGTGCTGGCAGCGCATAAGCTAGGTGCAAAAGTAAAGCCTTTGGTTGGCCCAAGCTCGATTTTATTGGGCCTTATGGCAAGCGGTTTAAATGGTCAACGCTTTGCTTTTCAAGGCTATATTCCACACGATACACAAGACCGCATCGCAAAACTCAAACAATTGGAAAGTGAATCTAGAAAACTTCAGCAGACCCAAATTTGGATTGAGACACCCTATCGTAATTTGGCAATGCTGATGGCCTGCTTCAATACCTTGTCACCACACTCTATGTTGTGTGTTGGTATGGACCTCAGTCTTAAATCCGAGATGATTACAACGCTTTCGATTGCGGACTGGCGCAAGCGCTATCCGAATGAAGCGGGCTGCGCCCCATTACAAAATAGGCCAGCGATATTTCTATTGCTGGCCTAACTGCTTGCTGAGCTAGCTTTTTATCTATATTTTTTTACTTGAGATCGGGTGTCTTAATTAAAGCCTTACCAGCTGCAGCACCAACCTCAGCACCAAAACGCTTGGCAACCCGTTCGGCGAAATTTTCTTTCATGGTGTAGTCCAAGATATCAGGAGCTTTAAAGATATCGCGCGCTACGGTTTCCACTGTCCCATAACCATCAGCTAAACCAATTTTGACGGCTTGCTCTCCATTCCAAACACGTCCTGAGAACATCTCCGGTGTTTCTTTCAAACGATCGCCGCGCCCTGCTTTCACTACATCAATAAATTGCTGATGAATTTCATCGATCATGGTTTTCAGCATTTCTACCTGCTGTGGATTTTCTTTGGAAAAAGGATCTAGCATCCCTTTATTGGATCCAGCCGTAATCATGCGACGAGTTACACCCAACTTCTCCATCAATCCAGTGAAACCAAAGCCTTCCATGATGACGCCAATGGATCCAACGAGGCTCGCCTTATCCACCAAAATCTGATCGCCAGCCACTGCAACATAGTAGCCGCCAGATGCGCAAATATCTTCAACCACTACGTGTAGCGGCTTGTTTGGATAAAGCTTGCGTAAACGTGCAATCTCATCATTGATCATGCCGGCTTGTACTGGTGAACCACCAGGGCTATTAATACGCAGCACCACGCCAACACTATGTTCATTCTCAAATGCAGCTGTCAAGGAAGAATTGATATCGAGTGCATTTGCCATCGAACTAGATGAAATCTCACCCTCAAGAGAAACGAGTGCGGTGTGTTTCTCTGTACCCATACGACCACCAGGCACTTCAAAATCAAAGATTGCGAGGATCACACCTACAAATACAATCAATGTCAGAACTCGAAAAACCGCCTTCCAACGACGCGCCTTTCGAGTCTCTTTTAAATTCTCTAGCAATAAATGCTCAAGCGCCTGACGCTCCCAGTTTTGGTTAGCATTCTCAGATTGATTTTGATCCATGTCTTTTATTCCTTAGTGACAGTGAGATTATCTTTAAGCCATTGCGCAAGTTGAGCAACATCGTCAACGTGGGCCAGTGATGGCGCTTCTTTTAAGGTGCTAGGAGGATGCGCTCCGTAGGTCACAGCGACAGCATCTACTCCAGCATTCGCGGCCATATCTAAATCATGGGTGGTATCACCAATCATCAGCATGCGACGTGTGGGCACTTGCATCACATCCGATAACTCTAAGAGCATTCCCGGGTGAGGCTTCGAGAAAGATTCGTCTGCAGTACGAGTCTCATGAAACAGGTGTCCAATTTGATGATGCTGCAAAGAGCGATCCAAACCCACGCGAGACTTGCCGGTAGCAACGCCTAATAAATAGCCATCTTCACGCAAACCGTCCAATAATTCACGTATGCCGGGAAACAAATGTAGCTCGTGGTCTTTGGCCAAATAGTGATACCGAAAACGTTCGGTTAATTTAGGGAAGTGCATTGGCTCAATCCAAGGCACTGCTCTTCGTAATGAATCTTGAATACCCAAGCCGATTACTGAACTGGCTAAGGAATCATCGGGTTCTTTAAAACCCAAATCGCGACAAGCTTGCTGAATGCACTGCACGATGGTTGGCGTGGAATCCATAATCGTTCCATCCCAATCCCACACAATGCAGTCATAACGACGATCTGGCTTTGACTCTTCAATCATTGCTAGCTGCCTCAAAGGTTTTCATCATGGCAGTAAATTCTGCTGGCAGTGGGGATTCAATACGCATCTTCTCGCCGGTGCGTGGGTGGGTAAAGCCGGCCAAGTGAGCGTGAAGGTACAGGCGCTTTGACTTGATTGCCTTATCTTGATCTTCAAAGCCATATTTATCATCACCCAAAATAGCATGGCCCAGTTTTTGTAGGTGTACCCGAATTTGATGGGTGCGACCCGTCTTCAGCTGAGCTTCTGCCATGGTAATGGTGGCATCTTCCCGCTTCATTACTTTAGTGACTCGCAAGGCGGTGTGACTTGGCAAGCCATCTGGATCAACCCGCACGCGGCGCTCTCCATTGGCCAATAAGTATTTGTGCAGTGGGTACTTCAGCTGCATTACACCTGGACCTTGCGCAATCTCACCGTGGGCTAGCAAGTAATAGCGCTTATCTGTCTGCCCCTCTCGAATTTGACGATGTAGCTCCACCAAAGCACTTCTCTTTTTTGCCAAAAGTAGAACACCCGAGGTGTCGCGGTCCAGTCGATGAACCAATTCCAAGAATTTCAGCTCCGGACGCGTAATCCGTAAAGTTTCAATGACTCCAAGGGCAATACCAGAGCCGCCATGAACAGCCAAGCCGGCGGGCTTATTCACAATCAGCAAGGCTTCATCTTCAAACAAAATCGGCATTTTGTCGGAATACCCTTGAGCTCGGGACTTAGTTTGGGCAGTATTGACGGCTGCCATTTGGGCTGGCTCGGCAATTCTGACGGGCGGCACTCTAACAATGTCACCCTCAACTAGACGGGTAGTTGGCTCAGCACGCTTCTTGTTTACCCGAACTTCTCCAGAGCGAATAATGCGATAAACGTGGCTTTTGGGAACCCCTTTAGCCCAACGCAGCAGGTAATTGTCCAAGCGCTGACCCGCCTCCTCAGGACCGATGGTCTGAAGATGTACTGCAGCTGCAGTAGCTGTTTTTGCTGCCAATGGCTTGGAAATGGGTTCGGATTTCATGATTTATCTCTCTTGTCACCTCGACAGTGGTCGACAAGGGACTCAACAATACCCCATTGTCGTTCAACTTGTGCCGTATAATCAACGCTCTAGCCAATTTATTGGCCAGATCCCAACCTGAAGTCAGGTTTGAATCGTGGAGCTTGGAGTCGCCCTTAATAGACTCCCGGGGTTGCCCCTCCCCCGTTGTAATGAGGCGCAGGGTTAGTGTGCCGTATGCCGCGACCCGCGATTAGAAGACAGTTTTCAGGCGCGCGCCTGCATTGATGACCTAAAGGAGGTCTCTGCGGCGATCGTCAAGTGTGGCACCGGTTTAACAACCATTGAATTCGGTGTACTAGGTAAAAGATGCCTGGATTTGCTTGATCCACACTCCAAAACCGCCAATGGGCTATGCCCCAAGCGGTGCTTAATCTGTCCCTAACGCAGCGCGCAACGACTCACTCCCCAATAGGAGAGTGTTATGAAACGCATGTTATTTAATGCAACTCAACAAGAAGAGTTGCGAGTTGCCATCGTCGATGGTCAAAAACTCATCGATATCGATATCGAAGCTGCCGGTCGCGAACAACGCAAAGGCAATATCTACAAAGGTGTTATTACCCGCATTGAGCCTTCGCTCGAAGCTTGCTTTGTAAATTACGGCGAGGAGCGTCATGGCTTTTTGCCATTTAAAGAGGTTGCAAGAACCTACTTTAAGGAAGGTATTGATGTTCGCAATGCCTCCATTAAAGATGCCTTACGTGAAGGCCAAGAAATCATTGTTCAGGTAGAAAAAGAAGAGCGTGGCCAAAAAGGCGCCGCCCTCACCTCTTTTATCTCCTTAGCTGGTCGTTATTTGGTCTTAATGCCAAATAATCCTCGTGGTGGTGGCGTTTCTCGCCGCATTGAGGGTGAAGACCGTCAAGAACTGCGTGAGGCAATGTCTCAATTACAAGTACCAGACGGCATGAGCATCATTGCCCGTACCGCTGGTATTGGCCGCGATGCTACTGAATTGCAGTGGGACTTAAGTTACCTCATGCAGTTATGGGGTGCCATTGATGAAGCCGCTAAAAGCAATTCTGCCCCCCTACTGATTTATCTTGAATCTAGCTTAGTCATTCGGGCAATCCGCGATTACTTCCAGCCAGATATTGGCGAGATTTTGATCGACACCGATGACATCTATGAGCAAGCTGCGGCATTTATGTCTGTTGTCATGCCAGATAATTTACCGAGAGTAAAACGCTATCAGGATGACGTGCCGCTATTCTCACGTTTTCAAATTGAGCATCAAATTGAAACTGCCTACTCACGTACTGTGCCATTACCATCCGGCGGCGCAATCGTGATTGACCATACCGAAGCTTTGGTGTCTGTAGATGTCAACTCTGCACGCGCTACCCGTGGCTCTGATATTGAAGAGACTGCTACACGTACCAATTTAGAAGCTGCCGATGAAATCGCTCGCCAAGCACGTTTACGTGACTTAGGTGGTTTGATTGTGATCGACTTCATTGACATGGAATCGAGTAAGGCACAAAAGGATGTTGAGAATCGCTTACGTGATGCGCTGCGTCATGATCGTGCCCGCGTTCAAATGGGCAAGATCTCCAAGTTTGGCCTCATGGAAATGTCACGCCAGCGTTTACGCCCTGCCCTCTCAGAAGGCAGCCATGTAACCTGCCCACGTTGTAACGGTACTGGCCACATTCGTGACACCGAGTCCTCTGCATTACAAGTCTTGCGCATCATCCAAGAAGAGGCGATGAAAGAAAACACAGCCGCTATTCATACACAAGTACCAGTTGAAGTGGCTGCCTTCTTGTTGAATGAAAAGCGTCCTGAAGTGATCAAGATTGAGACTCGCTTCAAAGTCAATGTCTTAATGATCCCGAATAAGCATTTAGAAACGCCACACTACAAGTTAGAGCGCTTACGTCACGATGATCCGCGCTTAGATGACCAAAAAGCCAGTTATGTCATGGCCCAAGAAGCTGCCAGCGAACTCGAAACCGATACTGCTGTTAGCCGCAAAGATGCAGATGTGAAAGTCCGTCCTGAAGCTGCTGTGAAGGGGATCACTCCTAATGCACCAGCCCCAGTAAGCCAGCCACGTCCTGCACGTGCTGAAAAATCGCAAGTCGAAGCTACTAGTACCGGTGGAATTTTTGGATTTATCAAGCGACTGTTCTCTTCCTCACCAGCACCAGAAGCAAAACCAGCCCCAAGTGCACCGCGTGGACGCAATCAAAATAATCGCAATGGCGATCGCAATCGCAATCGCGGTCGTCGTGGTGATCGCAATGATCGTGGCGAACGTTCTGCAGAAGGCTCACCATCCAATGCTGAAGGTGCTGCTCCACGTGAAGCCAATGGTGGTCGCCCTCGTCAAGAGGGTCGTAACCGCAACGGCAATCGCAATCAAAATAATCCAAAACCAGAGAATCCAGCTGCAGTAACTCCAGCAACTGAAGCTGCCTCTGGAGCAGAAGCTACTCCGAGCGCAGAGGGCGAAGAGCGCCGTGGACGTAGTCGTAATCGCCGTAGTCGCGGACGTGGTCAACGTGAACGTGGCGAGCGTACTGAAAATACTGGTGAAGCCGGTGTTGCATCAGGCGCGCAAGCTCCAACTGCTTTCTCAGGCCCACCAGTAGGAATGGCCGGCGCATCTGCATCGATGCCAATTCAGAACATTGTCAAGAGCTTTAATGCAGTTGCTAGCGCTCCGAAGGAACGTGCACCACGTACGCCAAGAGAGCCACGTGCACCACGCACAGAGAATCGGCCTAACGCTAACCATGCTCAGACACCAAGCACTCAGACAGTCAGCGCTGTAGCAGTTGCTGTCAGTAGCATTGAGGTGATTACCAAACCGATGCCGGCTCTCCCAAAAGTATCATTTCAGGCATTAGAAGAAACTCCGCTCCATAGCGTTGTTCAATCTGCTGGCATGATTTGGGTTGCAACGGATGCGGGCAAACATGCTCAAGCGCAATCGCAGATTCAAGCTGAGCCTGAAACCCTCCATTTAGGCAGAACGCCTAAAGCGCCAGTTAGTCTCTCAGAAGGCCCTATGATTCTGGTGGAAACTGGCGGCCAAGAAAAAGCGGTTTAAAACATTTTCTCCAGACTGTCATTTATCCCACAAGGATATTTGGCAGTTTGGCAGAAATACCGTTTCACAGCCATAATTAGCCATGGTTGAAAAAGTCATCCCCATTCGTTTAGATGAAGGTAAAGGCCTTACGCCGTCCATTCCTGGGCAGCTTACTGCCCCCAATGGATTGACGACAGACACTCGTGGACGACCATTACGGGATCTGCGCATTTCAGTTACTGATCGCTGTAACTTTCGCTGCACTTACTGCATGCCAAAGGAAGTATTTGACTCTAACTACCCCTACCTTTCTCACAAGGATCTTCTCAGTTTTGAAGAGATCGCGCGATTAACTACGATCTTTGCCGGTCTTGGCGTTGAGAAAATTCGCCTTACCGGAGGAGAGCCTTTACTACGTAAAAATCTAGAAGTCCTGGTGGAAATGCTCGCGAAGATTCGGACAACAGCGGGCAAGCCTCTGGATTTAACGCTCACTACCAACGGCAGTATCTTGCGTAGAAAAGCTGCTGCGCTCAAAGCAGCAGGTTTACAACGTCTCACTATTAGCCTTGATGGTTTGAATGATGACATTTTCAAGAAAATGAATGATGTCGATTTTCCGGTTACCGACGTACTAGATGGAATAGCTGCCGCTCAAGAAGTGGGCTTTACCAATCTCAAAGTTAATATGGTGGTTAAAAAGGGAACGAACGACCAAGAGATTATTCCCATGGCCAAACATTTCAAGGGTAGCGGTGTCACACTGCGCTTTATTGAATTTATGGATGTGGGAAGCTCTAATGGTTGGGATATGTCTCAAGTTCTCCCCTCTCAAGAAGTGGCCGATCGCATCAATGCTGTGTTTCCCATTGAAGCAATTGAAGCCAACTACCCTGGTGAGGTTGCTCAGCGCTGGCGCTACCTAGATGGTTCTGGTGAGATTGGTTTTATTTCAAGCGTTACTCAAACCTTTTGCCATGAGTGCACTCGAGCGCGCATTTCAACTGATGGCCAACTTTATCTTTGTTTATTTGCGAATGAAGGTTTTGATTTCAAAACATTACTGCGCTCAGGAAAATCTGATTTAGAGATTGCCAATGCGATTATGAACACCTGGTCTGGTCGCGATGATCACTATTCTGAAATTAGAGGATCGAATACGCCTAGCACCAAAGGTGCTAGAAAAGTAGAAATGTCATACATCGGCGGATGATGAATTCTTCCAAAAAAATTACTGGACTTATTTTGGCAGGTGGCCGCGCCCAAAGAATGGGCGGCATTGACAAGGGCCTCATACCCTTTCATAACAAACCGTTGATTGAATCTGCCATTGAGCGCTTAAAACCACAAGTGGCTAGCATTCTCATTAATGCCAATCGCAATATTACGAAGTATGCCCATTATGGATATCCAGTCATCATGGATGAAACGCCAGACTTTTCTGGTCCCTTGGCTGGCTTTTCTATTGGCCTAAAGCATTGCCAAACACCCTATCTATTAACTTCGCCTTGCGACTCCCCTTTACTGCCAAGCGATCTTGCAGAAAAAATGGTGACAGAACTGGAATTACACAATCTAGATTTAGTCTATGCTTCATCGCTTGAAGATGGCAAGGCTTGGGCGCAACCTGTTTTCTGTTTAATGCGCAGTAATTTACGCGACTCATTGACGAACTTCCTTAACAAGGGTGATTTGAAAATTGATCGCTGGTTTAAAGAACTTCATAGCGGCACTGTCATTTTTGAAAATGCACTTGCTTTTGCCAATGTCAACACACCAGAAGAACTAGAGGCCTTAGAAAAAGTATCTCCATGAGTAACTCCAATCCTCTTTCTCCCAATAGCCCTGTTTTACTGACACCCTCCTTACATGTTGATGATGCTCGCAAGGCTATTGCTGGCTTAGTCAACGATTTAATCACCGAGTCCCGCATCCGAAACGCCGTGGGTGATATCGAGCTTGTCTCTTTAGATCAAGCAATTAACCGAATTTTGGCTGAAGATTTGCTCTCGCCGATTGATGTTCCTGCAGCCGATAACTCGGCAATGGATGGCTATGCTTTTAATGGCAACTGTCTAGAGACTCAAGACCCAGACATCACACTTAAAGTAGTGGGAACTGCGTTTGCAGGCAAGCCCTATGAAGGAAGCATCGGCCAAGGAGAGTGTCTCAAGATTATGACTGGAGCATTAATGCCTCCCGATTGCGATACTGTTATCCCGCAAGAATTTACTAGCGCAACAAGTAAGGGCGACAGCACGATAGTTACTTTTCAGCAAAGCCAATTAAAGCGTGGCGAGAATAGACGCCTTGCTGGTGAAGATTTGCAGTGTGGCAAACCTGCCATCTCAGCTGGTCGCCTATTACGCCCCTCCGATCTTGGTCTTGCTGCGTCCCTGGGAATTGCGGAACTCAAAGTGCATCGCAAACTCAAGGTAGCGATTCTGTCTTCTGGTGATGAACTGCGGCCCCTTGGTCAATCACTTGATGCGGGCAGTATTTATGACAGTAATCGCTATAGTCTTACCGGCTTACTCAATCGCCTCAATTTAGAAATCATCGATTGCGGAATTGTGCAGGATGATCCCGCATCTCTGAAAGCCGCTTTCATTGCGGCAGCTACAAAAGCAGATGTACTGATCTCTTCAGGAGGAGTTTCTGCTGGTGAAGCTGATTTCACCAAACAAATCATGCAAGAGCTAGGGGATGTTGGATTCTGGAAAATTGCGATGCGCCCAGGGCGCCCCATGGCTTTTGGGGTATTAAAACCTATCGCAGAATCTGGTGCAAAGCATAGAACGCTCTTTTTTGGCTTGCCCGGAAATCCAGTAGCAGTTATGGTGACTTTTTATCAGTTTGTGAGGTCGGCCCTACTGCAACTCAATGGCGCAAGTCAAACTGAGCCCCTTTTGACTCAGGCTATTGCCCAAACTTCCATTCGTAAAAAGCCTGGTCGAACTGAATTTCAGCGGGCCATCATGGAGCGCGGAGCCAATGGCCAGCCCACCGTGCGCATTACTGGCAGTCAGGGTGCTGGTATTTTGCGCTCAATGAGTGAGGCAAATTGTTTCGTCATTCTCAATCATGAACAAGGGAGTGTTGCTGCTGGGGACTGGGTAGATGTGGCGCTTTTCGACGGACTGCTTTAAGATTGCACCTCATGAAACTTAGTAAAAAAGAACTTGTCTTCTTAGACCCCATGCATACTGCCAAAACCCTAGTTTTGGTTTACCTCTGTTTTTCAGTGCCGATTGTCTTGTTAGCCTTATTTGTAGCCTTCATACGTGATGGTGCTATTCCCGGATTTACAGTTCTTTCAGCATTAATCTTAAATGCCATCTTGGGCTTTGGATTGCTTTGGATTGCTTGCAAAGTATATAACTGGGTCGCCGGAAAATTTGGCGGGATTGAATTGGCTCTCAGAGAGCTCCCAGAAGAAATTGAAGCCGACTGATTTCTCAGTCAGCTTCATTCTCAATCATTTAGCCTTTAAACGCTTCCGCATTAATCAAACTTGGTGGCTTGTTGCCAGCCAGTGCCGTAGTGAGATTTTTAATCGCAAGATCGACCATCGCTCTTCGTGTCTTTTCTGTTGCGCTAGCAATATGTGGCGCCAAGACGATGTTGCTGCACTTTAGCAACTCAGGATGCACCTTAGGCTCACCTTCAAAAACATCCAATCCCGCTGCAAAGATTGTTCCGTTTTGCAAAGCTTGTGCTAGGGCTGCATCGTCGACAATTCCACCGCGGGCGATATTTACTAATATTGCCGTGGGCTTCATTAAGCCCAGCTCTTTAGCGCCAATCGTATGATGGTTTTCTGCTGTATAAGGCAACACGAGAATGACATGGTCTGCCGTGCGGAGTAAGTCCTCTTTAGAAACATATGTTGCGCTATAAGCTTTCTCTTCATCAGCAGGCAAACGACTGCGATTGTGATAAATCACGTTCATGCCACAACCAAGTGCACGCCGAGCAATTCCCTTACCGATACGCCCCATACCGATAATGCCCAAAGTGCTGCCATTTAAATCCATACCCAATGGGTTATTCACAATCGACCACTGATCCCATTTGCCGGCTCTAACCCAATGCTCGGATTCAGTAATGCGCCTAGCTGCAGCCATCAACAAAGCAAAGCCAAAGTCCGCCGTTGTATCCGTAAGAACATCAGGGGTATTAGTGGCCATGACCCCTGCCGCAGTAATAGCCGGGATATCGAAGTTGTTATAGCCTACGGAAATATTAGCCACTATCTTGAGTTGATCGGCTTGGGATAAGGCTTGAGCATCGATACGTTCGCTTCCAGTAACTAGAGCCCCTTCGACCGTGGCGAGCTCATTTTGCAGCTCCTGCGGGGTGAAAACTTTATCCGCCTGATTAGAGCGAACCTCAAAAGTCTCTTCTAATTTCGCCAGCGCTTCAGG
Source organism: Polynucleobacter sp. es-EL-1 (assembly GCF_018687975.1). Classification (NCBI taxonomy): domain Bacteria; kingdom Pseudomonadati; phylum Pseudomonadota; class Betaproteobacteria; order Burkholderiales; family Burkholderiaceae; genus Polynucleobacter; species Polynucleobacter sp. es-EL-1. Next base: position 1,358,005 of record NZ_CP061310.1, read on the forward strand.
AAATATGGCCCTGGCAACCAAAATTTTAGGTTTTCGGGTTAGGTGGGCGGGGTTGGTGGTTGTATTCATAAAGGGACTTTACCTCAAAAACTAAATTGGTTTTTTGCCTAAAAATTTACTTGAATCGGATAAAATTGAGTTTTGACAACTCGGCGGCCTGCTGATACTTTGGGCGCCTTACATTTATACCATCATGACTTACGTTGTTACTGAAGCCTGCATTCGCTGCAAATACACTGACTGTGTGGACGTCTGCCCTGTCGATTGTTTCCGTGAAGGCCCTAACTTTTTAGTGATCGATCCAGACGAGTGTATTGACTGCGCGGTATGCGTGCCAGAGTGCCCGGTAAATGCAATCTATGCAGAAGATGATGTGCCAGGAGATCAACAAGCATTTATCAAGCTCAATGCTGAACTATCGCCTGGTTGGACCTCAATTACCAAATCCAAGGCAGCCCTTCCCGAAGCGGAAGAGTGGAAAGAGGTTAAAAACAAACTTGACCAGCTGGTAAAGTAAATTGCATTCCCCCATTGAAACCGATGCAGTCATTATTGGCTCCGGTCCAGTGGGACTCTTCCAAGTATTTGAACTTGGACTGCTAGAAATTAAAGCCCATGTCATTGACTCCCTGCCTGAAGTAGGCGGTCAATGTATTGAGCTTTATCCCGACAAGCCCATCTACGATATTCCAGCCATTCCGGTCTGCACCGGTCGTGAGCTGGTTGACAATCTACTGCAACAGATCAAACCCTTTGCAGCGCAGTTTCATCTCAATCAAGAAGTCTCTAGCCTTGAAAAACAAGCAGATGGCCGTTTTCTGCTGAGCACCTCTCAAGATCAGCACTTTTTAGCTAAGACCGTGTTTATTGCTGCAGGGGTTGGCGCATTTCAGCCAAGAACGCTCAATCTTGAAGGCATTGAAGCATTTGTAGACCGACAGGTTTTCTATCGCGTTAAAAATCCCGATCAATTCACTGGTAAAAAAATAGTGATTTGCGGCGGGGGAGATTCCGCCCTTGACTGGGTGCTTTTCTTTGTTGGCAAAGCCGCTAGCGTTACCCTAATCCATCGTCGTGATGAATTTAAGGCTGCCCCTCAATCCGTAGAAAAAATGCGTGCGCTCTGTGCCGCTGGCGATCTTCAACTCTGTATCGGGCAAATTACTAGCTTAGAAGAATCAGATGGTAATTTAACTGGCATTGAAGTCAGCAATATTGACGGGGAAACGCAACAGCTACCCGTCGATGCCCTGTTACTCTTTTATGGCTTATCACCCAAATTGGGTCCTATAGCGCAATGGGGTTTAGATATTGATCGCAAACAAATTGCTGTGGATACCGCCTGCTTTCAGACAAGCACACCCGGAATTTATGCTGTTGGCGACATCAATATTTACCCCGGCAAGAAAAAACTTATTCTGTCAGGCTTTCATGAGGCGGCTCTCGCTGCTTTTGCTGCTGCAGCGTACCTAGCCCCTGAAAAACAGATTCAGCTCCAGTACACCACGACCTCGCCAAAGCTCCATAAGGCGCTTGGGGTCAACCCACCCAGATTCGAGTAAGCTCTACCTATAACCCAATTACTTAGCTCAATATCGTCATGCATCAATATCACCATCTCATGAAGGAAGTCCTTGAAAAAGGCGTCCAAAAATCTGACCGCACGGGGACCGGCACCCTCTCCATCTTTGGTCATCAGATGCGCTTTAACTTGGCCGAAGGCTTTCCGATGGTGACGACTAAGAAGCTACATCTCAAGTCCATCATCCTTGAATTACTATGGTTTCTGAAAGGCAGTACAGACAACAATTGGCTCAAAGAGCGTGGCGTATCGATTTGGAATGAATGGGCAGCGCCTGATGGTGACCTCGGCCCCATTTACGGCTATCAGTGGCGCTCATGGCCCGCCCCCAATGGTGAGCATATTGACCAAATTGCAGAAGTTGTTGAAACACTTAAAAAGAATCCGGATTCCCGTCGCATTATTGTTTCCGCATGGAATGTGGCAGATATTCCCCGCATGGCTTTAGCGCCTTGCCATGCCTTCTTTCAGTTTTATGTGGCCGATGGAAAATTATCCTGTCAGCTCTACCAACGTAGTGCTGATATTTTTCTGGGCGTACCTTTTAATATCGCTAGCTATGCGCTACTCACACATATGATGGCGCAGCAATGCAATCTTGAGGTGGGCGATTTTGTATGGACTGGCGGTGACTGCCATTTATATAGCAATCATCTAGAGCAAGTCGATCTGCAATTATCCAGAGACTTTTATCCACTACCCAAGCTCAACATATTGCGCAAGCCTGATTCCATTTTTGATTATGAATTCGAAGACTTTGAAATCGTCGGCTATGAATCCCATCCTGCTATTAAAGCTCCTGTAGCTGTTTAATTGAATTGATCCCATGACCGCTACTTCACAACCTGCTATCTCAATGATTGTTGCTCGCTCACGCAATCATGTCATTGGCCGAGACAATCAAATGCCGTGGAAGATTTCTGCAGACTTGCAGTTCTTTAAAAAGGTGACGATGGGTCACCCCGTCATTATGGGGCGCAAGACCTGGGAATCGATTGGGCGCCCTCTACCTGGACGTCGTAACATTGTGGTCAGCCGCAATGCAGATCTCACGATAACCGGTGCAGAGGTAGTCAACTCTTTGGATGCAGCACTCGCTACTTTGAATGAATTCCCCCGCGTATTTGTGATTGGCGGAGAGCAATTATTTACACAAGCTTTCCCAAAAGCGGATCGCCTCTTCATCACTGAAATCGATATCGATGTGGATGGTGGCGATACCTTCTTTACAGTCCCTCATCCAGAGCAGTGGCAGGAAGTTGAAAGAACCCCAGCCTCTGAAGGTGATATTCACTTTAGCTTTATTACGCTAGAGCGAAAATAATCAAGGGCCCACTCGGGCCCTTTTTATTCCACCTCAAATCATTTGCACTATCTTTACAGTTTCTTAGCAAAACTGTACTGAGCAAAAGCCTGCTCAGCAACACTGAACCACTGAGCCTCCATATTTCTGAAGACGCGGTAATCCTCGAAGATTTTCTTAAACTGTGGATTTTTAGCAGACTCTTCTGCGTAAGTTTCTTGAGCAGCCTTAAAGCAGGCATCTAATACCGAAGTATTGAACTTTCTTAAGACTGCCCCATTCTGAATAAGGCGCTGTAATGCTGGAGGATTTAAGGCATCGTATTTAGCGCACATGTCAGTATGAGCCTCAAAGCAAGCGGCTTGCCACGCAGCCTGGTAAGAAGGAGGCAAGGAGTCCCACTGTTTTTTATTGACTAAGAAGGACAATCCAGCTGCCCCTTCCCAAAAAGCGGGGTAGTAATAATTTTTAGCGACCTTAGCTAGGCCGAGTTTTTCATCGTCATAAGGACCAACAAACTCAGCGGCATCAATCGTACCCTTCTCCAGAGCGGAATAAATTTCACCGGCAGGTAATTGCTGAGGCACTACACCCAACTTAGCGAGGACTTGACCCGCAAAGCCTGCAATACGAAACTTCAAGCCTTTGAGATCTTCGGGAGACTTAATTTCTTTACGAAACCATCCACCCATTTGCGTGCCGGTTTGACCACCTAAAAAATTGACAATGTTGTAGCTGGCATAGAGCTCACGCATTAACTTCATCCCATTGCCTTGCAGCATCCAAGCTGATTGTTGACGAGCCGTCATTCCAAATGGTGCAGCTGTATCAAAGATAAAGGCGCTATTTTTACCAATGTAGTAGTAGCTCGCGGTATGTCCACACTCAACCGTGCCATTTTGTACTGCATCTAACACCTGTAATGCCGGCACAATCTCACCGGCAGCAAAGACTTTGACATTAAATTTTCCGTTGGTTGCCTTACTCAATGCTTTTGCAAAAATCTCTGGGGTGCCAATCAAGGTATCTAATGATTTGGGAAAGCTAGAAACTAAGCGCCAATTTAGCGTTGGTAAGTTCTGCGCAATAGCTGGAGCAGATAAAGCAGCAGCCCCGGCGCCTAAGGTAGCTTTCTTTAAAAATGAACGTCTTTGCATCAATATCCCTTTGCAATTTCTATAATTTATTTACCGCCAACCGTCATAGATCCAATCAAAATAGAGCCGGTCTCTTTGGTGCCTCGAATTAAGGAGTCGCTGCCAATCATTTGAATATCTAGAAGCATGTCGCGCAAATTACCAGCAATGGTAATTCCCTCAACCGGGTATTGAATTTCTCCATTTTCTACCCAATAACCAAATGCGCCGCGTGAATAGTCTCCAGTGACATAGTTCACGCCCTGACCCATTAGCTCAGTAACTAAAAGTCCTGAGCCCATTACCTTTAATAAAGCAGATAGGCCACCTTTAGGTGTCTTCTTGCTTTGCAAAGTGAGGTGGTGAGAACCGCCCGCATTACCAGTAGTCTTCATTCCCAGCTTACGAGCAGAATAAGTGGATAAGAAATAGCCTTGCAAAATACCTTTATCCACCACCGTTCTGGCCGAGGTCTTCACGCCCTCTTCATCAAATGGCGCGCTGCCAGTTAAAGACAAAAGATGCGGATTTTCAAAAAGGCTGACGTGCTTTGGAAGGACTTGTTTTCCAAGGCTATCCAATAAAAAACTAGAGCGGCGATACAAGGCACCGCCTGACACCGCCTGAACCAAACTTCCCAGTAAGCCAGTTGCCAAGGGCGCCTCAAAAATGACTGGGCACTTACGCGTACTTAATGATCTGGCATGCAAACGAGATAACGCTCGCTGAGCAGCATATTTTCCTATTGCCTGTGGGTCAGCTAACTCCTCAGGAATGCGCGAGCTGGAATACCAATCATCCCGTTGCATGAGTGCTTTTTTGCCACCCTCATTTGCGATAGGAGCGCATGAAATATAGTGACGGGAAAATGGATAGCCACCCATAAAACCATGGCTTGTCCCCATCATGAAATGGGCATGGTGAGCGGATACAGATGCACCATCGCTATTTTGAATTTGCTTACTCACTGCAAAGGCAGCCCCTTCAGCAGACCGAGCGATTTCTATTGCCGTAGCAGAATCTAAATCCCAAGGATGAAACAGATCCAAATCCAGTGGATTTTTTTCTAGTAATTCTTTTTCAGCTGGTCCCGCACAAACATCCTCAGCCGTATGCTGCGCTATGTGATACGCAGCCTCTACTGTTGCTTTAAGAGATTGAGTGGAAAAATCGCTGGTGCTGGCATTGCCACGCCGGTGCCCCAAGAACACCGTGACACCCACTTGCTTATCAAGACTTTGCTCAATAGTTTCCACCTCGCCCTTGCGCACCGTCACTGATAGCCCTTGGCCTTCAGACACTTCCGCAACAGCATCGGAGGCCCCCCTTCTCTTGGCCTCTTTGAGCATGAAATCAATAATTTCTTGAAACTGGTTTGATGAGTATGTAAACATATCCCAATAATAGCTAGAATAGAAACATGAAGCATACCGAAGCCTGGGCACGTTCTGCCCCCAATGAAATCAAAATTGGCCTCATCTCCATCTCTGATAGAGCCAGCCAAGGCGTTTATGCCGACCAAGGGATACCCGCCCTGCAAACATGGCTTATAACCGCCCTCAGTACCCCCCATGTTTTTCATGAGCGCTTAATTGCAGATGAACGTGAAGTCATCACCGAGACCATTGTGGAGTTATGCGATGAATTGGGATGCGATTTAATCCTCACTACAGGCGGTACAGGGCCCGCCCGCAGAGATGTGACCCCTGAGGCCACCATCAATGCTGGAACCCGTGAAATGCCCGGATTTGGCGAGCAAATGCGTCAAATTAGCTTACGTTTTGTCCCCACCGCCATACTTTCTCGGCAGACAGCCGTTTTACGAGAAATCGAGGGGCATACGGCTCTGGTGATTAACTTGCCAGGGCAGCCTAAATCCATCAAGGAAACCCTTGAGGGCCTAAAAGACGCAGAGGGAAATTCGATAGTGCCCGGTATTTTTGCCGCCGTGCCCTATTGCATCGAATTGTTTGGCGGCCCTATTGTTCAAACCCACGAATCGGTTATTAAAGTCTTTAGACCTAAAAGTGCGGTCAAAACCTAAGAAATCTCAATATCGCCCAAATATCCTTGCGATCAAGAAAAAGGCCCAGTGAGGGCCTTTTGATTTTTAAGCGGGTTGCGGCAACGGAATAATAAATTTTTCTCGGTAATACTTGAGCTCCTCAATGGACTCTTCAATATCCGCCAAAGCAGTATGGGCCTGCTTTTTGGTAAACCCCTTGACTAATTCAGGATGCCAACGCCTGCATAACTCTTTCAGGGTCGAGACATCAATATTGCGATAGTGAAAATACGCCTCCAGCTTAGGCATGTATTTGGCCATAAAGCGCCTATCTTGACCAATCGTATTGCCACACATGGGAGCAATCCCCGGTTTGATGTATTGCTTCAAAAAAGCGATACATTGAGCCTCTACGGCAGCCTCGTCCAAAGTCGATGCCTTTACTTTATCAATCAAGCCCGAGCGTCCATGGGTGCCCTTATTCCAGGCATCCATTGCCTCAAGAAGGGCATCCTCTTGATGCAGAACCCAAACTGGTGCGGTCGCAATGGTGTTGAGGTGGGCATCGGTCACAATGACGGCAATTTCTAAAATTCGCTCTTTTTCAGGATCTAAGCCTGACATTTCCATATCCACCCAAATCAGGTGTTCGCTAGCGGGAGCAGATTTTGCTGTCGGAATACTTGTTTTTTCACTCATATCTATAATCATCTCATGACATTCACTATTGTTTTTCTAATCGCCTTTGTTGCCAGCTTTGGTTTACGCCACTGGTTATCTCAACGCCAAATTCGCCATGTGGCCAATCATCGTGATTCGGTCCCTGCAGAATTCGCCTCCCAGATTACTTTAGCTGAGCATCAAAAGGCTGCTGACTATACGATCGCCAAATTACGCTTGGGTATTTTAGAGAATGGTGTCAGTGCCATCATCCTCATTTCCTTTACGCTTTTGGGTGGCTTACAACTTCTCAATTCAGCGCTCTTAGGACTCTTGGGTGAAGGCATTGCCCAACAAATTGCCTTGTTGGTATCCATTGTTTTGATTTCTGGGATTATTGATATTCCCTTTTCTTGGTACAAACAATTTCATTTAGAAGAGCGCTTTGGCTTTAACCGCATGAACACCAGATTGTTCTTTAGCGATATGTTTAAAGGTATTGGTGTAGGTGGCGCAATTGGCGTGCCCTTGTTATGGGTAGTACTGAGCCTCATGGAAAAAGCAGGTGACCTTTGGTGGCTTTGGGCCTGGGGTGTTGTTGTTGTATATGCAACCGTAATGCAGGTGATAGCGCCAACATTTATTGCCCCCATCTTTAACAAGTTTCAAGCATTAGAGGATGGCGCACTCAAGACACAAATTGAGGCTCTGCTAAATCGCTGTAATTTTGTAAGCCAAGGTCTATTTGTGATGGATGGTAGCAAGCGTAGCAGCCATGGGAACGCATACTTTACCGGAATGGGTACTGCGAAACGCATAGTCTTTTATGACACTTTGATTGAAAAACTAGAGCCCGCAGAGATCGAAGCCGTCTTAGCCCATGAATTAGGACACTTCAAGAAAAAACATAATCGAAAACAATTGATCTTTATGTATATTCTATTTTTATTATCATTCGCAACTTTGGGTTGGCTTAGTATTCAGCCATGGTTCTATAGCGATCTCGGCGTGACTCCCAACCCAAATGGCTATAACGGTGGTCTTGCCTTAGCTCTCTTTATGCTGGTATCACCAGTGTTTAGCTTCTTCCTCACACCTCTGTCTAGTTTGGCGTCACGTAAACATGAATATGAGGCCGATGGCTTTGCCGCTGAGAAATCCTCTGCCTCGGATTTGATTTCGGCTTTGGTAAAGCTGTATCAAGACAATGCTTCAACCTTAACGCCAGATCCGATCTACACAGCCTTTTACAGCTCTCACCCACCTGCACCATTACGAATTGCTAATCTCAAACGATTTAGTTAATTCGCATCAGCCTTAATGGATCAATTTCGTGCGCTACTGACTGCCTCTTACGGGAGGCATTATTTAGCGCAGCGCTTACTTGAAGATGAGTACGGCAATGAAAGCCCTGCTGGAGAGTTAATTCAAGTGAGCACTCCGGCCAAACAGCATATTGGCGCGGTTGGTGATCGTATGTTGTTAGAAATGACTTCAGCTGATCAAGCACGCATTATTCGCATTGAACCCAGAGAAAATTTACTCTACCGATCGGATGCTTTTAAAAGCAAACTCATTGCATCTAATGTTGATCAAATCTTGGTTGTGCTTGCCACTCAGCCTGCATTCTCGCCAGACCTATTAGGCAGAGCAGTAGTCGCTGCAGAAACAAACCAAATTGGCCTGCATATTCTGCTCAATAAATCCGACCTCAAAGAGAATTTAGAGCATGCCCGAAAAATCATTGCGCCATATGCGCGTATGGGCTATCCAGTTACGGAGGTATCTGCCAAGTTTGATGCAGCATCGATTGAGGCTCTTCGCCCAGCCATATCCGGAAAGGTATCTGTCTTTGTTGGGCAATCTGGCATGGGAAAATCCAGCCTGTTAAATGCTTGGATACCCAATGCTGCTGCCATTACACAAGAATATTCAGTCAGGCTTGATACCGGTAAACATACAACTACTGCTTGTCGCTATTTTGAATTGCCCCAATCCTGGGGACGTGATGCTAATGGCAAGCTAGGCGCACTCATTGACTCTCCAGGGTTTCAAGAATTTGGTTTAGCCCATATGTCCGTGAGCGAACTAGAGCATGCCTTCAGGGAGTTCAAAGAATATCTTGGGAAGTGTCGTTTTCATAATTGCGCACATCAGTCTGAACCAGACTGCGCCATTCGAGATGCGGTAGACAAAAATGAAATAGCGCCAGAAAGACTAGCGCTATTTAGACAGTTACGCTCCGACTCAAAAACAGCCGATACGCAGATTCAAGGAATTAGCCAAGCCAAAGAGCGATGGTCAGCATTAGCAATAAAATCATCCAAGCGATAACCAGGCGCCATACCAAGCCTACTGCAGAACGCATAGTTCGCTCATTAGGCTCTAGACCCACTTCATAAACTACTGGCTCACCAGCCTCAGCCATTCGCAAAGCTTCATCACTATCAGGCTCACTCATTGGTTCACCCAAACGGACACCAAGAGCACCACTACCAGCGGCCAAAATCACAGCCGATAAGGAATCAGACCATTTTTGCGTAAGGTGTCGCCATGAATACACTGCGCCTTCAAAGTTACCGACAATAGCAAAGCCAATTGCCGTAATGCGAGCTGGAACCCAATCTAAGACATAGAAAAAATGACGAGCAGACTCACCTAAATTGAAGTCACCTCTCTGTGACCAGCGCTGCGCCGCTGTATCTGCAAGACGGTATAGCACCACACCCGCAGGACCCATTGGCATTAAGAACCAAAATAGCACTCCAAATACATGATGATGCGAACCAATAATTGCACGCTCTAAGGCTAGAGAAATGACTTCTGTTTCAGATAGATTGGCTGTATCTAGTTCAGGCCCATACCATTCACCCAATGCTGCACGAGCAGCGGGTAAATCATGATTTGCAATCGCTTCATGAACCAAGGTGAAGGAATGGCTAAATTGGCGAAAGCCAAAAAATAGGTAGGCGATGATCACATTCCAAATAAAGCCCAGAATGGGAAACGTCACCATAAACACTACATAGATTACAAATACTAAAAAGGTTGGCAATATGAAGGCGACTAAACAGGCCATACGAGCGCCCACCGGGCTTGCACCCTGCTCCGTCTTTCCACCAAACTCCCCTGCAACCCAATCCAACCAGCGCGCACTGATACGCGCAATCCAATGAGCGGAAGTTACTGGGCGATATTGCTCAGCAATGAGGGCGATAAGAATAGAAAAGAAAGTCATACTTTTAGTAAATGATAAAGGTTACGCAACATTCCAGCAGTAGCACCCCAAATAAAGCGATTTTCATAGGGCATTGAATAAAAACGACGGCTACCCAAATCACTTTGCCAAACCCGCACCTGATGATTGGCTGGATCCATCAAAAAGTGTAAGGGCACTTCAAAAACATCAGCCACCTCAAATGTATCTAAGACATATTCTGCCTGAGGTTGAACTAAAGCGACCACTGGTGTAACACTATAGCCCGAAACAGTTAAGTACTGAGGCAAATGACCGATGATCTCCACCGCCTCGCGCTGAAGACCAATTTCTTCCTCACTCTCACGCAAAGCTGTGTCATGAGGAGTCAAATCCTGCTGGTCCATTCGGCCTCCAGGAAAGCTAATTTGACCGGCGTGATCATGTAAGTGATTCGTACGCTGCGTTAATAGGACTGAGAGCCCCTCCTCTTTTAACAGCAAAGGAATTAATACCGCAGCATGGGTAACCTTTCCCGCTGCCTGACGCTTAGCAATAATGTCTGCAGCAATCACATGGCGATTTTCATCAGTGATTTCTGGCTGCCAAGGGGGCGGGCTCTGCAAGCGACTTTTGAGCGCCATTGGATGCAAGCGATCTACTGCAATCCTTGGCTGATCGCTACAAACTTCTTGAATCGGAATGGCTTGCGCATCAAACCCCGCTGGCACAGCAGCACTAAAGGCCGAATTGTTTGAGCGTGGTGACTGAGTCATAGATCTATTTTAGGGCAATAAAAAAGGCAGCCTAGGCTGCCTTCTCACCGCATTAAAGCAATGCTTATGCAGCAGTTGGAGCAGCAACCTTACGAGCAGGCAACTTCTCTTTAATACGTGCAGACTTACCTGAACGATCACGCAAGTAGTACAACTTAGCACGACGTACATCACCGCGACGCTTCACTTCAATGCTAGCAATCAATGGTGAGTAAGTTTGGAATGTACGCTCTACGCCTTCGCCAGATGAAATTTTGCGAACGATAAAGCTGGAATTGAGTCCGCGATTACGTTTAGCAATCACAACACCTTCAAACGCCTGGGTACGCTTACGTGTACCTTCAACAACGTTTACGCCAACTACAACAGTGTCGCCAGGGGCAAAACTTGGAAGAGTTTTATTAGCGCTTAAGCGAGCAATTTCTTCTTGCTCAATTTTTTCGATCAAATTCATTATTAATCCTTAAACATCTTGTCAGCGTTCAATCCCGAGACTTTCATCAACGGACCAGACAGAGGATGTAGTTAAAACCATTTCACTAAATCAAAACACAAACTATTTATTCGCAACTGACATTACTGACAGCGTACGAAGAAAATGCTCATCTTCTTTACTTAGCAACCCATTTGCTCGCGCCTTTTCAATCAGATCAGGCCGAAGCGTTAACGTCAGCTCTAAAGACTTCTGCCGACGCCAATCCGCTATTTTAGCGTGATGTCCGCCTAAAAGCACGTCCGGAACAGATAAATTTTCATATATTTCTGGGCGGGTATAGTGAGGATGGTCCAAAAGTCCATTCATAAAGCTATCCTGGATTGCTGATTCTCCATCCCCTAATGCCCCTGGAATAAGGCGAATCACGGCATCCATCATAGTCATGGCGGGTAATTCACCGCCAGAAACCACAAAATCGCCCATAGAAAGCTGCAAATCCACATTTCGATCGATAAAACGCTGATCAACAGCCTCATATCGACCGCAAATAAAGGTTAAATTACGATAACTGAGGATATCTGTCGCTATCTTCTGCGAAAACACCTCACCTTGAGGCGCCAAAAGACAAATTGGCCCAGAAGCGATATTTTCTGCTTGATGTGCAGCTTTAACAGCAGATAAGGTGTCTTCCAAGGGTTTTGCCATCATGACCATTCCTGGGCCACCACCATAAGCACGATCATCCACTGTTTTACGAGGGTCAGCACAATAATCGCGGGGATTCCAAAGATTTACCTTGGCAAGACCTTGATCACAGGCGCGCCCAGTAATACCCCACTGAGTTAAAGCGGAGAACATCTCTGGAAATAAGGTCACTACATCAAAGCGCATATTGGAATTTAAGGATCAATTACTGTTGTGGCTTTAGATTGGACTACCAGTCGGCTTGCCAATCCAGTGTAATGCGCTTATTTGCCAGGTCAACGTTTTGAACCACTTCTTTTACAAAAGGAACCAATTGTTTGACGGTCTTTGTTTGCAGATCGCCAATAGCAATAATGCCGTGTGCACCATTGTCATTAATGTCGATCACCTCTCCAAGATCTTCATCTTGGAGATTAATCACTTTGCAGCCAATGAGATCTACCCAGTAATAGCTATCAGTCTCCGCCTTTGGGAATACATCGCGTGCCACCAAAATGCGTGCGCCTTTTAAAGCTTCAGCTTGATCACGATCTGTAACGCCATCTAAGGCCATCACAACTGTACCGCTATGCATCTTTGCTAGCTTTACTTTGTAGAGCGTTAATGATGCCTGCTCATAAGATAGCGCAACACCTGCACTTCGACGAGGGATGAGTGATAGCCAAATTTCTTTAGAAGATAGAAGCGCTACGGGGTCCGATGAATGCGGACGAATCTTAATCTGACCCTGCAGGCCTTGAGCATCCTGGACTGCGCCAAGCTCAATCAGATCATCTAGGGAAGGTGTACTCATGATAAAGCCACCCCATTTCCCCAAATGACACTACAAATCAATTCTGCTACCAAAGACTTTATCGATGAGAAAAAGTCTTTGATATGGATGTTTTTAAACTGCAGGATTGTTTTTAATCAAACGAACAACTGTTGGAGAAATCTGTGCGCCAACACCAGTCCAATAAGTCAAACGATCTTGAGCGATACGCATTGCCTGCTCAGATTCAGCTGCTTGTGGATTGAAATAACCAATACGCTCGATGAAGTTCGAGTCGCGACGATTACGCTTGTCTGTAGCTACGATGCTATAAAAAGGGCGCTTCTTTGAACCGCCGCGTGCCAGTCGAATGACGACCATACTTATTCCTTAAAATCTAAAATGAAAACAGGTTGATTACAACCCAATGAAATTACTACAAAATCTTGGGCTCCAACTTACCAGGCAAATTGACAATACAAATGCACGGTAGAGCGGAAAACCTCATATTCTAGACGAAAACCCCTACTTGTTCCACCTATTTAAAACTTCACCAATGGAGCTACAACAGTAGAATGAGATAGCAGAAATCAATAAATACCCATTAAAAACAATAAGTTACAGAAATATGACCGCTAAAATAGCACCCTTTTTTCCATTTAGAGGCTCTTTAAATAGACTGTTTCTAGTGATTTCTTGCGCAGGATTGAGCCTTCTAACTGCTTGCGCCAACGTCATACCGCCATGCACTGCCAAAACTAGTCCTCCCGCTAGCGAGCTTCGCAATACTAAGTGGGAGCTTGTACGCTGGAACCTACCCCCCAACAGTCGGGGAGAGGTTCGCACCAGGCAAATCCCCCAGGGCGACAACAGCAATCCCATCCAAATTGTTTTTGATGGCAATGGGGAGCGCATCAGCGGATCAACGGGCTGCAATCGCTTTACGGCTCGGATCAACGAGGATGCTCGAGGATTCACTCTCGATCAAATCGCCAGTACCAAGATGGCTTGCACACCTCAGCGGATGGAATTAGAACGAGACTTTCTCTATGAGCTCAATGACTACCGCAACATTGTGCGCAATGGCGATCAATTGCTCATGATTGGAGCGAACCGTGAGGTTCTCAGTTTCACTCAACGCGCTAATTAAAAAGCATGGAATAGCTTAGTGATGCAAAATAATCACTGTTCCTGAAAGTAGCTATGAAAAAACACAAACTTCTATTTTGCTCACTTGGATTATTTTTTCCAGGCATGGGCCTCAATTGTTTTTACCTCCAAGGCTTTAAATCATTCTGGGGTTGGGCTCAGCTCTTTGCGTTCATTGGCGGCATTGCTGGATGGCTCATCCTCAAAGATACCCAATTTAATTCTGCGCCCGGATGGGTTCTCATCACCTTTGGATTCATCACGCTAGAAGCAAGTTGGCTTACGACAATTGCCTTCGGTCTACGCGCCGATGAAAAATGGGATGCTCAATTCAACCCTGACTTAGAGCCAAGTCGCGCTACAAAATCGGGCTGGCCAGTTGTACTCACAGTGATTTTTTCATTGGTATTTGGTGCTGGCTTCATGATGACTTTTCTAGCCATTGCATTTGAGCAATTTTTCATCTCACAACTCAAAGAAGCAAAAAAGCTATCCCAATAATGCGGATAGCTTTTACTTGGAGACAGCTAAGTTATTGAATTGATTATGACAGCGCCTTTGTAAGCTCAGGAACCGCTACGTTCAAATCGGCAACTAAACCATAATCAGCAACACCAAAGATTGGCGCCTCTGGATCTTTATTGATAGCAACAATGACCTTGGAATCTTTCATACCAGCTAAGTGCTGAATCGCACCAGAAATACCTACAGCAACATAAAGCTGTGGCGCCACAATCTTGCCCGTTTGACCAACTTGATAGTCGTTAGGCACATAACCTGCATCTACCGCAGCACGAGATGCACCCAGTGCAGCACCTAACTTATCAGCCAATGGCACCACGAGTTCTTGGTACTTCTCACCAGAACCAAGGCCACGACCACCAGACACAATAATCTTGGCAGCAGTCAATTCTGGACGATCAGATTTAGTCAATTCACGACCAATAAAAGTGGATTTACCAGAGCCATCTACAGCAGCAAGCTTTTCAAGTACTGCAGAACCGCCCAAAGCAGCTGGATCAAAGCCAGTAGTGCGAACTGTAATCACTTTGACGGGATCGATTGATTGAACAGTAGCAATTGCATTGCCCGCATATATTGGGCGCTCAAAAGTATCTGCTGATATCACTTTGGTAATGTCTGATAACTGGGCAACATCTAACTTAGCGGCAACTCGTGGCAGAACATTTTTGCCATTTGCAGTTGCAGGAGCCAAGATATGACCGTAATCAGAAGCAATCGACAGAATCTGGGCTGCTAACGGCTCAGCCAACTGGTCAGCCAAGGCTGCATCATCAATCTGGATCACCTTGCGAACCCCAGTAATTTTGGTAGCTGCAGCTGCGGCAGCATCAGATCTGCTACCGGCTAGCAAAATATCCACCTCTGGTGAGCACTGTAAGGCAGCACTCACTGCGTTTAAGGTTGCCGCCTTGAGAGAGACATTGTCGTGTTCAGCAATTACTAATGCAGCCATTTAAATTACCTTCGCTTCATTTTTTAATTTATCAACCAAAGCAGCAACATCGGCCACCATCACACCAGCTGAGCGCTTAGGAGGCTCTTCCACTTTGAGGGTTTTAAGGCGCGGGCTAATATCCACCCCAAGATCACTTGGCTTAATCAGTTCAAGCGTCTTTTTCTTGGCCTTCATGATGTTGGGGAGAGTAACGTAACGAGGTTCATTTAAACGCAAGTCAGTTGTAATAACTGCCGGCAAACTAATGGCGATTGTCTCTAGACCACCATCAACTTCACGAGTCACATTGGCCCTACCATCCGCTATGAGCACCTTAGACGCAAAAGTCGCTTGCGGAATATCCATTAGACTAGCCAACATTTGGCCCACCTGATTACTATCATCATCGATTGCCTGCTTACCCAGAATCACGATTTGCGCTTGCTCTTTTTCACATAAGGCTTTGAGGATCTTGGCAACTGCAAGAGGTTGTAATTCAGCGTCTTCCTCGACTAGGATGGCTCGATCTGCGCCGATTGCTAGAGCTGTACGAAGCGTTTCCTGACATTGGGTAGGGCCGGCAGAAATCACCACTATCTCACTGGCAACACCAGCCTCCTTCAGTCGCACCGCCTCTTCAACAGCAATCTCATCGAAAGGATTCATACTCATCTTGACATTGGCAAGATCAACACCAGAACCATCTGACTTAACGCGGATTTTGACGTTGTAATCTACAACACGCTTTACAGCTACTAAAATCTTCATTCTCAATTCTCTAATCTATGAATTAACTTCTCTATTTTATCTGCCCACAATCATCCCAGGCAAAATCATTTCAGATGTCAGCCAGTGCTTTCACATGAGCCACTACGCTGCGCCCCAAGGCAGACAAGTTATATCCACCCTCTAGACAACTCACAATACGACCGTGGGCAAATTGATTGGCAACTTCTTTGAGCTTCTTAGTAATCCAAGCATAGTCATCCTCTACCAGACCCATCTGACCCAAATCATCCTCACGATGCGCATCAAACCCAGCAGAAATAATGATGAGCTCTGGCTCAAATTCTCTTAGCCGTGGCAACCACTGCTCCTCTACGATTGAGCGCACTACATCGCCACGTGTGGCAGCTGGTAGTGGGACGTTCACCATATTCTTTGCTTTATCCAAGCCACTATAGGGGTAGAAGGGATGCTGAAAGAAGCTACACATCAGCACATTGGGATCATTAAAAAATGCCGCCTCAGTACCATTACCATGGTGTACGTCAAAATCAATGATCGCCACACGACTGATACCGTACTCCTCCATGGCATAGCGAGCGGCTACTGCCACATTATCAAAAACACAAAATCCCATCGAGCGAGTTGGTTCAGCATGGTGCCCTGGTGGACGAACTGCACAAAATACATTCTCGACCTCACCCTTCATCACAGCATCTACCCCTGCAATAGCCGCACCAGCAGCACGCAGAGCTGCACTCCATGTATAAGGGTTCATAATGGTGTCGCCATCTAGCATGTAGTAGCCACTAGCTGGGGATCGTTCTTTGACAAAAGCAATGTGCTCAGGGCTATGTACTAACTCAAGTTGATCCTCGCTTGCTAATGGCGCATCTAAATGGTGTAAAAAACGATCTATACCGCTACGAATGAGTTGATCATTAATGGCCTGAATGCGCTCTGGGCACTCAGGATGGTGACTGCCCATCTCATGCTTGAGAAAGTCTGAATGCGTTATGTATCCTGTTGTCATGACTAAGAATTCCCTTTAGCAGAACTATAATTTTTATAATTTCATTTATTCTTGCGGCACATCAAAAACCCACACCCTATTTCATGAATTTTCGCGCCCGCCACTTTACTGTATTACTAATTAGTTCACTTGTCTTGGGTGCCTGCTCTACCACCCCCACCCAAGAAGTAAAAACTCCAGAGGCTATCGTAAACCAGTCCGAGAATCTTGCTTCAGAGGCCCAAATTAGCCAAAACCTTAAGCAATTAATTGGCCAAGTTGCGCAGAAACAAAGCATCCCTTTACCTATCCTCGAATCTAGTTTTGCCGATGTTAAGACCATTGCATCCATCCGCAAGCTCGTATTACCCCCATCGGGAACCTTTAAAAAGAATTGGGTGGCTTATCGCAAACGCTTTATTGAGCCCATCCGCCTAAAAGCCGGAAAAGTATTTTGGGAGCAAAACCAAGCCTTTCTAGACAAGATTGAGCAAGAATCTGGCGTACCCGCTGAAGTCATTGTCTCGATTATTGGCATTGAAACCATCTATGGTCGTCATACTGGGAACTTTCGAGTCAAGGATGTTTTATCTACCCTGGCCTTTAGCTATCCAGATACTCCAAACAAAGCAGCGCGCGAGCAACTCTTTAAGGACCAATTACAAGATCTCATTCTCTTGTGCTGGACTGAGGCTGGCGGTCAGCTACCGGCAAATAACAGTATTCAGGGCGTTAATAACTCACGATTGAATTCTTGCCTCAATCAAAATAGCTCCTATGCTGGCGCCATTGGATTGCCTCAATTTATGCCAGGCAGTATTCGTAGCTTTGCAGTTGACGGAGATGGTGACGGCTATATTGATCTCAAACAAAGTCCTAAGGATGCGATCGCTAGTGTTGCTAACTTCATGAGAAAACATGGCTGGCAACCAGGTATGCCCATTTACTTCCCAATCCCAGAATCGGGGATTGAAGCTGCAAGAGCGCTAGCGGATGGCGAACCTCAACTCAAGTACACAGTGCAAGAGCTTATTGAAAAAGGTATTTTGACAAAGGCCCAGGGAGATCTGCAAAGCGGTGGGGTGGAGCCTCAGAGTAAAGCGCTGATTGTCGATCTTCCTTATCCCGACAAAGATGGAATTGATCAAGTCCGTTACGTAGTTGGTCTTAATAACTTTCTCTCGATTGTTCAGTACAACCGCAGTTATTTTTATGCACAAAGTGTTGCTGAATTTGCAGAAGCGCTGGGGTATAAAAACCAAAGTGTAGTACCAGCGAACACTGATGCAGGGGTAGTAAAGGCGCCCGGGGCTACAAAAGCAAAGACGAAAAAAACAGGCTCAAAAAAGTCAAAACAAAAGAGTTAGAGCAGCGGTATGTTGCTTACCGACTTAAGCAGGGAATACGCCGGTAGACAAATAGCGATCACCACGGTCACACACAATAAACACAATCGTGGCATTTTCCACTTGACGTGCAACCCTTAAAGCCACAGCCAATGCGCCACCAGCAGATATACCGCAGAAAATACCCTCTTGGGCCGCCATACGTCGGGCCATTTCTTCAGCTTCAGCCTGGCTGACATACTCAATGCGATCCACTCTATCGCCCTGATAAATTTTTGGTAAATATTCCGGAGCCCATTTACGAATACCCGGAATCTGTGAACCTTCTTCTGGTTGGGCGCCAATAATCTGAATATCAGGATTCATCGACTTCAGAAAGGTGGATACACCAGTAATAGTCCCAGTAGTACCCATTGCAGAAATGAAATGAGTGACTTGCCCATCCGTATCGCGCCAAATTTCTGGGCCAGTCGTTTCAATATGTGCACGGGGATTATCAGGATTGGCAAACTGATCAAGCAATCGACCACGTCCCTCTTTTTGCAACTGCAAAGCATAATCACGTGCAAATTCCATACCGCCAGAGGTCGCCGTCAAAATGAGCTCAGCACCATAAGCAGCCATGCTTTGTCTACGCTCAATACTTTGATTCTCGGGCATTACTAGAATCATCTTATAACCTAGCATCGCAGCCGTCATTGCTAAGGCAATACCGGTATTACCACTCGTTGCCTCTATCAGAGTGTCGCCTGGCTTAATTTCACCACGCTCTTGAGCACGCAGAATCATCGACAGCGCGGGTCGATCTTTAACCGACCCCGCTGGATTGTTGCCCTCTAACTTACCTAAAATCAGATTATTTCTTTTGTCGATATCCGCACCTGGAATGCGTTGTAAACGAACTAAAGGCGTATTGCCTACAGTCTGAGAAATGGTAAGGTAAGAAGGTGTGCTCATGAAGCCATTTTAGCCATAAGCGCGCCTAGACATATAAGGGCTTAATTTCGGCGATTTGAGCCCGTACGATCCGTATGATGACGAGAACCGCCTTGAGAACGCGAACTACGCCTAGTGGAGCTAGACCCCTCCTTGTTGGTGCGCCCATTGGGCTCACGAAAGGAACTTGGCGCTTCGATTGTCAGACCATTACTCACCATTTTCTCGACTGATTTCATGCCAATTCCCCGTACCCGTTTTTGCAAATCATTGGCATCCTGAAAGTGACCTCCATCCAATCGCTCGGCAATAATAGTTTTAGCCTTGGATGGGCCAATTCCTTTAATACTCTCTAACTCAGACTGGGTAGCAGTATTGACGTTGACTGGTGAGGCCGCAGATAAAGCAGAGACAGCTACTAATACCGAAAATACTAAAGACTTTAATAATTGATTCATGCAATCTCCATTAGTGAATAAAAAAATCCACCCGCACAACGTGCCGGTGAATCAGTTACAACGAATGGGATTAAAGACTGTTGACTGTATTTCAGTCTTTAAAGCGGGCTTGCCAAGAAATCAGTATTGGCTGATAACCAAGCAATATATCGACTGACACCCTGCTCTACATTTAAGAAGGGTTCTGCATACCCAGCGGCACGCAACTTAGTGAGGTCAGCCTGAGTAAAGCACTGATACTTCCCTTTGAGTGCTTCGGGGAAAGGAATGTATTCAATCGCCTTTTCTTTAACCAATTCTTCGAGACTTGCAGGATTAGCACCATCAATCTTACGCATGGCGTTAGCCACTGCATGTGCCACATCATTAAAGGGTTGCGCACGACCACTGCCTAAATTAAAGATGCCGCTAATTTCTGGATGATCCAAGAAATAGAGATTAACTTTGACAACGTCTTCTACCGAAACAAAGTCACGACTTTGTTCACCGGCGCCATAGCCGCCATACTCACCAAAAAGCTTCACCTTACCAGCAGATTTGTACTGATGGTACTGATGAAAAGCTACAGAAGCCATGCGACCCTTATGGGATTCACGCGGACCATACACATTGAAATATCGGAATCCAACCACTTGGGCAGAATTTGATTTTTCAGCAAAGCGCTTACGCATTACTTGATCAAATAAGAATTTTGAATAGCCATAAATATTGAGTGGCTTCTCATGCTCACGGCTCTCAATAAAAATATCTGATCCACCGTAAGTTGCTGCAGAAGAGGCATAGAGCAACTGAACATTTTGAGCCGTACAGATATCGAGCAAATCCATGGTGTAGCGAAAATTATTAGCCATCATGAAAATGCCATCAGTTTCCATCGTATCGGAGCAAGCCCCCTCATGAAAAACTGCCTTTACTTTGCCGAAGCGACCACTTCTAAATGCTTCTAGAAACTCATCTTTGTCCAGATAATCAATGATGTCTAGGTCAGCTAGATTGCGATACTTATCTGCAGGGCGTAAATCATCTACTGCGATGATATTTTTCTCACCACGCGCATTGAGCGCTTGAACAATATTGGCGCCGATAAATCCGGCAGCGCCGGTTACGATAATCGTCATTGCAATTCCTCAGAAGTAACGGTGGCTGTTCCCAACTTGCCAACCACAATACCGCCAGCTCGGTTAGCCAAAGCCATCGCTCTTTCCAGGGGCCAGCCAGCTGCCAATGCGACTGCCAGCGTGCCAATAACAGTATCACCGGCACCAGAGACATCAAATACTTCACGGGCTTGCGCTTTAACGTGGCTCACACCAGCCTCAGTAAATAAACTCATCCCCTCTTCAGAGCGAGTCAGGAGAAGCGCTTCCAGGTTTAATGATTTTCTAAGATCTTGCGCTCGCTTTGTAAGATCTTCTTCGCTAGTCCACTGACCAACCACTTGACGTAGTTCGCTACGATTCGGAGTCAAGACTGTGGCGCCACGGTACTTAGCGTAGTCGTCACCCTTAGGGTCTACCAAAATCATCTTCTTCTGCGCACGAGCCTGCTCGATCATCAAAGCTACTTGTCCCAATGCACCTTTGCCGTAATCAGACAAAATCACGACATCAGCATCTCCTACAAGCTTTTCATAACGCTCCAATTTATGAGCGAGGGCAGCCTCACTAGGAGCCTCTTCAAAATCCAAACGAATCAATTGCTGTTGTCTTGCGATGACACGTAGCTTCACAGTTGTTGGCACTTTGCCATCGACCTCAAGCTGACTATCTACGTGGCTGGATTTCAGCAATTCAGAAACACGGCGACCTGGCTCATCATCGCCAATCACGCCCAAAATAGTTGTCTTTGCACCAAGAGCTGCAACGTTACGCGCTACGTTAGCTGCGCCCCCTAAACGTTCATCAATCTTGCCCACTTGAACTACAGGAACTGGTGCTTCTGGAGAGATGCGATTCGTATCACCAAACCAATAGCGATCGAGCATGACATCACCCACCACTAATAAGCGGGCTTTAGAAAATTGTTCTCGGTTGGCTTTTTCCACGGACTGACTGATCTTTCTAATGGATTCTCTTAGCGTTTATCTACTGCCTAATTATGACGACCAATACCTTGGTATTCAATGCCTAATTCTTGCATAGATTGCGGCTCATATAGATTGCGGCCATCAAAGATAATCGGGTTCTTCAAATTGGCTTTGAGCAGGTCAAAATCAGGGCTACGGAAGGCTTTCCACTCAGTCACGATGACTAGAGCATCAGCACCTTGGGTGGCTGCCATAGGGTCATCTACCAAAGTCACTTGTTTAAGCCCTTCTGGGTTGCCTTTAAAGTCCACCTCAAGACAATGCTTAGTTTCTGGCATCGCTACTGGGTCGTGCGCTACGACCTGGGCACCACGTTTAACCAGCTCTTGAATGATGACACGACTAGGCGCTTCGCGCATATCGTCTGTATTCGGTTTAAATGCTAAGCCCCACATGGCAAACTTCTTACCAGACAGATTCTTGCCAAAGCGTTTTTCAATCTTTTCAACCAGAATATATTTTTGGGCTTCGTTCACGGCTTCGACAGCGTCCAAAATCTTCAGATCGCGGCCATGCTCAATGGCGGTCTTGGATAGAGCCGAAACATCCTTCGGAAAGCAAGAACCGCCATAACCAGTGCCAGAATACAAAAAGCCGTAACCAATACGAGAGTCTGACCCAATTCCTTGGCGCACCGCTTCAATATCAGCACCTACTAAGTCCGCTAAATTGGCCAACTCGTTCATAAAAGAGATACGCGTCGCTAACATAGCATTAGCAGCATATTTAGTCAGTTCAGCACTCTTAACATCCATGTAATAGGTGCGTTCATGATGACGATTAAAGGGAGCATAGAGTTTACGCATTTGCTCTTTAGCACGCAGGCCTGCTGGCGTATTTTGCGTACCAATCACAATACGATCTGGGCGCATAAAGTCTTCTACTGCCGCTCCCTCTTTAAGGAACTCGGGGTTAGATACAACAGAACAGAGTTCTGGTGAAAGACCTCTTTTAGTCAACTCTTCTGTGATTGCAGCAGCAACCTTGTCAGCAGTGCCCACCGGTACAGTTGACTTATCGACAATCACCTTAGGGGTGGTCATATGGCGACCAATATTGCGAGCTGCTGCTACGACGTATTGAAGGTCAGCAGAGCCATCTTCATCCGGAGGGGTACCAACAGCAATGAACTGAATCTCACCGTGCGCTACAGAAGAAGCAATATCAGTAGAGAACTGCAAACGGCCTGCAGCGCGATTGCGCTCAATCATCTCTTTAAGTCCTGGCTCATAAATGGGTACGCCACCAGAATTGAGAATATCGATCTTTTTAGGGTCAACGTCTACACAAAAGACATTATTACCCTGTTCTGCAAGACATGCCCCAGTAACAAGACCAACGTAACCGCTGCCAATGATGGTGACTTTCAAAACAACTCCTTATATTTCATTTCAATACCACCATTAAAATTGCATTTGATGACGGTTTAATTAACTAGCTTTAATGTAATTACATCGATGGGCCGCTAGGCACGGCACCTTCACTGCGTCTTGGAGAGTAAGCCTCCCAATGATTACAACCTGGGCACTGCCAGTAAAAACGACGTGCTCTAAATCCACAATTTCCACAGGTATAGCGAGCAAGACTGGTAGTACGTTGCTTCAATAAACTAAGAGTTGCTTGCAAATCCGACACTCGCTCTGGGGTGCCATTCGATTCAGCGAGCACTAAACGTGTTTGGGCTAGCTTTGAAAGTGCACTTAAGCTTGGTGAGTGTTGCATTACTTCAACCAACATACCCTCAGTAGCCTGCGCACCCCGAATTTGCATCATGTGTTTTTGCACAATATCGAGCAACTCACCAGAGGCCTGAGTCTTTAGCAAGTCACAAAGAGCACTTAAGCCTTCATCTGCTTTATTTAGTGCAGTATGTGCAACCATCCACCGATCTGCAAGTAAATGCATATAAGCAGGATGCGTCTTCGCAATCACAGCCCACACTTCAATTGCTTGCGCTGGACGATCCATCGCCATGAAATAATCGCCCTGCAAGATCAATGCACGAGCATGATTGGGAACTGCTTGCAATGCCAGAGCAATTGACTGCTCCACTGCAGGAAGATCTTTCCGCCGGAGCGCCTCTTGACCCAACTCACAATGAAATTGGGCAATCTCTGTGTGATGGGATTTCCCTTGTAGGCCCTCTAATTCAGTAGCGGCGATGATGGCCTTGGTCCAATCGCGCTCAATCTGATACATCTCCAGCAAGCTCTCTTTAGCTGGGGCGGCGAACTTACCCTTACCCACACGATTGAGCGAAGCCTCGGCGCGATCAAGTAAACCGGCGCGCAGAAAATCTCGACCTAATTCATAAGCAGCATGGTCTCGATCACGTGGCTTCAAGTCATCGCGATCTGCAAGATGTTGGTGAACCCTAATAGCGCGCTCTGTTTCACCTCGACGGCGAAACAAACTTCCCAGCGCAAAATGCAGTTCAATCGTCTCTGGATCGAGCTGCGCAATCTTAACCAGCGTTTCAATCGCCTGATCAGGCTGCTCATTTAATAAAAGGCTTAAACCTTTGAAGGTTGAGCGCTGTTGACGCATGCGCTCACGCTCATCCATGCGATTCTCAAGACGTAAATCCCAACGCGAGGCCAGCCAGCCAATGCCAAACATGACTGGTAGTAATAGTAACCAGGAGGTTGCGATTTGAATCATGCTGTGTAGAGCTTAAATAAAAAAATGGCCCAAATGGACCACTGCTTATGCGTTATGTGACTAGGCACCAGAACCCTCTTTAGGGCCCGCTTGTTTCAGAGGCTTGTAGTCAACTCGCTCACGTAATTCTTTGCCAGGTTTGAAATGGGGTACTCGCTTTTCTGGAATTAATACTTTCTCACCAGATTTTGGATTGCGGCCTGTACGAGCAGGACGATGATGCAAAACAAAACTACCAACGCCACGCAGCTCAATGCGCTTGCCTTCGGCTAAAGCATGAGTCATGGTGTCTAGCAATGTTTTTACTGCCAACTCCACATCCCTAGGTAGCAGCTGGGGAAACTGTTCCGCCAAGCTCTCCACTAGTTCGGAGCGGGTAATTGCTTGTTGCTCTTGTTCTGACATGGTCTATCAATAAAACATCGCCGCTCTCCTAATGGAAAGCGGCGATATTGATTTAGCCTTGATTATCCAACTTCGCTTTCAACAAAGCACCCAAGTTGGTTGTGCCGGACTGCGCATCACCTTGGAGTTTGCTCATAGCATCTTGTTGGTCAGAGCTGTCTTTTGCCTTAATTGAAAGATTAATAGCACGTGACTTGCGATCAATATTGATAATCATTGCAGTTACGGTATCGCCTTCTTTCAATACATTGCGTGCATCTTCAACGCGATCTGTTGAGATCTCAGAAGCACGTAAGTAAGCTTCAACTTCATCAGCCAAGTGGATGGTTGCGCCCTTAGCATCAACAGCCTTCACAGTACCAGTTACAAGGCTACCCTTGTCGCTGACAGATGTGTAGTTATTGAATGGGTCGCCAGACAATTGCTTGATACCAAGAGAAATACGCTCTTTCTCAACATCAATGGCCAATACAGTAGCTTCAACTTCATCGCCTTTTTTGTATTTCTTCACAGCTTCTTCGCCTGGCTCGTTCCATGAGAGGTCTGAGAGGTGAACTAAACCGTCGATGCCGCCAGGCAAGCCAATGAACACACCAAAGTCGGTAATAGACTTGATTGCGCCAGTCAACTTGTCGCCTTTTTGTTGGCCACGTGAGAACTCTTCCCATGGATTGGCTTTGCACTGCTTGATACCCAAGCTGATACGACGCTTGTCTTCATCAATATCCAGAACCATGACTTCAACTTCGGTTCCTAATGCAGTCGCTTTGCTTGGAGCAACGTTTTTGTTAGTCCAGTCCATCTCAGAAACGTGTACCAAACCTTCGATACCAGATTCGATTTCAACGAATGCGCCGTAATCAGTCAGGTTAGTTACCTTACCGAATAAACGGGTATTTGGTGGGTAACGACGAGCGATACCTACCCATGGATCATCGCCAAGCTGTTTCACGCCGAGTGAAACACGGTTCTTCTCTTGGTCGAACTTCAAAATCTTAGCGGTAACTTCTTGACCAACAGTCAACATCTCGCTTGGGTGACGCACACGACGCCATGCCAAATCGGTAATATGCAAGAGGCCATCGATACCACCGAGGTCCACGAATGCGCCGTAATCAGTAATGTTCTTAACGAGGCCGGTAACAACAGCGCCTTCTTTCAAGTTGGACATCAACTTAGCACGCTCTTCACCTTGGCTAGCTTCAACAACTGCACGACGTGACAACACTACGTTGTTACGCTTACGGTCGAGCTTGATAACCTTGAACTCCATTGTCTTACCTTCGTAAGGGCTGGTGTCTTTGATTGGACGTGTATCAACGAGTGATCCAGGTAAGAATGCACGGATACCGTTAACCATTACAGTCAAGCCGCCCTTAACCTTACCAGTAACAGTACCGGTAACGATCTCAGCTTGCTCGAGTGCTTTTTCCAAGTTCATCCATGATGCCAAGCGTTTTGCTTTATCACGGGAAAGGATGGTGTCGCCATAGCCGTTCTCAAGAGCGTCAATAGCAACAGAAACGAAATCGCCAGGAGCTACTTCAATCTCGCCAGCGTCGTTATGGAATTCTTCAACAGGAATAAACGCTTCGGACTTTAAGCCAGCGTTAACAACGACGAAGTTATGGTCGATGCGAAGGACTTCAGCCGAAATAACTTGGCCGGTCTTCATATTCGATCGGGTTAATGATTCTTCAAATAGTTCTGCAAATGATTCAGACATGTATATTCACTTTGTGCCGCCAGAAGGCCCGACGGGTTAGGTTAAAAAAGCCCCAAGAAACACGCTCAATTAGAAAATCGCGTTGTAGAGTTTCTCAAGACACCAAAACTACAGCTTTACTACTTACTTTCACCTCTAGCGACTTCAGAAATTTTGGATTGATACCAATCTAAAACTGTCTTAACTGCTTGATCTATCGATAATTCTGATGTTTCAAGCACTTTAGCGCCATCTGCCACTAACAAAGGCGCAGCACCTCGACTACTGTCTCTGGCATCACGCTCCTGCAAATCATGCAGCAAGTCGTCTAGTTTAGCAGAAATTCCCTTAGCTATCAATTGCTTATACCGACGTTCTGCCCTTGCTTGCGCTGTTGCCGTCAAGAAAACCTTCAAAACCGCATCTGGGAATATGACACTCGCCATATCTCTGCCATCCGCCACTAAGCCGGGAGTTATTCGAAAACCATGCTGAACACCCACCAAAGCCTGCCTTACCTCGGGATGCACTGCAATTGCAGAAGCAAGTAATCCAATCTCCTCTGTACGAATAGCATCAGTCACATCCTCAAAATTAAGCAAAATTTGACCATTTTTGAAGGAAATCACCAGTTTTTTGGCCAAAATACCCAGTTCTGGGCCATTTTTGGGGTCAACTCCTGCTTTTTGACTTCCCAGAGCGACCAAACGATATAGGGCGCCACTATCCAGATAGTGAAAACCCAATTGTTCCGCCACCAAAGAGGCGACCGTACCTTTGCCAGAGGCGGTAGGTCCATCAATGGCAATCACTGGGGGTAAGTTCATAAAAAGCAATTCTCAGGCAACAATCTTTGCAAATTCAGCGAAGTAAGTGGGGAAGGTTTTGGCAACGCAATTGGGATCATTGATCTTTAGCGCATTGGGGCCAAAAGCAGCCAATGAGAAACACATTGCCATGCGATGGTCATCATAAGTATCAATACCTTCGCTTGGCGACTTCCAATCAGCAAGTGATGTAGGCGCCTGAACCACGATGTAGTCAGCGCCCTCTTCCACAACAGCACCGATCTTCTTCAACTCGTTTGCCATCGCTGCAATCCGATCGGTTTCTTTTACGCGCCAACTGGCAATATTGTTTAAGCGGGTTGGACCCTCTGCAAACAATGCAGCAACAGCGAGCGTCATCGCGGCATCCGGAATTTCTGTGCAATCCATTGTGATGCCATTGAGTTTGCCATTGGCATTCTTTACACCAGCAACCTCAATCCAATCCTCACCGGCAGTAATCTTGGCACCCATTAACGCTAACGCATCAGCAAAAGCAACGTCGCCCTGAATACTCTCGCTACCAACACCCAAGACGCGTACCGGTCCACCACCAATGGCGCCAAGCGCCAAGAAGTAAGAAGCTGAAGATGCATCACCCTCAACAGAAAGAGTTCCAGGACTTTGATAAACGACATCAGTAGTTTTGGCAGGAATTACAAATGACTGCGCATCGGGGCAAGCCACTGTCACTCCAAATCTTGCCATTAACTTCAAGGTAATGTCGATGTATGGACGAGAAATCAACTCACCAATCACTTCAATCTTGACAGGCTCTTTTGCCACCAAGGGCAAAGCCATCAACAAGGCGGTTAAGAATTGACTTGAGACATCGCCACGGACCTTCACCACATCTTTGATATCAATATCAGCGGCAATAATCTTGATGGGCGGATAACCTGCTTGTAATTCGTAATCAATCTTCGCGCCCACTTGACGCAATCCATCAACTAAATCCCGAATAGGACGTTCATGCATGCGAGGCACGCCAGATAGACGATAGTTACCACCCTGCATTGCAAGCGCTGCCGTGAGCGGACGAATTGCTGTTCCCGCATTACCCATAAAAAGATCGGCATCTTGGACTGGGAACTTGCCGCCACAACCCTCAACCACGCAGACCTTATCAGCTTTGTCAGTAACTGTTAAGCCCAGCTGACGCAAGGCATTACGCATCACTTGAGTGTCATCAGCATCCAATAAATTTTTGAGAGTTGTTGTACCTGAAGATAAAGCAGCCAATAACAAGGCGCGATTCGAAATACTCTTTGATCCTGGCAAGACAATCGAGCCCTGGGCTCGCTTAAATGGACCAATCTGGATCTCAGGCAAACCACTCATCAAAGACCATCCAAATCTTGACGGGCTTTGCTGGCTTTATTAAACAACTTCTCTAGGCCGACACCATCATTCTCAGCAATCAACTTACGCATGTGATTAACAATCAGTAGATATTGATCCAACTCTTTGAGGACCGCGGTGCGATTGCCTAAGCAAATATCACGCCACATTTCTGGACTTGAAGCCGCAATGCGGGTGAAGTCTTTAAAGCCTGCACCCACATGACTGAGCTTTTGATCAGCATCTTCAGAATTCACTACGCTTGCCATTAATGCATAAGACAGAATATGCGGCAAATGAGAAACCGCTGCATAGATCGCATCGTGCTGCACGCAAGAGATCTTTTTAACGATAGAACCAACTGACTGCCAAAAGCCTTCAATGAGATCGGTATCTTGCGGAGAGTTTTCTTGCAGAGGACACAGAATCGTTTGCTTACCGACAAAGAGATCGGCTTTAGCAGCGCTCGCACCATGTTGTGCACCACCAGCAATAGGGTGTGCTGGTACAAACTGACAAGCTTTCTTACCCAATACTTCCTTCGCAGCCAAAATCACATCACCCTTGGTACTGCCAGCATCTGTCAACATAGTCCGGGGCTCTAAGTGTGGCTCGATGACTTCAAAAGCAGTGCGCATTTGAGCAACCGGTACACACAAGACAATCACATCAGATTGTTTTGTACCCTCAACCAAATCGACCACTGCATCAATCGCGCCCATCTTGAGGGCTTGATCTAGATTCTGCGCACTACGTCCAACACCCAATACTTTATTGACCACACCAGCTTGCTTGAGAGCCAAACCCAAAGAGGCGCCAATCAGACCAACACCAACAATCGTGACGGTACCGTAGTTGCTAGAGGGGTTAATAATGGACATTGGCTAATTGAGTTTATCTATTTTTCTTGAATGGCTACTTCGCCAAAATCTCTTGGAGGGCGGCAATAAAGGCAGCATTCTCTTCTGGTAAGCCAATGGAGATACGCAACCACTGTGGCAAGCCATAGTTACCCACTGGGCGAACAATAATGCCGCGCTTCAGTAACTCTAAATTGATACGAGCACCAGCACCATCGTCCTCACCAACTTTTACCAATACAAAGTTGCCTGCCGATGGGAGGTAAGTTAATCCAAGCACATCAAATGCCTCAGTTAACTGAGCAAAGCCAGCCCGATTGAGCTCAAAACCTTGCTTTAAAAATTCATGATCTTGAAACGCTGCAATTGCTGCAGCTTGCGCAAGGCTATTTACGTTAAATGGCTGACGAATGCGATTGAGTAGATCAGTCAAAGCGGGCTGAGCTACACCATAACCAATTCGCAAACCAGCGAGGCCGTACGCTTTTGAAAAGCTTCGCGACAAAATCATATTGGGAAAACGCTTCACCCAAGCTACCGCATCATATTGCTGCTCAGGGGTTAAATATTCGTTATACGCTTCGTCCAAAACCACTACGACATGTGCTGGCAATGCCGCCAAAAATGCTTCAATCTCTTTTGCTCCCAAGTAACTGCCTGTAGGATTATTGGGATTAGCTACAAATACCAGCTTAGCTTTATCACCAGAAGCCTTCACCGCCTCCAACATCGCAGGTAAATCATGGCCAAAGTGATTAGTGGCAGCAACTTCAACTGCTTTAGCCCCAACAGCCTGTGTTGCCAATGGATAAACCGCAAAAGCGTGTTTCGAGAAGATGACTTCATCACCAGCTTGAGCAACCGCGCGCGCAGCCAATTCCAAAATGTCATTACTGCCGTTACCTAAGGTAATCCAATCTGTTGGAACACCGAGGCGCGCAGACAATACATTCTTGAGCTCAAACCCATTGGAGTCTGGATAACGACCTAAATCAGATGCCGCCTTGAGCATAGCGTCTTGGGCAGACTTTGGCATGCCCAATGGATTTTCATTGGAAGCCAATTTCACAATCTTGCTCTCATCTAAGCCATATTCACGCGCCACTTCA
The DNA here is from genome assembly GCF_018687975.1 of Polynucleobacter sp. es-EL-1. Taxonomy (NCBI): domain Bacteria; kingdom Pseudomonadati; phylum Pseudomonadota; class Betaproteobacteria; order Burkholderiales; family Burkholderiaceae; genus Polynucleobacter; species Polynucleobacter sp. es-EL-1. Next base: position 1,388,635 of record NZ_CP061310.1, read on the forward strand.
CTAATCGGACGTCCACCGACATAAGGCGCTATCGCTTGAATATGCTTTAAACCAATAGGAGATTTAGATGTCATGCTGAATGGGGATAGGAGCCGAGGTTTTTGTAAAAAGCGGCAGTTGTTTTTAATTCTTCCAATGCTTTGGCTACTTTTGCATCTGCCGCATGACCTGCAACATCAATATAAAAGTGATATTCCCATGTGCCCTTACGCGCTGGACGAGATTCAAAACGATTCATGGAAACGCCATGCTTAGCCAAAGGCTCTAGTAGACGATGTACTGCACCAGGCTGGTTATCAACCGACAATACCAAAGAGGTTTGATCTGCGCCGGTAGGCTGACATTCATACGTTCCAACTACAACAAAACGCGTGCGGTTATGGGGATCATCCTGAATCTGGGCAGCCACTTGCTGCAGACCGTAAGCCTCCTGTGCTGGATCACCTGCAATCGCCGCTAAAGTTGAGTCAATCGATGCCATGCGAGCCGCTTCAGCATTACTGCTCACTGCCTGACGCTTTAATTGAGGAGTATGCACACTTAACCATTGCTGACATTGCGCTAAAGCTTGAGCATGGGCACATACGGTTGTAACCCCGTCTAAATTACCACTCTTGGTCAGTAAGTGGTGTCGAATAGGTAGCACCACTTCACCACTAATACGCATTGGAGAATCTAAGAGCAAATCTAAAGTACGAGAAATGGCACCTTCACTAGAGTTCTCAACGGGGACAACGCCAAATTGGGCGGCGCCCTTTTCAACAGCCTTAAACACTTCATCAAGACTATTGCAAGGCAAGCCTGCAATCGAGTGGCCAAAATACGTTTGTGCCGCCTGCTCTGAAAATGTTCCCACTGGTCCGAGATACGCAATCGTCTGCCGAGCCTCTAAGGCGCGGCAAGCTGACATCACCTCGCGCCAAATTGCAGCAATACCATCGGGTAAGAGTGGACCCTTGCTCAGCTCTTGTAAGCGCGCAACAACTTGACGCTCACGCTCTGGTCTAAATACCGGCGATGAAAACCCACCTTTAATATGACCAACCTCTTGCGCAGCTTTAGCGCGCTGAGTCAGCAAATCTAAGATTTGAGCATCGAGTGAGTCAATTTTTTCGCGAATAGGCGCCAAGCGCTGTTCTTCTGTACCCTGGTCTTGAGAGCTCATTAAGCACGCCTTTCAAAGTCACGCATAAATTCGACTAAGGCCTTAACACCTTCAATCGGCATTGCGTTGTAAATACTGGCACGCATACCGCCAGCAGCCTTGTGACCACGCAGAGCAACTAATCCTGCTGCATTAGATTGCTCCAAGAACTGAGCATTTAAATGCTCATCTTTCAGGAAGAAAGTGACGTTCATGCGGGAGCGATATTCTGCGGGGACTCGATTCTCATACAAACTACTTTGATCCAAGAAGTTGTAGAGCAATTCCGCTTTTTCTTGATTGCGCTGCTCGATGACTTTGACGCCGCCTTGCTTTAACAGCCATTTAAATCCAAGGCCAGCCATATAAATCGAAAAAGTTGGCGGTGTGTTCAACATGGAGTCTGTTGCCGCTTGCTTAGACCAATCCCAAATCGAAGGAGTAATCCTCATGCTATGACCCATCAAATCTTTGCGCACGATCACAATCGTTACGCCAGAAGGTCCAATATTTTTTTGCGCCCCACCAAACCAAACGCCACATTTTGTGACATCCATTTCTTTGGAAAGAATATTGCTCGAAATATCTGCGACCAATAACTTGCCATTGACATCAGGCACGTCTGGAAACTCTACGCCACCAATGGTTTCATTGGCACAGTAATGCACATAGGCAGCATCATCTGATAGTTGCCAAGTAGAGCGTGCTGGAATCGTATTAAATTTTTCAGCTGCAGAAGATGCTGCTAGATGGGCAACACCATATTTTTCTGCTTCTTTATAGGACTTTTCAGACCAGATACCAGTCACTAAGAAATCGGCTTTAGGGCCATTCTTGGCTAAGGGCATGAGATTCATTGGAATGGCAGCATTCTGACCCAAACCACCACCTTGAAGCATCAAGATTTCATAGGTGTCAGGAATACTCATCAAGGAGCGTAAGTCTTGCAATACCTCTTCGTAAAGAGCCATGAACTCTTTGCCGCGATGACTGACTTCCATGACGCTGGCGCCCAAGCCTTGCCAATTCAACATCTCTGCAGCAGCCTGCTTTAATACCTCTTCAGGCAAGGTAGCAGGCCCCGCAGCGAAATTGAAAATGCGGCGGTCAAACGTCATGATGAGTTAGTTAACCTTAAATGAATGCCAATTAGGCATCACCAGCTTCATCAGAACTGGAGTCAACTGCTGGATCAGCGGCTACATCCCCGCCCTCTTCACCATCATCCAAATCATTCTCATCATCAGAATCACTCTCAGCAATCCGCTGTAAGCCAGATAAACGAGTGCCTTCATCGACGTTGATTAAGGTGACGCCTTGAGTAGCGCGACCCATTTCACGAATCTCAGAAACGCGCGTGCGCACTAAGATGCCACCAGTCGTAATCAACATGATTTGATCTTCAGGAGAAACCAAAGCAGCAGCAACTACTTTACCGTTACGCTCAGTTGTCTGAATTGCAATCATGCCTTTAGTACCACGACCATGGCGAGTGTATTCACCAATTGGAGTACGTTTACCAAAGCCATTCTCGGTTGCAGTCAATACGCTGCTTGGAATAGCGAGGCCATTTGCATCTACGACAACTGCTTCAGCACCTTCGGCAGCTTCAGCTGGAGCAACCAACATCGCAATCACTTGATGACCTTCACCCAAGTTCATACCGCGTACGCCGCGTGCTGTACGACCCATTGGGCGCACATCGTTCTCATCAAAGCGCACTGCTTTACCAGCATCAGAGAAGAGCATCACATCATGCTGACCATCGGTAATTGCTGCGCCTACCAAGAAGTCATTCTCATTCAAATCAACCGCAATAATTCCGGCCTTACGAGGATTAGAGAAGTCGGACAAGCGTGTCTTCTTCACTGTACCCAAACTGGTTGCCATAAAGACGTAATGATCATCTTGATAGCCCTTGATCGGGAGAATCACCGTAATCTTTTCGCCTTCAATCAGCGGGAACATATTGACGATTGGCTTACCGCGTGAGTTGCGACTTCCTTGGGGGACTTCCCACACTTTGAGCCAGTACATCCGTCCACGATCAGAGAAGCACAGAATGATGTCGTGCGTATTCGCAACGAAGAGCGTTTCAATCCAATCTTCATTCTTGGTAGCTGCAGCTTGTTTGCCGCGACCGCCACGTTTTTGCGCACGGTATTCACTCAGAGGCTGACTCTTCATGTAACCCGTGTTAGAAAGTGTGACCACCATGTCTTGTGGAGTGATCAAATCTTCTGTGAACAACTCGGTGGCATTCATTTCAATGAATGAACGACGACCTGAGTCACCACCGGCAATACCAAACTCGGCTTGTACTTCTTTCAATTCAGACTCGATGACTTGAGTGACACGCTCTGGCTTAGCAAGCAAATCAAGAAGGTCAGAAATCTCCGCCATGACATCTTTGTACTCATTCACAATCTTGTCTTGCTCAAGGCCAGTCAAGCGTTGCAAACGCATCTGCAAAATTTCTTGTGCTTGGCTATCAGACAAGCGATAGAGGCCTGTTGTCTGCATACCGTATTCAGGTAATAAACCTTCAGGACGGTAAGCATTACGACCACCAGGGGTATCCGTCTCCGCACGAGCCAACATCTCACGCACCATGGAAGAATCCCATGCCTTGCTCATCAATTCTGACTTAGCAATCACTGGGTTTGCTGCAGCTTTAATGATGGCAATAAATTCATCGATATTTGCCAATGCAACTGCCAAGCCTTCTAAGACATGACCACGCTCACGTGCTTTGCGTAATTCAAAAATCGTACGACGTGTTACCACTTCACGACGATGCTGTAAGAAATACTCGAGCATTTGCTTCAAGTTCAGCAAGCGTGGCTGGTTATCCACCAAGGCCACCATGTTCATGCCGAAGTTGTCTTGCAGTTGAGTGCTCTTATAGAGATTATTCAAAACAACCTCTGGTACTTCACCACGCTTGAGTTCAATCACTACTCGCATACCTGACTTATCAGACTCATCACGCAGATCAGAGATACCTTCTACTTTTTTCTCGTTAACCAACTCAGCAATACGTTCGAGTAAATTCTTTTTATTTACTTGGTATGGCAACTCATCAACGATGATGGCCTGACGCGCGCCCTTATCAATATCTTCAAAATGGGTCTTAGCACGCATCACCACACGGCCACGACCTGTGCGATACCCCTCCCGAACCCCTTGAACACCATAAATAATGCCGGCAGTCGGGAAATCTGGCGCCGGGATGATCTCAATGAGCTCATCAATCGTGCACTCTGGGTTATGAAGGACATGTAAACAGGCCGAAACCACCTCATCTAGGTTGTGAGGGGGGATATTGGTCGCCATACCCACCGCAATGCCTGAGCTACCGTTAATCAGCAAATTAGGCACTTTTGCAGGAAGAATCAGGGGTTCCTTCTCACTACCATCGTAGTTAGGCCCGAAATCCACGGTTTCCTTGTCCAAATCAGCCAATAACTCATGGGCGATCTTACGAAGGCGAATCTCGGTATACCGCATTGCAGCAGCGTTATCGCCGTCTACAGAGCCAAAGTTACCCTGCCCGTCAACCAGCATATAGCGCAGAGAGAAGTCCTGGGCCATACGAACAATCGTGTCATACACCGCAGAATCGCCATGCGGATGGTATTTACCGATCACATCGCCAACTATACGGGCAGATTTTTTGTAAGCACGGTTCCAATCGTTGTTTAATTCATACATCGCAAATAAGACCCGGCGATGAACCGGTTTGAGGCCGTCACGTACGTCTGGCAGGGCTCTGCCGACAATGACGCTCATTGCGTAGTCCAAATAGGACCGCCGCATTTCGTCTTCGAGGGATATTGGTAGTGTTTCTTTAGCGGCTTGTTCCATTTAGAAATAATATCATTTTGATGACTGATGGCCCCTATGCTAAGATTCTGTCAGTTTGTACGAAATTGAGATGTGTCGCTTTGCGGTTTTTTGCTTCAAAGTAGGGCGAATTACATTTAAGTTTGACTTTAATTAAAAAAGAGATTTTTGAGGACTAAAAATGAACAAAACCCTAAAAGTGTTGCTCGCTTCTGTTGTTACCGTTTCTGCATCTGCAGCCATGGCTTCTGATAACTGGGTAAACAGCGCTGGCTTGAACTGGAAAAACGGCGACGGCACATTGTGCTGGCGCGATAACAGCTGGACACCTGCAACTGCATCTCCTGGTTGCGATGGCTGGTTAGCTCCTAAGAAAGCTGCCAAATCAGGTGTAAGCCAAAGCAAGATCACTTTGCAAGCTGACACACTCTATGACTTCAATAAATCTGATTTGAAGCCAGAAGGTAAAGCTACTTTGGACAAAATCGCTAAAGACTTGAGCAAAATCAAGTTGGAAGTCATTATTGCTGTTGGTAACACTGATAGCATTGGTACTGATGCTTACAACATGGCTCTCGGTCAGCGTCGTGCTCAGTCCGTTAAAACTTACTTGGTAAGCAAAGGTGTTGACGGTAGCCGTATCTACACAGAATCTAAAGGCAAGAGCAATCCAGTTGCAAGCAATGCAACTGCTGAAGGCCGCGCTAAGAACCGCCGTACTGACATCGAAGTTGTTGGTACAGCTAAAGTTAAGTAATTCTTTTTACTTGTAAAAAAGCCCGCTTCTAGCGGGCTTTTTTATTTCCGCTATATTCGTAATTCATCTAACCCGCATTACCCATGGTTTAACGCTTATGAACGTCGATCAATCTGAAATCGCTAAATTTAGCGCCCTAGCCCACCGCTGGTGGGATCCCAATAGCGAATTTAAGCCCCTGCATGCCATTAATCCACTTCGCTTGGACTGGATTAAGTCCTACGTAGACCTCAATGGCAAGAAAGTGCTTGATGTAGGTTGTGGCGGGGGCATCCTCGCAGAATCTATTGCGCAGTCAGGGGCCGATACTTGTGGCATTGATTTATCAGAAAAGGCTCTGAAGGTTGCTGAATTACATGCTTTAGAGGTGGGCGCTAGCCTGCAATATCGCTCCATTTCCGCAGAAGCACTCGCACAAGAGCAACCAGAACAGTATGACGTTGTAACCTGCATGGAGATGCTCGAGCATGTTCCTGACCCTGCATCGGTAGTTCAAGCCTGTGCAACACTATGCAAACCAGGTGGCACCCTCTTTTTTAGCACTTTGAATCGCAGCCCTAAGTCCTACTTATTCGCCATCATTGGCGCCGAATACATCTTAAGACTGCTTCCCAAAGGTACGCACGAATATGCAAAATTCATCAAACCCTCTGAGTTAGTGGCATTTACCCGTCAAGCTGGACTAGAGATGATTGGCATCAAAGGAATGAGCTACAACCCACTGACCCAAGTCTATAGCCTCGGTGACGATGTGGATGTGAACTACATGATTGCGGTACGCAAATGAATGTGGCGCAAGTCAGTCCATTTAGCGGAGTCTTCTTTGATTTAGATGGCACCCTTGCCGATACTGCTCCAGATCTCGTAGCAGCAGCAAACAAACTACTGGTGGCACGTAAGCTGAGTCCTAAAGCATATGAAGTATTAAGACCACGCGCCTCCGCTGGGGCACGCGGACTCATTAGTGGTGCGTTTGGAATTGATCCCGATCACCCGGATTTCATTGTGCTTCGAGATGAATTCTTTGCCAATTATGAAAAAGCGCTCCTAGTTGACAGCGTCATTTTTGACGGCGTCAATCATTTACTCGATCAATTAGATCAAGCAAAGCTGCCTTGGGGCATTGTTACCAACAAGAGTGAACGCTTCACCAACCCACTGACAGATCTCATGGGACTTCGCCAGAGAGCGATCTCCACGGTTTCTGGTGACACCACACCCTACTCTAAGCCACACCCTGAACCTATTCTGCACGCCGCCAGAATGGCCAATATTGATCCCAGTAAGTCAGTCTATGTTGGTGATGACATTAGGGACATCGTGGCAGGTAAAGCAGCTGGCATGCAAACGATCGCAGCAGCCTATGGCTACTGTGGTTGCGATGAGCCACCCGAGGCCTGGGGCGCTGATTACCTCGTGCGCCATCCACTAGAGCTACTAGAAATCATCTTCCCCAATAGGGCTTAAAGCACATTCTTAAAGATATTGAGCAATTTAAGAGTATCGGCCTTAAAATAGAGATTCTTATGCATGAACTCTGGGGTCGACATGGTTTCGACGTGGATTACAAAGCATCAAGGGCATACCGAGGACCCGTTATCTCGTAAATCAATGGGAATGTAATAACTGCTAACGACGAACGTTACGCACTAGCCGCTTAATTGCGGTTGCCCCTGAACTGATTCTCTCTTGGGTCAGGTAGCGCAAGCTACATCAGGGTCATATACAAGAGATAAGACTATCTCGCGTCACGAGGGGTAGTACGAAAATTTAGTGAATCGCTTGCGTGGAACATGTCAATCTGTGACTAGCAGGCTAAATTAAATGATATGACTAAGTATGTAGAACTTGTTGTAGAGGATTTGCGGACGCGGGTTCGATTCCCGCCGACTCCACCATTTTGTCAATAGATTAAGGGCCTTCGGGCCCTTTTCTACTTCTTCCCCACAAGGCCACTCTTTAAACCACACTCTGGTCAGCGAACTCAACGTGTTTTAAATCAAGGCTATCTTTTCTCATAAATTCATGCATTGGAAGACCCCTTTAGCATTTTCCAGAAACCGACCCCCATCCAATGAGGTTTTTTGGGTCCCATGCAGATAACCTCTTTACCCTATTTTGCTTAAAGGATTCTGAATTTTTTGAAGCAATGTCCATCATACGCAGGCTTATATGGCCTCAATAGTCCTGAGTGGAGTAATTTGACTATCATTACCCAATGACTAAAAAGAAAATTTTGATTGAGGGTTGGCGAGGTATTAATCATTCTTATGCAATGGTCAATCAATACCAGCTACTGGAAATGAAAGGGATGGGTTTGGAATTGCAACACCTGGACCTACCTTTTTACGATGAAAAATGGAATTTAATTGACAATAACTCTGGGTTCGAGGAGAGCGATAAGCAAAAAATTGCCTCAATACAAGCTGCGGACTTTACTCAAAAACAAGACATAACTTATAGAATTAGCTTTCCTTATAGACTTTATCCAGCTCAAAGTGAAAAATTATTTGTATTTGGGACGTCTGAGTTACAAAATATAGATGGTTATATTTATGAAGATAGACTGCAAGAGGGCATCAATAATCGTAGTCTTACAGTGGTCACTCCCTCCAATTGGTCAAAGATTGGCTTTTTAAAAGCTGGATTTGATGAATCTAGAGTCGTAGTGGTGCCGCATGGTGTCAACCAAAAAATTTACAAGCCGCTTTCTGATTTGAGGCGAAAACAGTTTAGAGATGCTCTAAAGGTATCTGATGAAGACTTTCTGATTCTCTCCTTGGGCGCTATGACGCCAAATAAGGGTATCGATATTTTGATAGCGGCATTTGCTACACTAAAGACAAAATACCCCCACTTAAAACTTGCTCTAAAAGACTCTAGCAATCTTTATGGCATCCGCATTCGTGATGTATTGACTGGTCTTTACCAACAAAATCCTAAGCTGGCATCTGAAAATATTTCTAAATCAATTATCTCCATGTCAGATAATTTAACTCAAAGCCAATTAAATGGGTTGTATGGAGCGGCAGATTGTTATGTATCTCCATATAGGGCTGAGGGTTTCAATTTGACACCTCTAGAAGCAGCTGCTAGCGGTACGCCAATAGTAATTACCAAAGGTGGCTCAACTGATGATTATTTTCATGAATCATTCGCATTACATATTGAGAGCGTCTTATACAAAACAGGCAACACAACCGAGCTAAAACCTTCACTCGATAGTCTGATAGAGCAGCTTTCACTTCTAATTGAGGGCAAGGCAAGCAGATTAAACAATAGTTTTGCTCAGCAATTTATAGGAAAAAATTTCTCATGGTCTGTTGCTGTTAAAAAACTTATTGATATATTTAATCAAGCTAAATCAGGTTAATTTTTATGAATATAAAAATATTTTGTGTCTTCCATAAAAACATAGATGAATTTATTTTTAGGCATTTTGAAAAAGATGATTATTTATCAATCTTTTCTTTGTATGCTGTTAATGAGAAGTATCAGAAGAGGATTAATGGTAATGAATTAGATTTGAAAAATTATCCAAATCTAATTTTAGAGAACAAATTAAAATTATTCCACCCAGAAATCCAAGCTAGAGGATTCTGTGAGACTTCTTGTTATGTTCATGTTGAAGAAAATGAATTATATGGTGATGCTGATTTAATTGGGGTTTGTCAATATGATATGGTATGGACGCCTAGAGCATCAAAATTAATTCGGAGCTTAAAAAATGCACCATATTCATCCGAGAGCTTATATGGAATGAGCGTTGGAAATATTATGGATGCTCAAGGAAAATTTCATCCGTTGGCATTTTCTGAGAAACGAGATTGGGGATTTCTTTTAGAAAGTTTTAACAAATTTTTCGACAAAAGCTATGGTTCCGAAATTTTTTTAAATAAACCGCTAACCTTGTATCAAACATATTTGCTACCAAGAGAAGAATTTCAATCCATGAGTAAGTGGCTAAAACAGCTATGTTCAGAAATGCATCCATGGGCAAATTTACCTCCGTATGAGACTCACTGGGGTTCTCTAGGCGGCTTTACTGAAAGGGCGGAATCCGTTTTTATTGCAGCTAAACTTCATGAGGGAAAGAAATTTCATGAGCTCCCGCTTAATCATGATCCTAATATTGTTAGCATGCTGGGTATGACAAAAGACCACTACGGATAACAATTTGTCAACCCATTTACTTGACTGCGTTTTTTTAAACACCACAAGAGCCAATTGTTCTGAGCCTGTTAGGTCTTACTGCGTATACCCCGAAGGGGGTTGGCCTCAGGTTTTAAGCTTTTCATAGAACATATTGCAGTGGCTGCCTAAGTCGGTTAAGTATCTGAGCATTAAATTTTTTGCGCTGAACTCGGCTTTGGCCTCTTTTGTATAAAAACCATTGGCGTATTGTGGATGAATCTCACCTTTTATATTCCTTATGCTTTAGGGAGGGGTTGTGCCATAGTACCTACAGGTAGAATATTTACAAGCTGCAGGATTAAGACAACAACGTTTTAAACGCCTTGAGATAACTCATGACGGCAGGCTACAGCTCTCTTACGCGCCACTTTAAGACTTACCTCAGGTAGACGCCCAACGATCGGTCTCGACGCCTCCCAGCCAATAAATAACGGAATACCCAGTACTTGCCGCCATTCTTCCTAATGTTTAGATTTAAGCCTGTTGAAACCAAGTCTGTATACCTGCCCGCAGCACGCAGGTTTTTAACATAGGGGTCTGCAAATCCAGTCTTCATTAATTCTCCTTTTAAGTTGCTTCCCCATGCACAGTGCGTGATTAGCCCTAAGAGGTATAGGTTGGTAAAGTAACGTTAGATATTTATGGAGTACGGATAAGCTGGGACTTATTGCCGATTTTTGCTTTGGCGGCCTCTTAACAACAAGGACGTGGCTACTTAGGAAGACCCAAAGCCTCTCAAGAAATATCTTTGGGTTAAGTAGACACCGTCTCCATCATTATGAAGTAAATTGCTTTGCTTGATAGACCAACGCCACCTCAATGGGTGGCGTTTTTCTTTGATTCCATTTTTTAATTCACCCTAATTTCATTAACGCTTCGGCGTTTTACCCACCATCTTCACCGCTCTTAAGAAATCAAAGTCGACACCTTTATCGGCTTGTGTAACGGTATCTAAAAACAGCTTGAGATAGCCACGCTCTGCAGTAGGTTCAATCACTGGATTTGCTTTTGCACGCTGAGCTAGCTCTTCATCAGGAATTAATAAGCTGATCTCGCGATTTTTGACACTTAAGCGAATGCGATCCCCATTTTGTACATAGGCTAATGGCCCGCCCACTGCAGCCTCTGGTGTTACGTGCAACACAATCGTTCCGAATGCAGTGCCACTCATACGGCCATCTGAGATACGCACAATATCTTTTACGCCTGCGCGCGCTAATTTCAATGGAATCGGAATATAGCCCGCCTCAGGCATGCCGGGCGCCCCTTTTGGACCAATATTCTTTAAAACCAAAATATCGTCTGCAGTGACATCCAAATCGGGACTGTCGATGCGATTGGCGAGATCTTCTGCATTTTCAAAAACAACGGCGCGCCCTTCATGCTCCATGAGTTTTTCATTTGCTGCAGACTGTTTGATAATCGCACCACCAGGCGCTAAATTGCCGCGCAATACAGCAATACTGCCCCGTGGATAAATTGGGTTATTGAATGGGCGCACCACATCCTGCTTAAAGCTGGGTGGAGCAGCATCAATTTCCTCACCCAAGGTACGACCGGTAACTGTCATAGCATCGAGCTTTAATAATGGCTTTAACTCACGCAGCAAGGTAGTCATACCACCAGCATCATGAAAATTTTCCATGTAATGGTCGCCCGATGGCTTCAGGTCAACGAGCACAGGGGTTTCATTACCCATTTGATCGAGAGCCTCTAAATCAATCTCCAGACCCATACGACCAGCGATAGCTGCTAAGTGAACAATGCCGTTTGTTGAACCACCAATCGCCAGTAAAACGCGCATGGCATTTTCAAAGGCATCTGCAGTCAATACCTGATCGATCGTTAAACCATCTTTAGCCATTTGTACAGCGCGCGCACCAGTCTCCTCGGCAATTCGGATGCGGTCAGCAGTCACGGCGGGTGGAGTGGCGCCACCTGGCACTGTCATGCCTAGCGCCTCTGAGATACATGCCATGGTGCTAGCGGTGCCCATGACAGAACAGGTTCCCACACTGGCAACCAATTGATCATTGACCTCATCTTTTTCTACTTCATCAATTTCGCCAGCACGGAACTTACCCCAATAACGGCGGCAGTCAGTGCATGCACCAACTCGTTCACTACGATGTGAACCCGTCAACATCGATCCGGTAATTAATTGAATGGCAGGCAAACCTGCAGAAGCTGCACCCATCATTTGAGCCGGCACAGTCTTATCGCAACCACCGATCATGACTACAGCATCCATCGGTTGTGCGCGTAGCATTTCTTCGGTATCCATCGACATCAAGTTGCGCAAATACATACTGGTTGGCGCTGCAAAACTCTCATGAATCGAAATCGTTGGAAAATCCATGGGCAGACCACCAGCCAACATCACGCCACGCTTCACCGCTTCGATTAACTGGGGCATATTTCCGTGACAAGGATTGTATGCGCTACCCGTATTAATAATCCCAATCACAGGCCTCTCTAATGCGCTGTTGGTATAGCCCGCCCCTTTAATAAATGCTTTACGCAAAAACAATGAGAAGCCTTTATCGCCATAACTCGTTAAACCCTTGCGAAGACCGCTCTCAGGGATCTGTTTATTTTTCTTTTCAGTCATCAGATATTTTCTTTGTTCTAGGCAATAATGGATTTACTCAAACCAAAAGTAGTGCTCTATTGGAAAGCAGTAAATGTCTCTTTTTATCTCTTTGATGAATCATTATTTTGATAGAGTAAATATACTAAACTTTGACTTAATTGACTTTCTAGCGCCCCATTTGATAACAAACTAACCAATCAGGACCTTTATGCCAACGATCCAGCCCTTTCACCTTGCTTTTCCAGTTAATGACCTAGAGGCAGCTCGCGCATTTTATGGAAAGACCTTAGGTTGTCCCGAAGGAAGAAGTTCTGATGAATGGATCGATTTTGATTTTTATGGCCACCAAATTGTTGCCCACTTGGCTCCAGAAGAATGCGGCACTACAGCCGCAAATCAGGTTGATGGTCATCAAGTTCCCGTAAAACATTTTGGTGTCGTATTGACCATGGCAGATTGGAATGCGCTTGCTGATCGATTACGTAACAGTGGCATTCAATTCATCATCGAGCCACAAATTCGCTTTAAAGGGCAAGTAGGCGAACAAGCAACGATGTTCTTCTTGGATCCTGCTGGTAATGCCTTGGAATTTAAGGCCTTCGAAGATCCGACTCAGTTATTTGCAAAATAATAACTGTGAAAAGTTCTTCTTTGAAGCTTCTAGCGAATACCTAAGCGCCACAAGGAAGTAGTCTCAGCAGATCTCGCAAAATACAATGGGTCGGATTCATCAAATGCCTTACTGTGCTTGGGCTTAGTATCGATGTGACCCAATACCTGCAGGCCAGCTTGCTCAATCCAATCGAGTAGTTGTTTGCGGGTACGCATACCCAAATGCTCTGCTAAATCCGACAGAATGAGCCAACCTTCACCCTGATCCAATAAGTGATTTTTTAAACTCATTAAGAAGCCCTTGAGCATTTGGCTATCTGGGTCATACACCGCATGTTCTAGCCTAGAGCTTGGTCTTGCAGGCAGCCAGGGAGGGTTGCACACCACTAAAGCTGCTTTTCCTTCTGGAAATAAATTCGCTTTCGCAACTTCTACTTGATGATCCAAATTGAGCCTTTGAATATTCTCAGCAGCGCAGATGAGCGCTCTTTCATCAAGATCAGTAGCAACAATTTTCTGCACACCTCGCATTGCTAGAATCACAGATAACACGCCTGTGCCAACACCAATGTCAAAGGCAATAGAGTTTCCATCTAAAGCATTTGGTAATGGCGCATTACAAACTAACTCAAGGTATTCACCACGAATCGGGGAGAAAACACCGTAATGGGGATGAACAACAATAGGCTCTCCAGAGCTATCAGCAAGTACTGGCAAACCATGTTTACGCCATTCATGCGCACTAATCACTCCTAAGAGCTCACGCAACGAAATGACATAGGGTTCAGTGGTATGGCCATAAGCCTCCGAACAAGCCAAAACAACATCTGGAGCGCGCCTCAAAGAAATCGTGTGGTCTGGATTACATGGAATTAATAGCATTCCCAAGACCCGTGCACGCTGAGATTGCATCAAGCGGTGCTGATTAAATAAATCTAATGGTGTTTTTTGAGGGGCAAGATTAGCAGATTTATCCGATCTTTTACCTAAGCGCTTGGATTTTTTTGAAGGCTTATCAACCCTCCTAATCAAAGCCTGTAAGAGCTGACGGGCATTCTGAAAATCACCTCTCCAAAGCAGGGCCGTGCCCTCACAGGCCAAGCGATAGGCTTCGTCAGCTGTCATCGTGTCGTCTGCAAGCCTAATGCGCTTGTGAGCCGCTATCCCATTTTCAGAATGCCACATTGCTGAGCGTGACTCTCCCCCTTCATCCCAGCAGATGAGTTCATTCTGATTCATAGATTAGGCAGGAGGATGCTCCTCAGGATTTACATCCAGAGCAATTAAGAAGCGTGAGACCATGTTGTACGCTGCAATCACTGTAACCAGCTCTACGGCATCCGTATTGCCTAGAGCAAGCTGTAAGCGTTTCATTAAATCAGGGTCGACTTTGATATTGCGTGTCATCTGAAAAGTGAGGCTAGCAGCATCATTTTCTAGCGGACTAAATAATTCTGCTGGGAAATTGGTTTGCCCAATGAGTCTGAGTGCATCTACCTGGGCTTGGGTACCGCCTGCCTTCATAAAAGGTGGGGCATGATGAAAGAACTCATACTCAGCACCATTTAAGACCGCAACACCACACATCGCTAATTCACGTAATTTTGGATCCAAGGAGAGGTTATTGCGGATCTCACCAATAAAGTGATTCCAACCCTGGGCAATCGGAACGCTATGTAAAAGCATACGATCTAGATTAATAAATTGACCACCACGTCGCTTGCGGATGGCGGCAACCAGATCAGCTGGTTCAGCCAGATCGATTGGCTGGTAGGGAATTAAACGCTCAGACATAGAGTTGCTCTAAATAAAAGGTATCAATGGCAAAAAATAGACAGTGTGGCTAAGATTATCACTCTAATAAGATCTTCCTTGATAATAAGCACTCAGCAATACCACTCTCGCCATGAAACCCATTCTCAATATAGCCGCCTACTTATTTGTTAGCCTAGATCACTTGACTGAGCTGCGAACCAAGATTTTGGATCAATGCAATGCTCGGGAGCTCAAGGGCACCATCTTGCTCACTGGAGAGGGCATTAATCTCTTTCTGGCAGGCAAAGAATTAGAACTACGCGGCTTCTTGGATTGGTTAAGAGAAGATGCTCGCTTTGCGCCTCTTGAAGCCAAAGAAAGCTGGTCCGAGACGCAGCCCTTCAAGAAAATGCTCGTCAAGATTAAGAACGAGATTATTCGCATGAATCATCCAGCGATTCGTCCAGAAGAAGGTAGGGCAAAATTTATTTCACCAAAGAAATTACAGGAATGGTTAGATCGTGGAACGGATGACTTAGGTCGCCCTGTTGTGATGATTGATACCCGTAATGCATTTGAAGTGGATTACGGTACTTTTGAAAATGCACTGCATTTCAACATCAATAAATTTACTGAGTTCCCAGAGGCAATATCAGCCCATAAGGAAGCCTTGTCTGACAAAACCTTAGTGAGCTTTTGTACTGGTGGGATTCGCTGTGAAAAATCTGGTCTCTATATGCGAGAAATCGGTATGGAGCACAGCTACCAGCTAGAGGGCGGAATCCTCAAATACTTTGAGGAAGTAGGCTCCGCACATTACCAAGGTAGCTGCTTTGTATTTGATGAGCGTGAAGCCTTGGAACCTAATTTGGATTCAATTCCCTTGGAAAATTCGATCCGCAAAAAACTCAAGGCTTAGAAAAGACTCTCTAGCTAGACTTACCCACTAAAGTCATATGCTCAACAAAAGGGGGTTTTGCAAAAAATGGCCCCACAATCGCACGCCAATCAGCGAAAGCTTCTGAACCCCGAAAATCGACTGTATGGTTTTCTAAAGTATCCCAATAAATCAATAATAGATAACGGGCTGGGCTCTCAATACTATGATTCACCTTAAAACCCTGAAATCCCTTTGCCTTTGAGATCACGGTATTCACCCCACGCAAAATCGCTTCCTCAAACTGGGCACACTTGCTTGGATCGATTTCAATATCACAGTGCTCCAAAATCATTTGTATTTCCTTTTTTAAAATAGCCTATCTTCAATAGTAAACTTAAATCCACATAATAAATAACGATACTAGAGACATGGCCAATTTACCCAATGTTGTCATTCTTGGCGATTATGAGCACGCTCTACGTCGCTATTCTGATTGGAGCAAAGTAGATCAACTTTGCCACATCCAAATGTATGACGACCCCCTAAGTAATGAGTCTTTATACGAAGCAATCAAGGATGCTGATATTGTCATTCTGGTTCGGGACCGAATTCCATTTGATGCAGCGCTCATTGCCCGACTTCCAAAACTCAAATTACTCATGTTCACGGGCAAGCGTAACAGCACATTAGATGTTGCTGCACTGAAAGCGAGAAATATACCAATAGCCTGCACTCCTGGCGGCCCATCAAAAGACTCCACGACTGAGTTGACTTGGGCACTTATTTTAGGTGCCAGCAAACATCTTCTGCGCCAAAATCAATTAATCCATTCCGGAGAATGGCGTGATGAGCTATCAGTATTACCCATACTCTCTGGTGAACGCCTAGGTTTAATTGGCTTAGGAGCAATTGGTAGTGCAGTAGCTAAAGTAGGTATTGCATTTGGAATGGAAGTGGTTGCCTGGAGTCCCAATATGACGACAGAGCGCGCAGCAGCGCAACAGGTGAAATCAGTCAGCCTAAATGAGCTCTTACAAAGCTCTAAAGTGGTTAGCTTGCATCTGGTGGCAGGTCCAAGTACCAAGGGATTGATTGGTGCCGAGCAACTTGCCTTAATGAGACCGGATGCACTATTAGTCAATACTGCTCGATCAGCCCTGATCAAGATGGATGATTTAGAGACTGCATTGAAACTGGGTCGGCCCGCTCAAGCAGCTTTAGATGTTTTTGAGATTGAACCTCT
Organism: Polynucleobacter sp. es-EL-1; assembly: GCF_018687975.1. NCBI lineage: Bacteria > Pseudomonadati > Pseudomonadota > Betaproteobacteria > Burkholderiales > Burkholderiaceae > Polynucleobacter > Polynucleobacter sp. es-EL-1. The sequence goes on from NZ_CP061310.1 coordinate 1,405,659, forward strand.
CCCAAAAGAAGACTCCCTTAGAAATCATCCAGCACTGCTATTAACCCCCCACTTGGGCTTTGTTGCTGAGCCCATCTTCAAAGTCTTTGCTCAAGGTATTACAGACACGCTAGAGGCTTGGCTTACCCAACAAACCATTCCCCACCCTTTTGAAGCGTAAAAGTATTGAACACACTGACTCCAACCCAGCTATTTATTAGCTTTAGCAAAATCGGCATGTCTGGTTTTGGTGGGGTATTGCCTTGGGCACGACGCACTCTAGTGGAACAAGATAAAGTACTAAGTTCTGAAGAATTTAGCGCCATGCTGGGCATCTGCCAGATTGTTCCTGGACCCAATATTGTGAACCTTGCTGTCTGTGTTGGCGCACGCTTTGCCGGTGCTAAAGGTGCATTTGCATCAGTACTGGGTCTTACCTTGGGGCCCATTTGTATTGTGTTACTCCTCGCACTCCTTTACGAACATTACAGTTACATGGAGTCAGTACAGGGAATTCTTCGCGGAATTTCAGCGGTTGGTGTGGGCCTGATTGCATCAACCGGTTTTAAGATGCTGCGCGATGAATTTCGTTACCCGGCAATGTTGTTAGTTGTCATACTTACCATCATTACTGCCACTTACTTTCATCTAGGATTAGGCTGGGTCGTGCTGACCGCATCACCACTCGCCTTGTATTTGGCGCACCAGAAAGCTCGCATTCTATGAGCGTCTTATTGAGTTTATTTCTCAAGCTGTCCGCGTTCTCGCTCATCGCCTTTGGCGGAGTAAATGCCCTGCTTCCAAGTTTGTTAGATTTATCGGTCAATCAAGAGCGCTGGATTGATCTTCAAACCTTTGCAGATTATTTTGCGATTGCTCAAGCTGCACCGGGACCCAATTTCATGACGGTGACCTTAATTGGCTGGCATGTTTATGGCGTACTCGGAGCTTTGATTGCGACCTTTGCTATTGCTTGGCCATCTTCTATCCTCGTCTTCTTCCTGCAACGCTGGGTCATGGGCATGAGTGACCAGCAGAAAAAGAAAACGATTCAATATGCAGCGGCAGCTTTAGCGATTGGCTTAGTACTTTCTTCTGCATGGCAAATTGCCTTGCAAATTAATCACAGCATCGCTGCTTATGCCTTAACCCTTGCAACCATTGGATTAACCGTATTTACTCGCTGGCACCCTTTGTACCTCATTGCCCTGGGTGCTGCTTTGGGATTATTTGGGCTGATATAAACCTACCAATTTATTTCAAGGCTTGATAGGTCAAGATACCTAAAAAAGTTAAAGTGAGTGAGCCCAATAAATTTAAGAGTGCAGTGCCTAAGGCCCAAGTGACTTCACCACGCTGCATCAAGCCTACAACCTCTGCAGAAAAGCTCGAAAAGGTTGTCAAGCCACCTAGAAAGCCAGTAACAATAAATAACTTCCACTCGGGAGAAAGATGGGCGTTGTTCCCGAAGAAAGCGACCGCAATACCAATGAGATAACCGCCAACCATATTGGAGATAAAGGTGCCTAAGGGCACGCTAGAAGCAATTCCAACGGTAACTAGATTAAATCCAGCTCTCAGTAAAGCTCCGAAACCCGCGCCGCAGAAGATAGCAAAGATAGATGGCCACATATAAAAATCTCTATTGAATTGAAAAAGTAAGCATGCTAATTGAGCCCATCTCTACTTGATTAATTAATACCTTAGGAGTTTCATCATTACCCTCTAGAGCAAGAATGTATAAAGCAGGTAAATAATGCTCAGGGGTCGGCACAGATAAATGGGCGGCATCACCAAACTGCTCCCACTCGATGAGTGACTCATGGTGATTCGCCTTCATTTCCGAGACAAAAAAGTCGTTGAACTCTTGAGCCCATGGATAAGGTTTTGCGCCATCTTCCCAATGAATCGTTCGCAGGTTATGAACAACATTACCACTGCCCAGAATTAGGATATTTTCATCTCGCAAAGGTTGTAATTTTTTCGCTAACTCGTAATGTTCTCGTGCCGATAGTGACCCATCTAGGCTGAGTTGCACAACGGGCACATCAGCATTTGGATAAAGATATTTCAGAACCGACCATGCGCCATGATCAATGCCCCACTCATACTCCTCGAGAACTACTGGGGTATCTAAAAGTTCTTGAACGCGATCAGCGAGCGCAGGGCATCCTGGTGCAGGATATTGAATTTCAAATAATTCTTGCGGAAACCCACCAAAATCATGAATCGTTTTGGGCTTGGGCATAGCGGTAACCCAGACACCTCGAGTTACCCAGTGCGCCGAAATAACCAAGATAGCATCTGGTCGCTTGAGCGACTTACCCAATTGAGCCCAAACTGCAGTGTAGCGATTGGGCTCGATGGCGCACATCGGACTACCATGGCCAGCAAATACAGCAGGTTGGCGCTGGCTAGTCATTAAAACAAATTAGCCGAATACGTAACCAGTGTGAGCAGCAACTAATGCAAACAAAATAGCCAAACTTGTAGCGGCGGCCAACATCACGATCAAGGTGATGATCTTTTTATTGACTTCGTCTTTCGACTCTTTATGCCATTCGTTCATGTTTCATCCTCGTTTAACAGATTGATAGCGCAATTATCCACTATCGCCCGCGTCCAGCCTTGCGCATCATGCCTTTTCCACCACCAAACCCTGCCTGAGGCCTACCACCAGGGCCAGATGGGCCCTTAGGTGCTGGTGGGCGTGCTGGCGGCTTAGCAATCACGGGCTTAGCCGGCGTTTTGGATTCTGGTTTCTTCTCATCAGTCACTTTTTGCTCCTTTAGACTATGGCTATCATATTGCCATGTTTACTGACTATTCTATCCAAGCTGTCGCTATTAATGCGATTCCCCTCATTTTTGCTATTACCATCCATGAGGCAGCCCACGGATATGCTGCCCGTAGACTGGGTGACAATACCGCGTATTTGATGGGGCGGGTCAGCCTAAACCCAGCGAAACACATAGACCCCATTGGGACAATTCTCATTCCGTTGATGCTCATTCTGAGCGGATCCCCTTTCTTGGTGGGCTATGCCAAACCAGTCCCGGTACGCTTTGATCGCCTCAAAAACCCCCGTATTGATTCGATTTGGGTAGCCCTTGCAGGCCCTGGCTCAAACTTTATACAAGCCCTCATTTGGGCAGTCCTGCTGATAGGACTTCATGCTTTTGGGGTTAACGAACGCTTTTTAATAGCCATGTCTCAAGCTGGCGTGACTTGGAATATTGGTTTATTGGTTTTCAACCTATTTCCCCTACCCCCTCTAGATGGCGGGCGGATTTTGGCAGGCCTACTACCCCCAAAGCAATCCATAGCACTAGGAAGGCTAGAGCCCTGGGGCTTTTTCATTGTCCTAGGCCTGGTTTTTACAGGAATCATTGGAAGTCTATGGATGGAACCGCTGATGGGATTTTTTAAGGTGATCATTTATTACATGACATTGCCTATTCAGATGCTTTTATGACAAAACGTGTAGGAAAAGATGTTGAATCAGTAGTATGCTGGAACTAGTAATTTTGTTATTTCTATTTCACTATCGGAGCCATTCTATGAAAATTCAACGTCTTTTATTAATCGCGATTGCACCAGCCTTAGTAGCCACATCAGGCATCGCTTTTGCGCAGTTTAAAAAACCAGATGACGCTATTAAATACCGTCAAAGCGCGTTTACTGTGATGGCAAACTCTTTTGGGAAAATTGGCGCCGTTGTAAAAGGCGAAGCTCCATTTAACAAAGATGAAGTTGCAAAAAATGCTGCCGTTGTTGCAACACTCTCTACTTTGCCCTGGCAAGCTTTTGGTCCTGGCACCGAAGGTGGCAATGCGCTTCCAGCGGTTTGGTCTGATAACGCTAAATTCAAAGCTGCCGGTGAAAAGATGCAGCTAGCGGTTGCTAACCTTAATACCGCAGCACAATCTGGCGATCAAGAAGCTATCAAGAAGGCATTTGGTGCAGCTGGTGCTAGCTGCAAAGGTTGCCATGATGACTTCAAGAAAAAATAATCAGCGCTTAATGAAGTAAATCAGAATCAAGGCAATCAGGCCAAGCAGCAATAAAGCAAAGCCTCTTTGCAAACCTCCATCCTTGGAGGCACGACCCAAGTCAGCAGGCAAATGTTTTGCCTCATCGCTTGGGTCGATTTCTTTATCGCCCAGCAACATGGGTTTAATTAGATTTTCACCCTTAAATTTTTGGTAGTAAAAAATCGCGCATAGATGAAGCGCAATCACAGCAATGAGAATTTTTTCATTGAAATAATGAATTGAAGTCAGTAGCTCAACCGTTCCACTAGATACATATTTCGCGAACGGCCCCTCAAAAGCAATGTCGTCATTGGTAAAAAGACCAGTGATAGCCTGAACACCAACCGAACCAAGCAAAGCTAGAACCGATAAGGCGCCTAAGGGATTATGCCCAAGACCTCCGGAGGTTTTTCCAGTCAAGTACTGTAGGAGTCTTTTGGGGCTCGGTACAAAATTAATGAATCGGGCATGGTAAGAGCCAATCAAACCCCAGAAAACTCTAAAAATAATCAGTGTCAGAATGCAATACCCAGACAGCGCATGCAACTCCATGGCATTACCACCAATTTTTACGGTAATAAAACTGGTAATGATGCATAACACCAATAACCAATGGAATAGTCGAATCGGCAAATCCCAAACACGAATGATTTTTTTCATTCACTAAGAATAAAACATGCAGAGCCCTAAGCTCAGATTTATTTAATTTTGGGCAAATCTTTTTGGATGATCTTTAAGCCCTCACGCAAGGCCTCTTGATAGCGCTCACGTTCAGCCTTGATCGATTCTGCCGTCCAACTATAAAAACCTTCGCCTGTTTTCATGCCAAACTTTCCACTAGCAATGCGATCGCTCAAGCATTTTGCAATCGTTGCAGAATTATTGAGTGTTGGATAAATTGTTGCTCCGCCAGCACCATGCACCTCAAGTCCGGCATGATCGCGCTGCATGGCTGGTCCTGCTGCAATATAGCGAAAGCCAAAACCAAAGCGCACTGCCTTATCGATATCTTCTAAGCTAGCAATCCCCTCATCTACCATTGAAAAGGCCTCGCGGGACAAAGCATGCTGCAAGCGATTCGCCAAAAAACCCGGCAAATCTTTTTTCACCGTGACGGGCACCATGCCACATGCCGTCATTAACCTTGAGAGGCTTTCACCCACCATCGGTGAGGTTTTTTCCCCATAAACTACCTCGACGCAGGGCACGAGGTGTGCAGGCATAAAAAAATGTAGGCCAATCATTCGTGCGGCAGTTTTCAGACCTCTGGAGATATCGCTAATCGGAAAGCTCGTGCTATTACTGGCCAAAACTGCTTCAGGCTTGGCGTATTGCTCTAGCTTGGCAAACAGCTCCTGCTTAATATCCAAGCGCTCAGGAACACACTCAATCACCAGATCAATATCCGCCCAATCGACCTCTTCAAGCGAACCGGCAACCGACAGTAAATGAATGCGGTTTTCATATCCTAGCTCCATCATAGTGCTGGCAAAGTAGTCTGGTAACAAGGCTCGGCGCTCAGTAGTCGGCTCAACCACCTGCACGGCACAACCGCCCCGAGCGCAAACTGCAGCGACATCTGCACCCATGGTGCCTCCGCCAACGACAACCACTTTAGTTTCGGCTGGGGTAAATAACATCTTCATTTCTCCTTCGGGACCAAGATGAGGATTACAAATCCTCTTACAATGTTTTCATTATTCCAATAAATATGTAAGTGAGACATGATCCCAGTCAATTCAGTGCTGCAGGTCGGCCAATTTCCAGAAGTGATGCAAATGGTCATCGATCAACGCATTGTTCCAACTCGCTTCGACGATCTTCAGGCCGAGCTTCCATCGGGCTCTTTTGACAGCATCTTGATTCGCTCCAATACCAAGCTCCCCATCGCACTGCTTGAAAAGCTTCCGCAAGTCAAAATGGTGGCTACTTGTGGCGTTGGTTATGACAACCTCCCGCTAGACTTCTTAAAGCAAAGGGGGATTAAAGCCAGCAATACCCCTGGTGTTTTAAATGACGCGGTGTGCGAGTTGGCAATAGGCATGATGTTTGGGCTCTTACGCCGCATTCCAGAAGCGCATGAGTTTGTCAGAAGCGCAGCCTGGTCTAAGGGTTTATTTACCGTAACAACAACGCTTGCCGGTAAGCGTGTAGGTATTGTTGGTATGGGCAGAATTGGGCAAGATCTAGCAAAGCGTTTAGAGCCCTTTAAGGTAGATATTGCATACACAGGACCCTCGGCAAAAGATCTGCCCTACACCTATCTACCTAATGTCAAAGCCTTGGCCAAAGTATGCGATGTTCTTTTTTTAGCTTGCCCTGCCAGCTCAGCCACCGAAAAAATGATTAACGCCGAGGTCTTGGAAGCCCTGGGACCACAATCCTATTTAGTTAATATTGCTAGAGGTAGCGTAGTGGATGAGGCTGCACTTTTAGTTGCACTGCAGCAAAAAAAGATTGCCGGGGCAGCGTTAGATGTGTTCGAAAATGAACCGAATCCTGACGCAAGGTTCTTAAATCTTGATAATGTCTTACTAACGCCTCACATTGGTAGTGCAACTTCGGAAACTAGACAATTAATGACAAATTTAGCAATCGATAATTTAGAAGCTTTTTATAATCAACAGCCCCTTCTTACAGAAGTACAAAATTAAAATAACGGAGTAAGCATGACTATTTCCCTACACCCTTCAACTCTACCTGCAGTACTTTCACCAGTAATCACGCCATTTGCAGCAGATGGCAGTCCCGATATCAAAAAATTATTAAAGCAATGTCAGTGGTTAGAAGCAAATGGGGTGGGTCAAGCTATCTTTGGAACAAACTCTGAAGCGAACTCCATTTCTACCCGTCAAAAGATGAGCACCTTAACTGCGCTTATTGAAGGCGGTCTTAATCCAGCCCATATGATGCCTGGGACTGGAGCAACTTCGGTTGACGCTGCCGTCAACATGACTCAGCATGCACTGCAATACAAATGTGCTGGCGTTTTAATGTTGCCTCCCTTCTATTACAAAGACATCACCGATGATGGGCTCTTCGCTTTTTTCTCAGAGGTCATTCAAAAAGTCGGTGATGCTGGTCTGCAGATTTACATTTACAACATTCCGCCGGTCACAAAAATTAATTTAAGCCTCTCCTTGCTAGAGCGTCTGACTAAAGAGTATCCAAAGACTATCGTTGGCATGAAAGATAGCTCTGGTGATTGGGCCTACACAGAATCTGTGATCAAGTTGCTCGCACCCTCAGGATTTAGAGTTTATGCAGGCAGTGAAGTATTTTTAATGCGCACATTACGTGCTGGTGGCGTCGGTTGCATTTCTGCTACAGCTAACGTAAACCCTAAGGCAATTGCCGAATTGGCGGCCCATTGGAGAGAATCTGACGCAGATCAACGTCAAACAGCGCTAGATCAAGTACGCTCTATCTTTGCTCAATATCAAATGATTGCCGGGATGAAAACTGCTGTGGCACATTACAGTAATGATCCAGAGTGGTTACGGGTTCGCCCACCACTCATGCAGCTTAGCGCAGACCAGCAAGCGAAGTTATTAGCAGAGTTGAAAAAGATCAATTTCAGTATGCCTGGCCTTAACTAAAACACTTTACAAACGGAGATAACAATATGAAATTCCTAAAAATAGTGGCCCTATCCCTTAGCTTAATCTGGGGTGGCGCACAAGCGCAAAACCTTTCAATCGCAACCGGCGGTACAGGTGGTGTTTACTACCCAATGGGTGGTGGACTCGCTTCCGTACTTTCTAGCAAAGTCCCTGGAATGACAGCAACTGCAGAAGTTACTGGCGGATCAGTGGATAACTTGAACCTAGTTGGCTCAGGAAAACCTTATGTTGGCTTCTCTATGGCCGACGCTGCTAAAGATGCTGAGGCTGGCCAAGGAAAATTTAAGGGTAGACCAATTGACTTGAGCACCCTACTCGTTCTTTACCCAAATCTCATGCACGTTGTCACAGTTGAATCCACTGGCATCAAGTCCATGAAGGACCTCAAAGGTAAGCGCGTTAGTACTGGCTCACCAGGTAGCGCCACTGAAGTAATGGCATTTCGTCTGCTTGAGGCTGCTGGCCTAGACAAAGATAAAGATGTGCAACGCGAGCGCTTAGGTGCAGCAGAGTCTGTTAATGCGATGAAAGACCGTAAGATTGATGCGTTTTTCTGGGTAGGCGGTTTACCAACCTCTGCCGTGACTGACTTGGCTAACAGCCCAGGCATGACCATTGTGATGGTTGACAATGCTGATGAAGTAGCCGCTATGAACAAGAAATATGGCAATCTCTACTTCAAAGCAGTCATTCCTAAAACTACCTACAAAGGTATGGCTAAAGACAATCAAGCTGCCGGTGTTGCCAACATTTTGGTTGTTAACGCAAAAATGCCAGATGATGAAGCATACAAAATTGTTAAAGCCGTATTCGACAACAAAATTGACTTAGTTCGTACTCATAAGGAATACATTAACGTAACCCTTGAGAATCAAAAGCAAAGCTCCTCTCCAGTTCAGTATCACCCTGGCGCTTTGAAGTATCTCAAAGAGAAAAACATTAACGTAAATTGATGTAGTTAAAAAGAGCGAGGCATGCCTCGCTCTTTTTTTGCAAATCCAATAAAAAATATAAGTAGAGACATGACTCAAAACGTAATTGACAACGAAACTCAAGCCAAGCTAGATGCCTTCATTAAAGAAGAGGAAGGTGATTCCAATGACTACAAAGGATTTCTAGCAAAATTTATTACCCTAGTGGCAGTGGGCATGTCTCTCTTTCATCTCTATGCAGCATATTCAATTGTTCCAACCCAAGAATTACGCGTTATTCACGTAGCACTTGTACTCTTTTTAATCTTTTTAAGCTTCCCCATTGCGTCGCGTTTTAAGAACCGACTCATGTGGTGGGACGTCATATTTGCAATTGGCTCGCTATTAATTGCGTATTACATGCTGAGTAATGCAGATGACCTGTTTGACAGAAATACATTTCCAACCCAATTTGATGTTTTTGTGGGGATTTGCCTCATCCTCATGATTCTTGAAGCAGTACGCAGAACCAATGGATTAATTCTAGTAACGGTCACCGTGCTATTCCTGCTATACGCTTTATATGGCAATTACCTCCCTGCTCCATGGACCCACAAAGGATATGATCTCGATCGTTTAGTGGGTTACATGTATATGACGCTTGAAGGTATTTATGGCACAGCAGTAGATGTTTCCGCAACCCTGATTATTTTATTTACGATCTTCGGCGCCTTTTTACAATTTACTGGGGCAGGTAAGTTCTTCATTGACTTCTCCTTTGCCGCCATGGGCGGTAAATCATCTGGCGTAGGTCGCACCATTGTGATGTCTTCATTCCTATTGGGTGGTCCATCTGGCTCTGGTGTAGCCACTACCGTCACAGTAGGTTCTGTTGCTGCGCCTATGTTAGAAAAAGTGGGCTATGAAAAGAATGCTGCCGGGGGATTATTGGCTGCAGGCGGTTTAGGCGCCATTATTTCTCCACCAGTTCTAGGCGCTGCAGCATTCTTGATCGCCGACTTCCTCAAGATCTCGTATTTAGATGTCATTCTGATGGCCACCATACCAACCATCTTGTTTTACCTTGGCTTATTTGTCATGGTGGAAATTGATGTGCGTAAGTATGGAATGAAGAACCTGCAATTTAAGGCAGCTGAAACCGCCTGGCAATTAACCAAAAAATATTGGTTCCACTTTTTCTCGCTCATCTCTATTGTTGTATTCATGATGCTGGGATTCTCACCAATCATGTCCGTCTTTGCAGCAACAATCGTGTCAGCATTTTCAAGCATGTTGCGCGAAGATACTGCCATCATTCCATGGTCCTGGTTCAAAGGTAAAGAGCCATTTTGGTCCGGCCTCTATAAATCTAATCTAACAAAAGCTCTTGCGGCTGGATCAACTGGAGTGTTGGCAATCGCCGCAACCTGTGCTGGCGCGGGCCTTATCGTAGGTACCGTTACTTTAACGGGCTTGGGCCTCAAATTTAGCGCTATCGTCATTCAATATGCGGGCGGCTCACTATTGCTCACAGCTATTTTCACTGGTTTAGTTGTCTGGGTCGTTGGCTTAGCCGTACCAGTAACAGCGTCTTATATTATTTGTGCCGTCATTGCTGCGCCTGCCCTCATTAACTTGGGTGTACCTGATTTTGCAGCGCATATGTTTATCTTCTACTACGCTGTTCTCTCTGAGGTCTCGCCTCCAACAGCCCTCTCGCCATTTGCGGCGGCAGCGATCTGTAAAGGCAACCCCTACAAGACAACATTACAGACTTGGAAGTATGTTGCCCCCGCCATCTTGGTGCCATTTATGTTTGTCTTAGACAAGTCTGGAGTGAGCCTGTTGTTGATGGGCTCGACTACTGCATTGGCTCAGGCCGACTGGAGTCAAATTGCCTGGATCTCCTTTACCGCAGTCATGGGTGTTATCTGCCTTGCAGGAGGATTACAAGGTTGGTTCATTGAGAAGACTAATGTATTTGAGCGAGTCGTAATGGTTGCTTCAGGTGTTGCGCTCGCCTATCCTGCGAATGAAGCCGATTTATTAGGCTTTGCAGGATTTGGCATCGTACTCCTCACACAAGCATTCAGAAACCGCCGCCTTCGAAGACTTTCGCCGTAGGTTGAACGGCATCAGACAATAAAAAAATCCCGCCTCATGTGCGGGATTTTTTATTTCTCACGACAGTCGTCAATTATTAGGTAATCTTAGTCCAAGCTGCTTTACCGGCATACTTTTTAACTGCAGCTTCATCAAACTCAAAACCCAGTCCAGGAGTCTGGTGCAAAATCAAATCACCATTCTTAAAGGCCAATTGTTTGTTGATCAATCTGCGGAAATTGAGCACCTGATCATCTAAGAAAAACTCAACGAATCGCGCATTCGGAGTTGACGCAACCAAAGGGGCATGAAGGTCATGCATCCAGTGAGGGCAAACAATAACCCCTTTCAAATCCGCATAAGCAGAAATGCGACGCCATTCTGTAATACCACCACATACAGCAGCGTCTGATTGCAAAATGGCTGCGCCACCGGCATCAATTAACTCCCTAAAACGCCAGCGCCCAGCTTCCATCTCGCCTGTTGCCACATTGATTTTGGTTTGCTTAGCGAGAGCAGCATGAAGATCAATAGCATCGGGAGAAAAAGGCTCTTCAATCCAGTATGGGTTGTAAGCTTCGAAACGTCGAATGTATTCAAGAGCAGTAGGTAGATCTCGCCAGGCATTATTCGCATCCAGAGTCAGTAAAACGTCCTCACCAACTGCCTTGCGTGCCGCCTTCACGCGAGCCTCCTCTTCACTAGGGGATAAGCGACCCACTTTCATCTTGACTGCCTTAAAGCCCTGCTTAACGTAAGATTCCATTTCTTTACCAAGCTTGGCAGGGGTTTTGCCCTCTAAATAATATCCACCACTAGCGTAAGCAGGAACGCGATCATCCACAACGGATCCTAGGTACTGGTGAAGTGGTAACTTTGCAGCCCGCGCGTTTAAATCCCACAGAGCCGTATCCAAAATAGAGATGCCACGCATCACAGCTCCCGCGCGACCCTGCAGAATGGATTCGTTATACATATCTATCCACAAACCTTCGCTGCGATGACTGTTTTGCCCAATCAACTTAGGGGCCAATAATTGCTCTACAGCAAGCTTAGCAATATCGCCTCCAGCACTACCAACATAGCAAAAGCCTATGCCCTCATTACCGTCTTTACCCCTTACCTTCACCAAGCAATAGTGGCGTTCCGATACAGTGCGCGTAGAAAATGAGGTAACTTTATCGAGGGGAACCGCCACTGCGGCAACTGAGACGGAATCGATAATAGGCATGAGAGTTCCTTTAATTAAAAAAAGATTGTATCGACAACCTAAAGCACTTTCCTTGACCTGCTTCAATAGAAAAATGCTGCACTACAACATAAAAAATGAATCCTACCAAGACAATATTGGATAATTGAGAGGTGAAAATACGAATAAGCCATCTGCCTTCTTTGTTCAAGAATGCAATTCAGAGTATTTACCCTCTTCTAATAGGGGTGACCCTCGCGCTAATGCTAGGTTCCCTGCAATCTGCGAAGGCGCAACAAACTTCGCCAGTGAATAAGGCAACCAATAAAGCGCCTCAAGTTAAACAAAAAAAGAGCCCCGCTAATACTCCCCAGGCAGGAATCAAGCTTCAAGATAAATCAACTAATACTAGCTACAAGAGTACTAGCTTAGATCCCGAACTATTCGGACGCTCTAGTAAAGCGTATAGCGGTCAAGTCGATAACAACTTAGATTACCGAGTGCAACGGGGCTGCATACGCCGTAGTCTGAATGATGATGATTTGCCTGCCAACATCGGCATTAATGATCAGGACTTCAATGATTTCTTTAAATCCCAAACAAAAGGTTTTTTTGATCGTGTGCGAGGTAGCTGCATTCCCTATGCATTGGCTCTCGGTAATCGCAATCGATTTGAATCGCTGAGCATTATGAATGGCCCGGTCCAAGATGCCAAAACCGAAATTTGGACTTTCACTCCTTCTGCAGCAGGTGGCTTCTTAATCCAGCAAGATTATCTGAAGGATGAGTCCAAACGCTTTACTGAAATTCAACTCCCTCTAAGCGATGTTTTGTATGACCCCAAGAAAGTTGGCGATCAATTACCAGTAGAGTTAGTCTGGGAGCTCAACTCCTTGATTAAACAAATCTACCCAGAAGAAAACAATGCGTTAGAGAATACTGGTAGTGTTGTCCGACTTATTGTTGACTTCGGAGACAAGGAGCGCTGGGCGCAAATTTGGGCAGCTGAAATTATTGATCCTGGCTCTGGCGAAGTCTTTTCAAGTGCATTCTGGGTTGAGCGGCCAGACATCCCGGGCGGGTTTTTTACGGCCGATGGAGAATCGATCGAGCGCACCTTCTGGACAAACCCATTGAGTTATCGGCGTATTTCTCGGGGAGTTGGAAGTGTAAGGGCATCTAGCAAGAAAGCAGCGCCCACGAAAAACGGCGCCCCTGCTGCACCGCCCAAGCAACGCTATCGCACCCACATGGGTATTGACTATTCAGCTCCAACAGGAACGCCCGTATTTAGCGTTGCCACAGGGAAAGTAGTTCACCGAGGCTACAGCGGTGCCTTTGGGAACTTGATTATTCTCGAACACCCCGGCAACTACCGCACATACTATGCGCATTTAAGCGCTTACAACACTGAGTTGGAACTTGGAAATGAAGTGCGGCGCGGCTTTGAAATTGGCTACGTTGGATCAACCGGCCGATCCACCGGGCCACATCTCCACTTTGAGTTAAGAAAAGATGGCATCTATTTAGATCCTTACAGCACTAAAAACGAATTAGATCTCTGGAATATGCGTGACAGCGATAGTGGATTGTTAACGAGAGAAATCCTTTTGCTCGGCACGCCCATCTTAAAAGAGTAATCGCAATAACAATAGCTAAGCCAAAACCAATACCGGCATCTTCGAGTGAACAATCACCTCATGGGTTTCACTGCCCAATAAGATATTTTTGATACCAGTACGTTTATGTGATGCCATCACAATGACGTCAGCCTTTGCCTTTTTAGCACCCTCCAAAATACCCTCTGCCAAATTGGTATTGGCAATATGGAGTGTTTTTGCTTTATGGCTTGAACCCAAAACTGTAATTGACTTTTTAAATACATCAGCAGCAAAAGCTGCACATACCTTCTGATGGTCTTTTTGCGAAATGCCATAACCCATGGTGCTATCGGAGTAGATCATTGGGGGTAATGGATCAGAGACATAAATCAAGGTGATTGCTGCCCCATCTCGCGAAGCAAGCTCAGCGACTTTCTTTAGGGACTTTTTGCTCACATCTGAACCATCAACCGGCACGAGAAAATGTTTAAACATGTTAACCCCCTTAATTGAACCGTCAAATACTTCTTTAGATCATAATACTTATATCAATCTGCAGGCACAAAAATGAAGGGGATAGATTTGCTCAAATACTTAGCGGTATATTTTTCTTTTTTTATTGCACTACTCATTATCGATTTCATCTGGCTGCTAGGTGTTGCTAAAAATCTGTACCGCACAGAAATGGGCTCTTTAATGGCAAATGAACCCAATCTTTGGGCCGGGCTCGGTTTTTACCTTCTCTATGCCTTGGGCGCCACTATTTTTGTCATCGTTCCAGCGCTGTCAAAGCAGTCTTGGTTATATGCACTGCAATATGGCGCCTTATTTGGCTTCTTTTGCTATATGACCTACGATCTCACCAATTTAGCCGTCATCAAAGATTTCCCCACGCGACTTGCTTTCATAGATATTGCCTGGGGCGCTAGCGTAACTGCGATATCAGCCACCTTAGCCTACTGGATTGGTAGTAAAGTTTCATAAAATACGAATCTTATGAAACTCTTTCATCCACGCCTTCTCGATTCCTTTCATGGCTATAACGGCGCCCTCTTTACTAAAGACGTGCTTGCCGGTATCACCGTCGGAATTGTGGCGCTACCTCTGGCAATGGCCTTTGCTATTGCCAGCGGCTTAAAGCCAGAAGCAGGGATTTTTACCGCCATTATTGCGGGAGGATTAATCTCACTTCTAGGCGGTAGTCGCGTACAAATTGGGGGGCCAGCTGGCGCATTCATCGTCATTGTTTATGGCATCGTGGATCGCTACGGCATTGCTAACCTATTGCTAGCTACAGCCATGTCAGGTGTGTTTTTATTTCTGATGGGAATGCTAAGGCTAGGAACCTTAATTCGCTTTATTCCAGTTGCCGTGATTATTGGCTTTACTAATGGTATTGCTGTTCTTATTGGGCTATCTCAGATTAAAGAATTCTTTGGTTTGCAGATCGCCAAAATGCCTGCCGAATTCTTTCTTGCTATTCAAGCGCTGTATGCAGCAGCTGACACGGTTAATCCCATTGCGCTAGGCCTATCCGTTGGAAGCCTGGTCCTGTTGATCACCTGGAGAAAATATCAGAAGCGCCTCGGATTTGCGGGCCATATACCTGGTACCGTTGTTGCTATGGCAGTAGCCACTATTGTCACTAGTATTTTTAGCTTACCTGTTGATACTATTGGTAGCCGCTTTGGCGGCATCCCTTCGGGCTTACCCAGTTTTGAATGGATTCCAGTCACATGGAGTACGGCCCAGTTTGTCATTGCACCGGCTATTACCTTAGCCTTACTTGGCGCCATTGAATCTTTGCTTTGTGCGCGCATAGCTGATGGACTCATACATGATCGTCATGAATCTAACCAAGAACTCATGGCGCAAGGCATCGCCAACTTTGTCAGTCCATTTTTTGGTGGCATGCCTGCAACGGGAACGATTGCACGCACCGTCACCAATGTTCAAAGTGGTGCCCGCACCCCTATTGCTGGAATCGTGCACTCACTTACCCTGCTGGTGATTATTTTGTTTGGCGCACCACTAGCCAAAAATATTCCCTTAGCAAGTCTAGCGGCTATTTTGATGTTTGTTGCTTGGAATATGGGTGAGTGGAGAAAATTTATCGACCTCAAGCAATTTCGCATGCCTTATCGCATCACCATGTTGAGTGTCTTTTTGCTCACGGTTGTTTTAGATCTTACTGTAGCAATCCAAGTTGGTCTACTCTTAGCGTTTGTTACTTTCATCTACCGAATTTCTAGCCTGTCTCGCTCTGAGAGCGTTAACCCCCAAGACTTCCCAGCACTTCAAAATCAAGAGGGAAAGATCACTGCATTACGCCTTTATGGCTCTATCTTTTTTGGTGCAGTCAAACTCATTGAAAAAATTGAAACTGAATTGCCCACAAAGGCACTGGTTCTTGACTTCAAAAACGTCATCTATATTGATGTATCAGGAATGGATGCCATTCTGGAATTAGAACGGACATGCAAGTCGCAAGGAGTAAAGTTGATTATTTGTGGGTTAGCGCACCAACCTCATGAGATGGCGGCGCGGGCAGGTTTATTTGAGCTTGTTCCGGCAGACTGCATCTACCCAGATCTCGCAAAAGGCATTACCGCAAGCGCTGAGATTTAAGTAATACAAAAACCGCCTTTTAATAGAGCCTCTGGTAAAAACCAGGCACGATATAAACCGAAAAATCCGGCTACAAATAATAATAAAGCGGCCAAGTATCGCACCCAGACATATTGACCAAATTGGGTCAGCGCTGCAGAAAATTTAGAAATCAATAGCAAATTGGGTAAGGTACCCAAGCCAAATGCCAACATCAATCCAGCACCGGTTAAAACATCTCCCGATAAGAATGCGAGTGGTAATACGCTATAGACCAAACCGCAAGGAACTAAACCCCACAACATCCCGCTAAACCAACGCGAAGATCCCCGTGTAAATCTGCCCAAGTATTTCCCCCAATAAGTAGCCATTTGGGTGCCTAGCCATTTACCCAAAAATAATGGGTTTGATGAATCCTGACGCAATAAACGTATTCCCATCAAGATCAAGATGATCGAAGTCAGGGCAAATAGAGGACGTTGAATGGGCACCATATTTTGTTGCCAGACCACTACTCCAACCCAAGCTGCAAGCGCACCAAGAATGACATAGGTTGAGATGCGTCCCAAATGCATGATGAGTTGCAAATAAAAGAGCTGCGCTTTACTTTGCAGCGGGATAACAGTTTGCGCTTGCCGATCCTCTCGACGTTCAATGGCTGCAGCAATACCTCCACACATCAGGGCACAATGCCAGCCGCTGACTAAAGCGCCCAAAAAAACAGCAAGTAAGAGACTAGTGGTTAACATATCTTGTCAATCAGGGTAAAGGTATGCAAATATTGCTCATATCCTAGTAGAATAAACTGGTCTGATAACTTGATCCAATATGAATTACACCAGCTCGGATGCCCCTAGTAGCAAATGCTCAGTCTGTGTACTGGGACAGTTTTGCTTGCCGGTAGGCATTAGCGCAAGCGACATAGCTAAGATCGACACCTTAGTCAAAGATCGGGTTCACCTTCAAAAAGGAGAGGCCCTCTATCGCTATGGTGACCCCCTTAATGCGGTTTTCAGCGTTCGTTTTGGCACCCTTAAAACAGAGTATGGCCTGGAAGATGGTCGCCAACAGGTTATTGGCTTTCACTTACCTGGCGAAATCTTAGGTCTAGACGGCATTGGTGACGGACATTACCAATCTGAAGCTATTGCATTAGAAGAGAGTGAAGTCTGCATCATTCGCTATGCTGCATTTGAGGATTTAGCACGCCAGATTCCAGTTCTACAGCAACAGTTTCACCGCATCCTCAGTCGAGAGTTAACTCAAGACCAACGTCATTTACTTTCTTTGGGTAGTTTGCGCGCTGAAGAACGACTTGCTGCCTTTTTGCTTAATCTGTCGCAACGGCTTGCAGCGCGAGGCTACCAAGACAATGAGTTTGATTTGCGGATGAGCAGAGTGGAAATTGGCAGCTATCTTGGCATTCAAATTGAGACCGTCAGTCGCATGCTATCGCGTTTTGCCGAATCAGGCTTAATTCAAATAAAACAACGGCACATCAAGCTCATTGATATGGATGGTCTTTATGAATTGGCTGGGGTACCCAACCCAGAACGCAGTATTCCCATCAAGCCAGTTACAGCCTAGAATTTTTAAACCAAGCTCTGATCAGAGTCTTTAGAGTTACCCGGACAAATTCCAGGAAGAATATAGACAGTTAAAGCGCTGGAAATTGAACAGAAAATCCAGATTAAGAAAAATCCAATCGTGTAAATTCCTTCATCAGAAATATTTGGGCGATGTCCAAAAAAAAGCATTTCTGATGGATGAATCAAACTAAATAAGAGGCCTTCAGCCAGAATAGAAACCAAAAATGATGGCCACATAATCCAGATGAAGAGGCGATACTTCATTTGGCAACCTGCTCTACTTTAATTTGCTCAACCTTTAAACCACGTTTGACTACCCCATCTCTAACCGGCTTGTCAGCGTACAGGGTGACAGCCAAATAGATGGTGATAATGCAGCCAATCGCCGCAACTGCAGGGCCGCTAATTAAGAGCCAGGGCCATAGTTGCTTGAACCAAGGTTTGTTAGCGTGCTGATCAGACATATTCATATTCTCTTTACTCTACTATATTTTTAGCGGGGAATAATAAAGCTCGATTTTTCATCACGTTTTCGGGTAATCATCTCATTACCAGATAACTCATGTCCAACTACATCAAAGTGAATTGGGTAATTGCCAGGCTCATTAACACCCGTTGTGGTACTTACTTTAATCGGCATCAATAAATTACTGGATGGCGCCACTTCAATCTCAGTAATTACCTGACCACGAGAATCCAGAATTCTTAAATCTTCCAAACCAGTGGCCTTCACTTGCACGTTCATATTATTTTCAGAGGCATTCATGATCTGAATTCGGTAAATATTTTCTATGCGTACCCCATCTACTTCACGCGCTAAAGCACCACGATCCCGCATAACGTCAACACGCAATGGATTTCTAGTTACAAGAGAAATCAAGAAGATGCTCGTTAAAACTGTAAGCAATGCAGTGTAAATCAAGACACGGGGTCGCAAGATGTGCTTAATCGCACTTTGATTCGACTCCCTATCTTCAATAGCGCGTTCAGTGGTGTAGCGAATGAGTCCTTTTGGATAGTCGACTTTCTCCATGACCTGATCGCAAGCATCAATACAGGCGCCACAGCCAATACACATATACTGCAAGCCATCACGAATATCAATTCCCGTCGGGCAAACTTGCACGCAAATACTGCAATCCACACAATCGCCAAGACCTAAGGAAGAATGGTCAGCTGATTTACTGCGACTTCCTCTTGGCTCACCACGAACCTTATCGTAAGTCACCAGGAAAGTATCTTTATCCACCATCACACTTTGGAAGCGTGCATATGGACACATATATTTACAAACTTGCTCACGCATAAAGCCAGCATTACCCCAAGTTGCAAAGCTATAGAAACAGAGCCAGAATGTTTGCCAAGGGCCTAATGAGAGATGGATTAAGGCCGAGCCCAGAGTAGTAATGGGGGTGAAGTAACCAATGAAGGTAAAGCCCGTCCAAAATGCAATGAGCAGCCATAAGAAATGCTTAGTGATTTTGAGGCGCCACTTACGCAAGCTCCAAGGCCACTCTTCGCCATCCAAACGAATCCGCGCAAAACGATCGCCCTCCACTTTGCGCTCGATCCACATAAAGATCTCGGTGTAAACCGTTTGTGGGCAGGCATAGCCACAAAATAATCGCCCCGCAATAGCCGTAAACAGAAAAAGAGCGAGCGCGGAGAGGATCAGCAAGAGCGTGAGGTAAATCACGTCCTGCGGCCATAAGACAATGCCGAAGATATAAAACTTACGCTGAATTAAATCAAAAAGAACTGCTTGACGACCATTCCAATCAATCCATGGGAGACCATAAAAGAGTAATTGGGTAGCAAATACCAGTATGAAACGCCAGCGGGCAAACAGCCCGCTTACAGAGCGCGGGTAAATCTTTCGCCGGACCTCATAAAGAGATTCTTCTATGATATCAATGGGAATAGGTTTCCCAACCGGCGAATTATCTGACACTAGTTACTTAGCCTGAGTAGGTTTGTTATTGGATAGACTCCAGACATAGGCAGTCAAAAGATGGATTTTCTCTGGGCTCAAGACTTTATCTTGAGAAGGCATCATAGCCATACGACCCTTGGTTACCGTCTCCACAATTGCTGCCTCAGAGCCACCATATAACCAAGTTTTATCGGTCAAGTTCGGTGCACCCAAAACAATATTGCCTTTTCCATCTGCGCCATGACAGGCTGCGCAATTCGCCTTGTAGACATCAGCACCACGAGCAGCCTTCAGGTCATCAGACGGCAATCCAGACAAGCTACGAACATAGTTAGCAACATCAACAATTTGCTTGCTATCCAATTGCGGGAATGGAGGCATTACACCTGCACGACCATTAATCAATGTAGTCTTGATATTTTCTGGTGAACCGCCATACAGCCAGTCACCATCAGTCAAATTCGGGAAGCCTTTAGCGCCACCAGCATCAGAGCCATGGCACTGCGCGCAAGAATTTAAGAACAAACGCTGACCCATTTCACGAGCCTTTGGATCTGCGGCCACTTGCTCGATATCCATCTGAACATACTTCGCATAGACAGGCTTTAACTCTTCATTCGCATCTGTCATCGAACTCATCAACGCGCCATCAGTGGTATAACCGAGAACACCAGGGAAAGATCCTAGACCAGGAAATAAGACTAGGTACACCAAGGCAAAGATACAGAAAATTAAATACATCCATGCCCACCAACGTGGGAGTGGGTTATTCAACTCACGTAAATTACCATCCCATACGTGCCCAGTATCCGCTACTGCCCCATCAGCTGTATGGATAACTTTAGCTTTACGCTGTGAAGCGAGTAGCCAGATACACCAAACAATACCGACCAATGAAACGAGTGCAATGTAATCACTCCAAGCACCACTAAAAAAGTCACTCATGATTTGTCCTTGCTAAATTCATCCGGAAGATCAAATGGAAGTTCGGCAGATTCTTCATTAGCCTTCTTTCTACCTGGAGACCAAGCCCACCAAACAATCCCAATAAAAACAACCAATCCAATGACTGTTGAAAATGCGGAGAGATAGGGGGCGATCTGTTCCATTTAATTTATATAGTGTTAATTAATATTCGTGCTTACTTTGCTACTACTTCGTCTACGGTGATGTAACGACGAGAGATGCCTAAACCTTGGAGGTAAGCAATCAAAGCATCCTCTTCCGTTTTACCTTCTAGCTCTTTAGGAGCATTAGCAATCATTTCATCAGTGTATGGAATACCTAAACGACGCATTGCAACCATATGGGCTTGAATCGATGAAGTTTCAGCAGCATTTTTTGCTAACCATGGATAGCCAGGCATATTAGACTCAGGAACTACATCGCGAGGATTGCGCAAATGAATACGATGCCAATCATCGGAGTAACGAGCACCAACACGGGCTAGATCCGGGCCAGTACGTTTGCTGCCCCACAAGAATGGGTGGTCATATACAGACTCACCAGCCAAAGAGTAAGGGCCATAACGCTCTACTTCAGAGCGCAAGGTACGAATCTGCTGAGAGTGGCAACCAACACAACCCTCGCGCTGGTATACATCTCTGCCGGCTAAACGCAAGGCGGTGTATGGCTCAATACCAGGGCTTGGTTCAGTAGTAGTGTGCTGGAAGAATAAGGGCACAATCTGCACCAAACCAGCAATCGACACTACCAAAATCGTAGCAATGATTAACCAGCCAACGTTCTTCTCAAGCGTTCCATGGGAAAAGAATTTATTTTCGCTAGACATTTTCTTCTCCTCTTAGTGTTCAGCCACGGCCATTGGAATCGGCGCATTGACAAAAGTTTTACCTTGGACTGTTTTGAAGACGTTATAGGCCATCAAGAACATACCGCTGAGATAGCACAGGCCACCCAATAAACGAATTACATAGAACGGATAGGTTGCTTTAACTGACTCAACGAAGCTGTAAGTCAAAGTACCATCGGCTTCGAATGCTCTCCACATGAGACCTTGCATTACGCCAGCAATCCACATTGCAGCGATGTAGAGAACAACACCAATCGTAGCAATCCAGAAGTGCAGTTCAATCCAGCGCACGTTATACATTTCTTTCTGTCCCACTAAACGTGGAATCAAGTAGTACAGCGAGCCGATCGTAATCATTGCAACCCAACCTAAAGCGCCTGAGTGCACGTGACCAATAGTCCAGTCTGTGTAATGTGACAAGCTATTCACAGTCTTAATAGACATCATGGAACCTTCAAAGGTAGACATACCGTAGAAAGAAAGTGCCACTACCAAGAATTTCAGAATAGGATCTTGACGCAATTTGTACCAAGCACCTGACAAAGTCATAATGCCGTTGATCATGCCGCCCCAAGAAGGTGCCAACAAAATCAATGAGAACACGGTACCTAAAGATTGAGTCCAGTCAGGTAATGAAGTGTGTTGCAAGTGATGAGGACCTGCCCACATATAAGTGAAGTTCAAAGCCCAAAAGTGAACAATCGATAAGCGATAGGAATAGATCGGGCGATCAGCCTGCTTAGGGATGAAGTAGTACATCATGCCCAAGAAGCTTGTGGTCAAGAAGAAGCCAACTGCATTGTGACCATACCACCACTGCACCATCGCGTCTTGTACACCAGCATAAGCAGAATAGGATTTCCACAACGTTGCTGGCATCTCCAGGTTATTGAAGATATGCAAAATAGCAATAGTCAAGATGTACGCACCGAAGAACCAGTTCGATACATAAATATGTTTCGTCTTACGCTTCATGATGGTGCCGAAGAACACCACTGCATAGGCAACCCAAACCAGGGTAATGAGCACGTCAATTGGCCACTCTAATTCAGCGTACTCTTTAGAAGTGGAGTAACCCAGCGGCAAAGTGATTGCAGCTAAAACAATTACCAGTTGCCAGCCCCAAAACGTAAATGCCGCTAATTTGTCACAAAAGAGTCTTGCTTGACTAGTACGCTGCACGATGTAGTAAGAGGTCGCAAACAACGCCGAGCCACCAAAGGCAAAAATCACCGCATTGGTGTGCAGTGGACGCAAGCGACCATAACTTAACCATGGAATATTTAAGGTGATATCAGGCCAGATGAGCTGAGCAGCTAGCACTACCCCAACTAACATACCGACAATTCCCCAAAGTACGGTGACAATGGCAAACTGACTGACTACCTTGTAATTGAAGGTATCTTGATTGTTCCCCACGGTAAGTCCCATGGTTTCTCCTTTTTGGTGACCAAACAGCGACATAATTCAAATAGACTGCGGCAATTATCGAAGTAAGCCGCCTGTGGTGTTTTGATCTACATCAAAAAGGATGCGTGCATTTGCATATCTTTAATGCACATTCAAATAGTCAATTTTTATAAATTATTGTTTTATATAACTATTTTTCAGAGTGCTTACTAACATTTTTAGTATTTGGGGTGTCATCATCCATCAAAATCGCCTCCCCAGGACCCTCCAAATCATCAAATTGACCTGCTTTCACTGACCAATACAAAATCCAAGCCAGTAGCCCGACCAAAATAAGCGATATGGGTATTAAAAGGTATAGACTCTCCATCCCTCTAGTCTAGGCCTTTCTTAGTCGCCAGGCATTTAAAGTGACAGCCAGGGAAGATAAAGACATGCCGATTCCGGCCACCCAAGGATTTACCCATCCCATCATGGCCGCTGGAATGGCCAGCAGGTTGTAGACAAGCGCCCAAATGAGATTTTCCTTAATAATCAATTGGGTCTTATCAGCCAATAACAAGGCTTTAGCTAAAGGAGACAGGGAGCTGGAAGTCAAAATAGCATCCGCCCCCGCCGTTGCCAAAGGCGCACCCGCCCCTACAGCAACTGAAACATCTGCTCTTGCTAATAGTGGAGCATCGTTAATGCCATCGCCAATTGCCCAGACAAAGCGCCCTTCTTGCTGCAGACTCTCAATGTAGTGATATTTATCTTCTGGCGAGCACCCACCCTGAAAAACTGTAATGCCCATTGCTTGAGCCCACCAGGCAACTGTCGCTGGATCGTCCCCAGAAACCAAATGAACGGTGATCTTCCTAGTTTTAGCCGCTGACAATAAATTCTCTAAACCAGCTCTAGGAGTATCTAGGGAAACAAAACTTGCTATTAAACCTTGGTCATCCGCTAAATGCACTTGACCATACTGCCCAGCATTTGCATCGTGACTGCCTTGCAAAATCCCAAGCCAACTGGCACTTCCCAAGCGATAAGTGCCCGAACTTAAACCTTTGCCTAATTGATTTGAAATGGGCTCTACTAAGTCATGCGCGCTAATGTTTTCAGC
Organism: Polynucleobacter sp. es-EL-1; assembly: GCF_018687975.1. Lineage (NCBI taxonomy): Bacteria > Pseudomonadati > Pseudomonadota > Betaproteobacteria > Burkholderiales > Burkholderiaceae > Polynucleobacter > Polynucleobacter sp. es-EL-1. Next base: position 1,429,556 of record NZ_CP061310.1, read on the forward strand.
TTGGGCAGCACGCAGCAAAGAGAGTGCTAAAGGATGCTTTTGCCCTGCCTCCATGGCTGCTGCTAAACCCAATACCTTTTCTCGAGAAAACCCGGATCGAACAATGCGAATTTCAGTAAGCTCTGGCTGACCAATCGTCAGAGTGCCTGTTTTATCCAAGACTAAATCTGTCGCTTTAACCAGACCCTCTAAAACATGGCCGCGCACAATCAATAGACCAAGTTTAGTTACTGCACCTTGAGCAGCTGCCATCGCAGTTGGTACTGCTAAGGACAAGGCGCAAGGACAACTGGCCACTAACACGGAGACCAATACTGTCCAAGCTCTAGCTGGATCTACGTACCACCAAATTGCAGAAGAAAGAAAAGCAACCACCAATAAGAAGCCTACAAAATAGCCAGCCCATTTCTCGGCAAGACTAACCATCAAAGGCTTTGCTTGCAAAGCCTGATCTAACAAGGAGGCAATACCTGCGATACGTGTGGCTTGACCAACCGCTTCAATTCTCATCAGTAGTGGATTGAGGATATTGTGAGTCCCCGCATAAAGACGATCGCCCACTTTTTTATCTACTGGCTTAGACTCACCCGTCAAAAGAGATTCATCTAAGGCACTTTCATGCTCAATCAAAACGCCATCAGCCGGGACGACATCACCAGGAGGGACTCGCAGCACCTCACCAGGATTACAGTTCACTACCGGCACAATCTCGACCTGCTCTGAGGCTGGGTAATGTAATACACGCTCACAAGTTGCTGGCAGTTGTTTTGCTAAAGCCTCTGCACCGCCTTGGGCATCCTGCCTAGCTAATAGCTCCACATAACGTGCAGCCAAGATAAAAGCGACAAACATAGTGATGGAATCAAAGTAACCTTCACCAGATCCCATGAATAAATTAATTGTTCCGGCTGAAAATGCCAGCGCTAAAGCTAATGCAATGGGAACATCCATTCCCAACATATGTGTTTGACGAAACGACATGACGCTTCGCCATGCAGCCTGAAAAATAGGCCCTGCGGAATACACCATGACTGGAACCGTCAAGACCCAGCTAGTCCACCCCAACAACAAATCATACTCAACAGTGATGTCACTATTTCCCACGTAACTTGGCCATGCATACATCATCACTTGCATCATGCCAAGCATCGCTACGCCCAATCTCGTCAGTAATTGACGTCGCTCTTTTTTTGATTTCTCAATTGATAGGGAGGGCTCAAAGGGCCACGCCTCATAACCAATTCTTTCCACCTCAAAAAGCAAACGGGCTAAACTGGTTTGCTCTGGAGCAAATTCAGCTTTGACTTTTTGACTCACGTAATTAATTTGCACATCTTTAACGCCCGGTATCCGGCGAAGGTGTTGTTCACACAACCAGACGCAAGCAGCACATCGGATCTTTTCTAGACGAAGCGTAGTTTCTAAATGCCCTTCTTCACCGCTGGGACGTGTGTAACGACCCAATAAAGAGGGGTCATCATAAGGCGCTAGGCTTTCAGGGATTTCATTTGAGGCAAGATAGGCAGCGGGCTTATCGCTTGATTGTGCACGGCGCGCATAGAAAACTTCTAGACCTTCTCCATGAATAGTTTGCGCAACTGCCATGCAACCAGCGCAACAAAATTTGCGTACCTCACCGCCCAAAACAAGTTCATAGGAATCACCTGGCAATATAAAGCTGCCACAGTGATAGCAGCTATTGCTTGGAGGATTGGTTTTATCGCTTGAACTCATAAACCCCAACTACCTTGATGATTTATTCGCCCAACCTCGACGACGCTCATAAAGAACAAAGAGAACACCCCATATGACAACGGCAGCATAAGCCCATACCCAAGACATTTGGGTTTCCCGCGAGCCAGTGAGATCCATTACATAACCAAAAATGGCTGGTCCCAAAAGACCTCCGCCAAAGCCCATTAAAGAGTGCAAGCCCATTGCCGCCCCTTTGATATTTTCTTGCGCACTCATCACTAAACCTGCAGTCAAAGTAGCTGAGTCAGCCATGATAAAAATCGTATGGCCTATTGCTAAAACAATAATGAGCCACCAAGACTGGCCAGTAGATAAAGCCAGAGCGACTCCAAAGAGCGCGCTAGTAATCATCACAAAAAATATCCAATTTTGACGGCCAACCTTCAGAGCAACTTCATTACCCAGAATGGATGCCGGCACCCCAAAGAAATTAATTAAGCCCGCTAAAGTCGTTGCCATTAACCAAAAAGGTTCTCCTGAGACAACAGCACAAAATCCAAAAAAAGCGACGATCCAACTACGTGATGCAAATAACTCAATAGAGTGAACGGTATAGCCAAAAATAAATCCAGAGGCAGTTTTATCTTGCAAAACTAAACGCCACTTATCTACAGGAAAAATATCACGTAATCGAATATGAAGGGGGCCATGCCATTTCTCATGTGCTAAGGCTGGGATAAATACGAGCACAATCATTAAAGCTGTAAATGGTCCCAAAGCAATGAAGCCAAATACATAGCGCCAACCTAGAGCACTTAAAAGCCAGCCCGAACACAAATAGGAAAAGCCTGTACCTATACCAAAGAATGCTGTGTAAAAAGCAATATGCCTTGTTAGCTCACCAGTCTTAATGCGATCGGAGAGAATTTTTAATCCCGGCATATAGGTTCCCGCTAAGCCCGCCCCATTTAAAGCCATAAAGATTAAAGCGCTCCAAAAGTTGTAGGCAAAAAGGCTCATACCTAAAAGCCCCAAAGTGGCTGATAAACCTCCGGCAATATAGACTTTTTTGGCATCCACGCGATCAGTCAGCGCGGTTGCCAAGGGGACAGTCAGCATATAACCAAAGAAGAAGGCGCTCGCAATCAGGCCCGATTGCAAATTGCTTAGGTACCACTCATCTTGTAAGGTGGTCAATACAACGGCGTAACATGCAAACCCCAATAGTGCGCAAGTCTGCGCCATGAGCATGAGGGGTGTATAGCCAGTAGGTTTAAAACGCATAGGAGCTTAGCCAATTCGATGAGCCATTCTACTCGCCTATGGTCGCGAGGAGGTCCTACTGTTGACTGCGCTGGGGCGAATCCTGAAACCCATTAGACCTAAACGTCAAGACCAGAGTATCCCGATACCCATACGAGCCAATCGGCTGTATTGGAGTAGATTCATGAATCATGCTTTCATCATTCATGAGGAGCAAAGACCAAGGTTGGGACAAGGTAAATCTCAAACCAGCAGAACCACTCGCCTCAAAAATACGAGTTTCACCGCCCTTAATACCAACACGGTTTAACAAAAAGACAGCAACAAAATCTACGCCATCGCGATGAGCCCCCTCAGGCGTTGGGCGCCCGATACCATCGGTGGTATCAATCCGAAATTGGTGCGCTTCTACAAACCAAGTCTTCACTGGCTTGAGCCCACTCAAAAGACGTCCAAGGCCTAATAAGAGTGCCTGCCAAGCGGCATTGTTAGTCAGCGCAAGCTGGGAAGGCTCAAACCAACGCTCAATTCCACCATGCAGAGCGTTGTAATCAACCGATTGCCAATGTGCGCGGTGAGGAACCATATTCAAGGATTCACGCTCTATTTCGTAGCTAGAATGCCGACGAAAGCGATACCTTCCCCCATCCTTAAGATAGGGATCACGGGGAAGGTCATCCCAAAAAGGAATGAGATCCATCAGCTGCCCAAGAGGCACTCCAGATATCTGCGCAACATCTTCCGCTGAAATCACAGCAAATCCTTTTTGTTTTAAGGATTGCGATACTTCAATAGCAGGAGTGAGGGATGGCGTTAAGCTTGGGAGTGTCATTAAATGATTTTAGGGCAAGAATACTTAGCTATCTACCAAATTTAAGCGGTTACGCACATCACCTACGTGCCCCTTTAAGTCATAGAGCTCTTTAGCATCCAGTAAAGAAACTTTGATATTGCCTACCCTTCTCTCAATCGCAGCTAGTTCCTTAAAGTTTTTCTCCTTAAGAGCGGGATTGTGTGCATTTTTCTCAATGACTTTGAGCTCTTCATACACCTGAGATAACTTTAAGCGTAGCAATAAATTTTTCGTCGCCGAAATGTAAGTCAGCAAAGGCAGGAAGATGACTAACAATGGGATAACAATCTTAATGAAGCGACCAGTCCAAACAGCTGTCCAAAATGGTAAATATCGATGCAAGAAAGATGGTCCATCTTTCATGTAAATTTCTGCATCTACTTGCAAGGGAAAATCTAGACCAACACCTGATGGAAACTCTCCAGGTCGCTGAAGATAAGTGTAAGACTTCAAAATATCGTATGTATCACCTAGCAATAAGGTAACTAGGGCGGGACTAATGTTGTCCTTACCTACAAGCGTGGCAGTTGCAGCAAGTACATCTATGTTTTGCTTTGGGACATCATGCTCAATACTCACGATACCTCGTGGAATAGTTACTTTGGAAAGATAAGGAAATAAGTTTCCATAGGCATCAGCTTGCTCAAAGTTCATTAAACGAATACCAGGAGTTTGATAGAAATCTCGCACAATTGGGGCCTCAGGTGCACTTACCAAGAAAACAGCATCCAACTCCCCTTTCCTGAATTTCTCTAGAGCCTCTATTGGTTTTAATTTCTCGGTAATGAGATCCCCGGCTTTCAAACCAGTTACCTTGAGCAGCTCAGAGCTCAAGGCAAAGGTTCCACTACCTTCATTACCAACCGATACACGCTTCCCCTTTAACTGACTTAATAAACCCAGCTTACCGCCATCACTCTTAAATGCAGACTCTCGATACCAAACCCATACCGGCTCATAAAAGAGACCTGCTAGTGAGACAAGGTGAGGATGTTTAGCGATATCAGCAACACCACCCTGCACTATGGCAAAGTCAACGCCTGAATGTGGATCACTCAATAGAGCTAAGTTCTCAGCAGATCCACCCGTCGTTCTCAGCTTTAGGGAAACGCCCTCTTCTGCAAGTTCGCTCTGAAGCTTCTCTCCAAACACCTGATATAGACCTGTCGGAAAGCCTGTTGCTAACTCAATTGATCTCGGTGGAGGGGGAATCAAAATCCAAAGCGTAGCAAACAAGATGGCTACTACGGCCAAAAAGGCAACTGCAATAGCGAGCGGGTTGTAGATCAGTTTACGCATGACATGGGATGGAAAGTACCGTATCCGCCATTATGCCCCTAGGCATTAGATGGGTAGTAGAATCAAATCCATAAATTAACAATAAATTTTACTGGGACAGACCTGACTATGAGCTCAACAACTAAAAAAGTAGCCCTCGTTACTGGAGCTGGCACTGGAATTGGTAAAGCTGCTGCAAAAGCATTGCTTCAAGGGGGCTTTGCTGTAGTGCTTACCGGCAGGAATCAAGATAAGCTTGATCGAGCAGTGCATGACATTGGCGGGACTAACGAAAACTGCCTGGCCCTTACTTGTGATGTTGGTGTACCAGCCCAAGTAAAAGAACTGTTTAGCGCTATCAAAAATCGCTTTGGACGCATTGATGTACTCTTTAACAATGCTGGCATGGGTGCTCCGGCCATTCCAATGGAAGAGTTAAGTTATGAGCAATGGATGAATGTGGTGAACGCCAATCTTTCCGGTGCCTTTCTCTGCTCTCAAGAAGCAATTCGCATGATGAAGGCGCAATCTCCCCAAGGCGGCAGAATTATTAATAATGGCTCTATTTCTGCTCATGCGCCGCGCCCAATGTCCGCGCCATACACTGCCACTAAGCATGCCATTACCGGCTTAACTAAAGTCATTTCTTTGGATGGTCGCCCATTTAATATTACCTGCGGTCAGATTGATATTGGTAATGCCGGAACCGAAATGACTATTCCGATGGCTGCCGGAATCATGCAAGCAGATGGGTCTAAAAAAGCTGAACCTTTAATGGATGTTGACCATGTAGGTCAAGCAGTCCTTCATATGGCACAACTTCCCTTGGAAAGTAATATTCTGTCCATGACCATTATGGCAAGTAAGATGCCATTTGTAGGTCGTGGTTAAGTAGGTCGCATTAATTACTAACTACGGTCTCACTGCATCTACAAGCAATTGAATGTTGCTTGTACCCACCTTCACTGTTGTAGGTGCAGAGATCAGATCTCCAGACTCAGGCATCGCCATGCCAGTTTTAGAAATACGAACCTCAACAGATACTTCTGATAACTGAGAAATCAAGGCATTAGGGCTCATCGCCAAAGAATCATTTAATGCAAAAGACATTGGGAAAGAGGTCACTGCAGTTTTGAACACCGCTACCGGCATGCGCTCTCCTGGTTTACGGGCAATCACCATTAAGATGTCTCCTGATTTCAACTTCGACTTCAGGGTCGGGGCCAAATCCACTTGACCACTAACCCCTTTTGTACTGATTGCAGGTTTGCTAGCCGGTGCAAGACCACCTTTTGAGCGAGCCTCTTCAATGGAAAGATTAATAGAACGCGCCTCATCAGAGTCTGCCGGCAATTGCTTAGCTAAACGTTCCCACGCAATGATTGCCCCTTTATAGTCCTGCGCATTAAAGGCAGCAGTGCCTTTCAGCCATAAGGCCAATAAGTTATCAGGGTCAAGAGCGAGCGCTTTTTTTAGTAATTGCATTGGCTTGCCAGAAAAATTGCCATTGTTATTAGTAGCAATCACATCAGCGTAGTCTGCCAACAACTGCGGATCTGAATCTACATATGACCCGGCACGCTCATAAGCCTTTTGAGCCTCAACATTGCGACCTAGCACCCGATAGGAGCGAGCTAGCATAGCCCATCCCTGTAAATTGTCTGGCTCTTTCTCGAGTTTTTCTGCAAACTGCGCAACCATCAGATCAACCGACTCTTTTGTCATCGGTTTTTCTGCATTTTTCTCAGCAATACGGGGCGCATCGCCTAAGGCAACATAAAAACCAATCGATAGCAGGATGACAAAAATACAAATACCAATGATGGTTTTTTTAGGCGAGCCCATCACAGATAAATCATCAGGCTCATCAGTATCTTGAAACAGGCGCTGACGCATTTCTGCATGGGCCTGTTCATAACTCTCAATATCAATTGCACCAGATGCGCGCTCAGCCTCTAACTTATCTAACTCCTCACGATAAATAGCCGCATTCATCTGGCGACGTGAGGTAGCAAGCTCTTTTGGCTTAAAGAATAAGGGACGCAAAAACCAAAATAAGGCTGCAATCAATAAGAGCAGAGCAGAGATTAAAAAACTAGTCATGTTTGCTTTCAGAAGCGCTTGAGGGAGCATCTTTTAATAAGGCATCAATCCGACGATTATCGTCTGCTGACAAAGTTGTACTGGCTACGTTTTGATTACGGCGTCGTAGATAAATCAATAGACCCGCAATACCTGCTACGAGAATGACAAAAGGTCCAATCCACAGGAGCCAAGTAATCGGTTTCACAGGCGGGCGATACAAGACAAAGTCGCCGTAACGCTCAACCATAAAAGTACGAATTTGCTCATCGGTCTTACCTTCTTGAATCAGGTTCCGAATTTCTCTTCGCAAATCATTTGCTAAATCTGAACGTGATCCCGCTAGAGATTCATTCTGGCAAACCAGGCAGCGCATTTCTTCCGAGATAACAATCAAGCGTTGCTCGGTCACGGGATCATCAGCCAGCGGCACAGCATCTTTAGCCAATGCAAAATTCGCCGTGTAGCTTGAACAAAGTAAAGCGATAGCGATGAAAAGTTGCCGAAAACTCATTTAAGCTGACCTAAGAGTGGAATCATCTTCTGATTCAATAAATCCATGGTGATCGGGCCGATATGCTTAAACCGAATGATGCCTTCTTTATCAATAACATAGGTTTCTGGAACGCCATACACGCCATAGTCAATACCTACACGACCATTTGCATCTGATACTGATAAGACATAGGGATTACCTTGTCGCGCCAACATGGCAAGAGCATCATCACGCTTGTCCTTGTAATCCAGTCCAACAATTGGGGCTACATTCAACTTACCTAACTCAACTAGTACTGGGTGCTCTTCTCTACAAGCAACACACCATGAGGCCCAAACATTCAAAACCCATGTCTTACCCTTCATGCTTTCTGGGGAGAAGTTTTTAGAGGGGTCTGCGAGCTGAGGTAGCTCAAAGTGAGGCGCAGGTTTACCAATCAAAGGCGAAGGCACCTCATGAGGATCACGATTAAGTCCAACAGCTAAAAACACCACCAAGACAATAAATAATACGAGGGGAATTAAAAACTTGGCTTTCATGCCACCACTTTCCGTAACTTCATGCGATAACGTTTATCTGATATTGCCAAGATGCCGCCAATTGTCATTAACAAGCAACCGCCCCAGATCCAATCAACAAACGGTTTGTAATAAACGCGCACTGCCCAAGCCTTGTCTTCCAACTCCTCGCCCAAAGACACATAGATATCTCTCGTTAAACCGGCATCAATAGCTGCTTCAGTCATTGGCATGGTGGAAGAAAAATAACTGCGTTTTTCTGGATACATGGTTGCTTCAAGCTTGCCATTGCGTAGTAGTAAAAATGTACCCTGCATCGCTTTGTAGTTAGGGCCGGGAACTGCCTCTACGCCCTTGAGTTGAATCTGGTACCCACCAACGTTGACTGTTTCTCCAGCAAGCATGCGAACATCTTTTTCTTCTTGGTAAGTTCCCACCATCGTGACGCCAATGACAAATACTGCAATTCCTAAATGGGCAACTTGCATACCCATGAACGAACGCGTTGGCTTGCCTGCTTTTGCCTGACGAATAATCTGCATCACGCCAGAGGCAATTACCCAAAATGCCAATAGGAAACCTAAGCTACTGAGCCAAGTAAATTCACCCATTACCGCAGGGATAGCAATGGCAGCCACAACAGCTACTAAAGCAGCCACCCACAAACGCTTAATGACTGTCATTAAGTCTGTATTTTTCCAATGGGTCCATGGGCCAATGCCCATCAATACCAGTAAAGGAACCATGATGGGCACAAAGACACTATTGAAATACGGAGGGCCGACTGAAATTTTTCCTAAGTGCAATGCATCAATCAGCAAGGGATAAAGCGTGCCCAGCAAAATGGATGCAGCCGAGGCTACCAAAAAGACATTTCCCAGCAAGATAAAGGTCTCTCGCGAAGTAAAACTGAACTTTCCACCCAGAGCACTTTTTGGTGCGCGCCATGCGTACAGGATGAGTGACGAACCGACAACCAACACTAGGAATATCAAAATAAAAACGCCACGCTTAGGATCTGTAGCAAAAGCATGCACAGATGTTAAGACACCAGAGCGCACCAAGAAAGTTCCTAAGAGAGAAAGTGAAAACGCGCTAATTGCCAGTAATACTGTCCAACTCTTAAAGACGCCACGCTTCTCAGTCACAGCCAAAGAATGCAATAAAGCAGTACCCACTAGCCAGGGAATAAACGATGCATTTTCAACAGGATCCCAGAACCACCAACCACCCCAACCCAATTCGTAATAAGCCCACCAGGAACCCAAAGCAATACCGAGAGTCAAAAAGATCCACGCAGCGGTTGTCCAAGGACGTGACCAGCGCGCCCAAGCAGCATCTAAGCGACCTGAAAGCAAGGAGGCAATTGCAAATGCAAATGCAACAGAGAAACCAACATAGCCCATATAGAGCATTGGCGGATGAAATACCAGACCAGGATCTTGCAATAAAGGATTTAATGATCGACCATCTTGCGCCGCAGGAATGAGTCGCTCAAATGGACTGGAAGTGGTGAGTACGAACAATAACAAACCAGTGATCACCAAACCCAATACACCGATGACTCGTGCAACCATAAACTCATCAAGCGCTTTAGAAAGCTGGGCAACTAAAAAAGTCCAGGTTGCCAATAGGAAAACCCAAAGCAATAAAGAGCCCTCATGACCGCCCCAAACTGCACCTAGGCGGTACATTAAAGGGAGCTGAGAGTTTGAATGTTCTGCCACATATAAGACAGAAAAATCATTCACATAAAAGCTCCAGGCCAAAATGACAAATGAAATAGCTAGCAGCACAAATACCGTTTGCGCAGCAGGTCTGGCTAACATGATCCATTCACGCCTGCCTTGGTGGGCGCCAACTAAAGGCAGGATCCCTTGAAGGATGGCGATACATAAAGCCAGAATTAATGCGTAATGCCCGAACTCAGGAATCATTGTTTATTTCCATTTTTCTGAGCCTCATCCAAAGCATGCTTCGCTTCAGGTGGCATATAGTTTTCATCATGTTTGGCCAATACTTCACTGGCCACAAATTGCCCATTTGACTCTAGGCGTCCTTGAATCACTGCGCCCTTACCTTCTTTAAATAAATCTGGAAGAATGCCGGTGTAGGCCACTGGGATATCTTTAGCCATATCGGTAATAACAAAGTGGACTGTCAAACCATCCCGCTTGACCGAACCGTCTTTGACCATTCCGCCTATACGAAATGCTTGACCCTTGGGCGCATTTCCTGCTGCTACTTCACTAGGAGTCACATACAGGGCAATATTGCTATTGAGCGCATTGAGTATCAGAACTGCAGCTATGGCGATCGCTACAAGCGCACCAACAATAATTGCCGCTCTTTTATGTCTTGGTTTCACTTGCCAGCCTTTTGATCAAATTCCGTTGCCAAGACTTCTTTATGAAGCCTGTTCACTATCTTCTTGTGGCGCGCCCGCACTGCCAATGGTTCAAGTACGAGAACTAGAGCACAGATGCCAAAACTCCACCAAACGTACAGGGCATATCCACCCATTGCGAAGAATTCAGCTGGACTATTCCACATCATTGCTTCACCTCTTTTAATTGCTTAACCCAATCAGTATGTGCCTCACGCTCCAAAATAATGGCACGCACACGCATTAACCCTACTGCAATTGAGTACATCCAGAAACATAAGGCCATTAACAACATTCCCCACAACATGGTTTGCGCCATAGCGGGTGCTTTGGTGATCGATACCGAAGCGCCTTGATGTAAGGTGTTCCACCATTTCACTGAGAAATAAATAATGGGGATATTCACAACTCCGACCAATGCCAAGATGGCCCCCGCTTTATCAGCACGACGCACATTATCGATTGAGGCTTGCAAGGCGATGAAGCCTAAATAGAGAAACAGCAAAATCAATTCAGATGTTAAGCGAGCATCCCAAACCCACCAAGTGCCCCACATCGGTTTACCCCAAAAGGCACCGGTCCATAAAGATAAAAATGCCATCCAGGCACCGATTGGTGCGAGTGCTTGTGCCATCATGGCAGATAGACGCGTATTGAAAATCAGTCCTAAGCCTGCCCACGTGGCCATCACTAAATAGATAACCATGGACATCCATGAGGCGGGAACATGAACAAAAATAATTCGGTAGCCCTGTCCTTGAACCGCGTCAACTGGCGCTACAAAAAAACTTACCCACAAGCCTGCAATGCCAAAAATAACGGTTAGCGCCCAAAACCATGGGATGAGTTTTCCGGCAAGCGGATAAAAAGTGCTGGGGCTCGAGAACTTGAACCAGTTCACTACACGATTTGTAGATACGTTATTTATTTGACTCATTCAATTGCAATCTTTACGGCGCTAGCACTGACCCAAGGTACAAATGCTAACGCCAAAACGAATAAAGCGCCCAAGAGGGAGAAATGTCCCGTTATATCAAGGTCATTTCCACTGGCATAAACAGCTCCAGCGCCAAAAATTAAGACAGGGATGTAGAGGGGCAAAATTAAAAGGCTCATCAGCACGCTTCCACCCCTCACCCCCAGGGTCAAAGCAGCCCCAACGGAGCCTAGTAATGATAAAACTGGGGTGCCAATCAACAATGCAGCCATTAGTACCTGAAGAGACCGAGCGTCTAAATCGAATTGCAAACCAATGATGGGGGCCAAAAGTACCAAGGGAAAGCCAGAAACCAACCAATGAGCCACAATCTTGCCAAAAACCAGCACCGTAAATGAGTTGGGGGATAACACCAGCTGTTCCAAGGTGCCGTCAGCATAGTCATTTGCAAACATCCGCTGCAAACCAAGCAAGGTTGATAGCAATGCTGCCACCCAAATCACACCGGGGGCAATTTTGCGCAATAAAGCAGCATCCGCACCGAGACTCAAAGGAAATAAGCTAGTAACAATAACGAAGAAAAACAAGGCTGTTAATACTTCGCTCTTACGGCGCATTACTAGCAATAAATCACGTTTGACAATGGCAATGAAGGGATTCATAAGTCCAAAACCTTCACATGCGGCATAGAAAGTGCCTGATGACTTGTCATGATGACCAGTCCTTGATTACTCAGATGCTCTTGGATCAAATCCTGTAATTCACCCACTGCATGGGTATCTAGCGCATTAAATGGCTCATCCAAAATCCATAATTGCGCATGTCTATTGAGCATGCGCGCCATCAAGACCCGCTTCTTTTGTCCTGCGGACAAACAACTCACTGGTAGGTCTTCTCGACCCTGAAGACCAAAGCGCCACAAGGTAGCGAGCGACTCTTCTTGGCTCAGCCTAATCCCATCAATGGCGGCATACATCTGCATGTTTTCTAGAGCGGTGAGATCTTCTTTTAAGGCATCCCGGTGCCCCGAAAATAAAAGTTGGCGGTGATACTGCTCAGACTGACTTTTGATATCTTGACCATTCCATAGTATCTCGCCAACCTCTGGAGCAGATAGGCCCGTCAATAAACGCAATAGACTGGTCTTACCAACCCCGTTTTGTCCGCGAATATGAAGACATTCCCCTCCACAAACCTCAAGCGACAGATTTGAAAAAAGCTCGCGCTCACCCCTTAAACAGGTAATTGCTCGAGCTTCTAGCTGTGAATTAGGCGGTTGAGAGATCAAAAATGTACTGGTTGTCATTGGCAGAAATGGCTTAAATCAACCACTTCAAGCATTGTCCAAGAGCCACCAGGGGCTGTCAAACGACCTAAAACAGTTATAAAGAGATAAATTTCTTTTAATTCAAGTGCTTAGCCACATTATAAGCTGACTAAGGCGTGCCAACTTCGTTTAAGACTGGTGCGGCTAAGCCTTGGACTTGATAACGCTCAATGAGAGTTGTCACCAAACCACTTTGGATAAATTGCCTCACGCAGTCATTGAGAAAGGAAATGGCCTCTATATGCGTGTTTTTAGCCGCAATTGCCTGTTGTATTCCGGTAAATTGACCCTCCAGAACTCGGGATCCAGCCATCTCCAGAGAAAACTTCGTCAAACTGGTTCTCAGACCTGCCAAAGCATCAGGCCCACCTTCTTTAAATAGTGTGCAGCTAGCAGCAAAACTATCCGCATGAACCAAAGTGGCATGTTGGAGATTTCTTTGCAACCAAAGGTCGTACGCACTATTACAGAATGAGGCAATCCGAATACCGTCTTGGTCAACCTGAGCCACTTTTTCAATGGGAGAACCATCGGGAACCAAGTAACTGGCTTCAAGTTCAACATAAGCCGCAGTAAAAGTAACTCCTTTAGCCCGAGAAGGATCTGCACCCACTAAACCAATGCCGCAAATTCCAGAAGCTACTGCATCAATTACTTCAACCTGAGTTTTGCATGGGATCAGCTTCAGCCTAACACCGAGCAGATTTGCAATTGCAGCGCAAACATCTGGCGAAATCCCTGTAGGATCTCCAGCACTAGAGCGGCCAGTAACTAAAAGAACATTTCCCAAATAGACTGCAGCAGAGAGTTCACCCTGAGGTGCTAGCTGCGAGATAACTTGTGTTGAAGGAATCTTCATTTCCAGAAGATATTTACTTTTTGAGGGGATGATTTGATGCTAATCGCTCTTTTTTGCATGACATTTTGATAGCGCGCCTCAATCAAAAATTCGCCTTGTGGCAAGTTAATCAGCATATAAGGACCCTCGGCCTGAGCGTCAAAAACAATCTTATTTTGAGAATTCAAAATCATAATTTTGGCGCCAAAGATCCACATCCCCCTACCATTCTCTAGTTGCGAAAGCTCCAGAAACAGCGGCCATTGCCTCGCTTCAGCAATCATGGACTGAGACTCTTCCTCCCCCACTCCACCTGTGATGTAAGAAATCCCGTGAGAGTAGTGAGTATCTGGAATTTGCGCCTGTGCAAAGCAAAACCAGATAGTTGCAAATCCTGCCAATGCTAGCTTACTCATGTATTTCATAGATCTCATTTGTATTTAGAAGCACTACATTAATTAATCGAAATATAAGTCTGAGGCTTATTCACATCGTAGTATTTAATTTGCTTTGCATTGACTTCCATTCTTTTCAAATCAAATGCCTGAACATTGGTGGACTCAAACATCTTGAGGTAATACATCATGTTTTTATTATCAGCAACAACAGACCACTCTGTAACTTCAATACCGCCAGCACCGCCACCATAAGCATTTGTTGCGGGCAAACTAATCGCACCAGGTGGGATATCAAAACTTCCCAAGATATGCCATGCAGTATTCGTTTGCTGGACGGTAGAGTAATTACTTGGAACGGACTTGGTCAAAAAGATTGCTCGGATAAAACGGCTAGGGCTTAAATAATCTCCAGGCAAACCATGCAGACCGCTACCAGAGCTTGGTGGCCCATAACTCGTACCATTAATCACCAAAGCATTTTTTTCAACGCTAGTTAGATTTGCATAATTGCCGATGTTGTTTAATTGATCTCTAAAAGGCGGGTCATTTGTCATGACACTCGTTGGATTATCTGTAATCACCAATTCACCTTTAAGGTATTCAATCACAATACTTTTTCCCTTGGCATCATGCAAAGTCATCCGCACAGGTGCAGACTGATTGTTGTATGCGGGAATAATCGATTTATTGACCTTAATTTTGCTAAAGCCCGCCTTGACTTCCTCGACAGTGGCATAGTTAGTTAAGGCATAAATCAAGATCTGAATTGAGGCAATGCTATTAGCTGATTCAGCTGGAGGCACCACTTGATAAACAGCGGTATTGGGGGCATTCAATAAGCCACCGACCAAACCTTTTTCATTCATGCCATCGACCAGTACCGGCATACCCAAAGCATTCATTCCTGCAACGGCGTATTTAGTGGTCCAGTTCAGGCCCGATCCCGGCTTGCTATCAATTCCCACACCCTGCATTGCCAAATTTCTTGGAATAACGGTGATTTGCGACTTGAGCGGCAAACCAAATTCGAGTGTGCGTCCATACACAAACCCACCGTCATTACCTTTCAGCAAAAAGCTAGTACATGCATTGCTGACCATTGGAGCAATAGTGAGCGACGTAGCCAGAGTGAAAGCAAGTGCCTTTTGAATGAAAATGGGCTTCATAAAAATCCTCGAAACAATAGTAGTAGTTACAAATTCTACTGCGGTAATTGTGTAATGAGATATCTATCCACTAATAAAAAACCCCGCAATTGCGGGGTCTGCGCATTAAATAATGAGGAAGGCACTAGGGAATCATCACGATAGCACCAGCAACTTGCCTGCCCTCTGCTGCTTTATGCGCTTTTGCAGCCTCTTCTAGCGAAAATTTCGCACCAATTTTTACCTTCACCCGACCTTGAGCAATGGCTTCAAATACTGCGCGGGCATTCTCGCGAAGCAACTCCGGAGTAGCGTTGTGCGGAAAGACCGAGGGCCTGGTTAAGAATAAGCAGCCTTTTTTATTCAGAATTTCCGGCTGAATCTCCGGTGCAGGGCCAGAGGCGGCACCAAACAGCGCAACTGTGCCAAATGGCGCAGTGCAATCTAGAGATCCCAAGAAAGTGGTTTTAGCAACTGAGTCGTAGACCACATTCGCTTTGCGTCCACCAGTCGATTTAATCACTTCTTCTACCCAATTTGGCTGAGAATAATCCACCACGGCATCGCAACCAGCCTCTTTGGCTGTTGCAAATTTCGCTGGTGAGCCTACAGTACCTACTACAAAGGCGCCTAGCGATTTTGCCCAACCCGCCAAAATTTGACCAACCCCACCAGCTGCTGCATGAACCAACACTACATCACCCGCTTTTACTGGGTAAGTTTTTTGAATCAAATACTGCGCTGTCATGGCTTTAAAAAATACGGCTGCTGCCACATCATCAGGAACATCATCTGGCACAGGAACCAATTTATCTTCCGGCACATTGCGCGCACTAGCGTAGGCACCAATACCAGCGTTCATATACATCACACGATCGCCCACTTTATAGCGAGTCACTCCATCACCAATCGCCTCGACCACGCCAACCGCCTCATGACCCAAGCCCGTTGGCAACTCCAAGGGGTAGTAACCTGAGCGTTGATAGACATCGATAAAGTTAAAGCCAATAGCAGTTTGACGAAGTTGCACTTCGCCCTTAGCCGGAGCTGGCAACTCTTTATCAATCAATTGAATAACATCCGCATTACCTAATTCTGAAATACTCACCATTCGCGCAGTTGTCACAAGTCACCTATATATTGTTTTTATAAAAAATTATCTTACTGCAAGAGAAGTTGATGCCACTTCTTCATCTTCAATAACAGCCCAAGTGCTATCGCCCAACTTCTTCACCGCCATGGAGTATGTCCAATCAGCAGGGATACCGCAGCTCCACTCTTGCGGGCCATTCTGAATCAACACGTTAACACCATTACGACCATCAAAATACAGATGGTAAATCTTGCCATGAATGGGATTAAAGCCAAATTTAGCGCTATGAACCATCTCAGTAGCATCTAGACGAGCCTGCAGTGCACGGGCCTGTTTCATAAGCACCTCTGCCTGCTCCATAATGCGGTCGTATTCTAGTTTGGCATTTTGGCGAGCAACATTGACCGCCTTATCCTTTTCTTCGGTTACCTTGATTGGCGCAAAAACAGGTGCACCCACCTCCATGGGGTATTCAATCCCAGCATGTCTTGCTGGATCGGTATCTTCTATTCTCATGGCGCTTCATCACCTTTTGCTTGGACTGCCGAAAGTGTGACACAAAACCCAAAATTGTGCCGTTCGTCGCTACAGACTTTCTAGCTTAGCCAAAATAGTTTTAGCATGGGCCACAATAGCCTCTTGATCAGCCATTTCAATTCTTGCAAGATTGGCGGTCATCAAGCGTGTTCGCGGGCTGGACTCAAATTGTTTGCGGTGCTTAATTAAAAAATTCCAATACAAGTTAGTGATTGGGCAGGCATTCTCACCAAATCGGATGGCGGGGTCATATTGACAGCCCGCGCAATAGTTACTCATTCTCTTAATGTATGCGCCACTAGCAATATAGGGCTTACTGGTAAATCGACCACCACTTGCAAACAATGCCATTCCCGCAGTATTGGGCAGCTCGACCCATTCGATAGCATCTATGTAAATCGCCAAATACCAATCACATACCGCTTGGGGCAATATTTCTGCTAACAAAGCAAAATTGCCTGTCACCATGAGGCGTTGAATATGATGGGCGTAACCATAGTCCAGTGTTTGACCAATTGCTTGGCGCATGCAATTCATCTGGGTATCACCAGTCCAATACCAATTGGGTAAGGCATTGTGATGGTCATAAAAATTATCTGCAGCCATCTGCGGCATATCTAAGCAATACATTCCCCGCACAAATTCACGCCAACCTAATATTTGCCGGATAAATCCTTCTACAGTGGATAGATCTAAGTCAAATTTTTTCCAAGCCAATAGAACAGCTTCAATGACCTCGCGAGGATTTAATAATTTGAGATTGAGCGCACTTGACAGAAGGGAGTGCCAAGCAAATGGTGTATCTGTCCACATGGCGTCTTCATATATTCCAAAAGTCGGCAAACGGTGTCGAACAAATCCATCTAAGGCAATCAAAGCCTGCTCTCGCGTAACCGGCCATTGAAAGTGCTGCAATGATCCCGGATGATCAGGATAGGTTTTTTCTACAAATGTAATGACATCTCGAGTAATCGTGTCAGGCTCAAAAAATTCAGGGGGAGAAATTAGGCCCGGCCCTTTCTTAGGGAAAGGCTTGCGATTATCACGATCAAAGTTCCACTGGCCACCCTCAGGGTTTCCTTGCGCATCCACCAGAATATGGTGCTTCTTACGCATTAGTCTGTAAAAGAACTCTAAGCGCAATTCTTTTTTATCCGCTACCCAATTTTTAAACTCTTGATGAGAACAATAAAAATGGGGGTCCTCACGCATCTCTAATTCAATTTTCAACTCAGAGGATAAATTTGCAATCTCCTGCTTTAACCTCCACTCACCAGGCTCCAAAAAAGCAATGTGGGTAGCCTGCTCCCGAACGATGATTTCTCGCAAAGCATCAGCAATTGATTGGGGTGATTGCTTCACGTAGTTGAGCGGGATACCAAGAGCTTCTAGCTCAGAGGCAAAGTGACGCATTGCCGATAAAAACAAGGCAATTTTTGCTTTATGAGACCAAACATGCTGAGCCTCAACAGCAGACTCAATCATCACCACCTGATCTGTTTTTACATTGAGGTTTTCGAGTAACGGATTTTGAATATCCAGCTGATCACCCAGAATAAGAATCAGTTTTTTCACAATGATTTTCTGAGTTGATTGGATTATTTAACGCTTGTAAAAACTTAAAGTCACTTCTCCCAAATCAATACCAAACTTACTCATCTTGGCTTTATTGATCATGACCTTGGGGGTAACTAGATACATCCAGTCATTAAATTGAACATGGTAAATAGATTTATCAACAGGTAATGCCAAGGTATAAGCCCAATTGAGTGCGTTACCTGCAGACTCCCCAATTGCCTCACCCACCACATCATCGGCAGTGCCGATATATTTACCGGGAGCCGTTTCTGTCAGAGTCCAAATGCGCTTTTGTTTTGTGCCATCGGAATATTCAAAGCTTTCATCCAATACGCCAGTTTTTTTGCCATCTACCACAGACCATTTGGCTACTAAAAGCACAGTAAAGCGTTTTTGCACATTACCGCTACGGTCTGTAAAGATGCCATACGCATCAATCGTGCCATTGAAATACTCACTCAAATCCAACTTGGGAGTTTCTTTCGCATACTGCGTGACGGTTGGCGATGAACATGCCAACAAACCCAGTGCAAGCACACACCCCAGACCCAACTTGAATACTGCCATCATCTTACGCATTAACACGCTCCTGAAATTAACGGTGGTGGGCAACCTTTACCCAGTAGTTCTGCTCTTAACTTTGGCACACTGGTTTTAGAGTCCAGCCAAATACCAAAAAAAGCCTTTGAAAAATCGGCCCCAGGAATCTGGGCAATCTTTTTGCCGTCATAAAATAAAGTGGTGCCTTGTTGAGGGGAGTACACACCTGTCAGCGTCTGACCTGACTCAATATTTGGCAATACGGTAGCCAGCTCTTTTCCCCATGCCATCGCTTTAGCCTCTGGAACGCCAATCTTTTGCATTTCATCGGCAGTACGATTGGCAATAGATGCTCCAGAAAACGATTTTTGATATTGGATATCTAAAGCAAACTCTTGGGAGTCTTTATTGATACCTCGGTAGAGCGTTGCATCGTACACATGAAAGCCCCAAAAATTGAGCCTGCCAGAACCCTGCGCTTGCACTTGACTCAATGCACCCTCAATATGTGAGATGTCTTTGGCATAACTCGTTGAACCACCCATCACTAAGCTCATGGCAATCAAGGTACCCAATAGATATTTCATAATGATTTATTGCCCCCGCTTGTTAAAAGCATTGACTAGCCATAAGGCCGATGGTCCAAAAATATTCGATATAGCATGACGGTGCTTTGCAAAAAAGCGATAACCCCACCTAAACATAGGCTGCAGCGCTGATCTTGAAAATAACCAAGCCAAAAATGGTAAATTTGCCCTCGCATAAGCAGCAGAGAAAACATCTACGCCATTAATCAACTCACCATCATCATATTGCGCATACATCGCAGCAAGTGCCTGTGAACAAGAAACGCCAACTTTCGCTGGGGAATACTGAACCGAGTGAATATCGATAAAACTCAATAATCCAGCTTGATTGCGGGAAGAGAGAAACTGAATTTCAGCCTGACACAAAGGGCATAGTCCGTCATAAAACATCGTTAACTTTTTCAATTACATCACCTTTGCTTGTATTGCGTCGAGCAATAAGCACGCGTTACCAATTTACTTCTGAGGGCAACATGCTTTGTTGCCCTACCGGTCACCCGTTTGCGCCACAAATTGAAAGAGCCTCGTTTAAGCTCTTTGCGCATTAAGGAAATCACCTGTGGCTCAGATAGACCAAAATTTTGCTCAATAGCATCAAATGGGGTGCGATCCTCCCAGGCCATCTCAATTAGCCTCGACATATCAGCTTCACAGAGCAATATCGTTTTTTCTTTACCCATTCAGCAAGTTTAAGACTTATTCAATAAACTAGCTGAGCGTGTCTTCATCCCATTTCTTAAAGCTAAGCTCATATGCCTTTAGTACCAAACCCGTTTCGCGCATTGATCATCGGATCCTCTGGAACGATAGGCTCAGCTTTTCAAGAATTACTTGAAAACAACCCCCAATGCCAAGAGGTTTATGGCATCCATCGAAACTCATTGCACCCCATTGACTACGATGATGAAGATTCAATTGCTTCCAGTGCTAAATCCTTGCTTGAGAAAGGGCCTTTTCAGCTCATTATCAATACGATTGGAGTGCTGCATTCAGAGCGCTGGATGCCTGAAAAAAAACTCGAAGATCTTCATGCCGATCAACTCATGCAGTTAATGAAAGTCAATGCCATTGGACCAGCACTCACCATGAAGCATTTTTCAAAGCTACTAGACCCCGCCGGATCAGTGATGGCTAATCTATCTGCCAAAGTCGGAAGTATTGAAGATAACCGTCTAGGAGGCTGGTACAGCTATCGCGCCTCCAAAGCAGCACTCAATATGCTAATTAAAACTGCGGCGATTGAATTTGGGAGAACAAAACCCAATTGCGCACTCATTGCGCTTCACCCAGGAACAGTCAACTCAAACCTATCTAGGCCATTTAAAGGTGAGCAGATTGGTCGGCCACCACTCGATGCGGCCCAAGATATGCTGGATGTTTTGTTATCAGTAGGCAAAGAAGACTCCGGTAGTTTTATCAGCTACTCTGGCGAGAGGCTTCCTTGGTAAATATCATGGCGATCTTTAAGCTGATGATTCGTCTCTGTGCGATCTTGCTACTTATAGGAAGCGGGGCTGTGATAGCACAACCTCCTTTGGCCAGTGCTTTGCAAGACGGCCAACATATTCTATTGATGAGACATGCTGACGCTCCCGGCTTTGGAGACCCTCCAAACTACCAGCTAGATCAGTGCAACACACAGCGCAATCTTGGCGAGCTAGGAAGAAAACAGGCAAAAGCAACTGGCGACTGGCTGTCTAAGCAAGGCATTAAGCAGGCACAAGTGTTTAGCAGCCCCTGGTGTCGCTGCATTGATACTGCTCTCCTTCTCAATAAAGGCAATGTCGCAATAGAGCCAGCCCTAGGATCATTTTTTGACAACACTAGTCAAGCCGATGTTCAGACTAAGAACCTAATCGCACTGATTGCCAAAGAGCGCCAGAAAAATCCACGGAGCCCCATTATTATGGTCACTCATCAAGTCAATATTGGAGCGTTTACTGGTCAAGCGGTTGGATCTGGTGAAATGATCTTAGTTAAAGTGGATCCCTAAGGTAGATACCTAAGCCATCAGCACTACCCAAACCCGTAAACTCTTTGAATTCTTTTGGTAATTTAGCCAGCTACCCCATTCCCTTTGTAGAAAGTCTTTTATGCAATTCGAACCCTCCTTAAATGTATTAGGACAGCCTTTGGTGCCTTGCTCATTTGATCCATTAACTGGATTTTTTAGGGATGGCTGCTGCAAAACCAATGAAGAAGATCTGGGGAGTCATTTGGTATGCGCCATTGTCAGCAATGACTTTCTGCAATTTAGCCTTCAGCGTGGTAACGATCTCATTACGCCTAGACCTGAATATCAATTTTCAGGTTTGGTAGCGGGCGACCAATGGTGTCTTTGTCTCAATCGCTGGCTAGAGGCACTAGAAGCCAACTGTGCGCCCCTAATTAAATTAGAGAGCACCAACATCAAAGCCTTAGAAAAGGTATCTCTTGAAGTATTAAAGCAATATGCAGAGCTCGCTGAAATTTAACTCAGGGAGTTTCAAAGCCATAGCTCTTGGTATTTACCATCAGGGTCATGATCACGAGTCTGCTTGGCAATATTGAAGGGTCGTCCCCCTCTAGGATCCGTACCACGACCCGCAATGTATAACCAATTCCCTTGATTGCTGTAAACATCGTAGTCTATGAGCTGCGACTCAAACCAAGCTGCACCAGCTCGCCAATCACCGTGTAATTCGTATATCCAGTAACTAGCCACAATCTGTCGCATCCGATTGGATAAAAATCCGCTCCGAGAGAGTTCGCGCATACCAGCATCCACTAAACCAATGCCAGTTTCACCACAAGACCAGCGCCTGAAATGAGCGGGCTCAAAGGGTTTTACTTCTGCCTCACCCAAACCCTGAGACCGATACAAGCGTCGACCATACTTAAAGTGAATAAAGCGAAAATAGTCGCGCCATAGCAATTCAAACCAAAGCCAATACGCTCCTTCATTGGCACCATGACGCTCTTCATACTCGGCCAATTGGGCAGCAATATCACGCGCTGAAATACAACCTAAGGCCAACCATGGAGAAAACTTACTAGAGTAGTCAAGTCCAATGAGCTGATTGCGCGTTTGCTTATAAGTGTCGGGTAAACGCCGCTCCAAGTATTGCTTGAGATGGGCCTGAGCGGCATCCTCACCCCCGCGACAATAGATTGAGGTGGCTTGACTAATGCTGTTGGCTCTTTGTGGCAAGTACTGCCCTTGCAAAATCACAGGCATCGGAGCTAATGATGTTGGCGCGCTGATGGGTTGCGCAAATCTTAACTTTTCTCGCTCTACTGCCTGACGAAATTGGGTAAATATATCGGGCATTTTTTGAAGATCAAATGGCAGCACATCTGGATCTATCATGCTAGATTGCCAAAACTCCTCGAGAGCGATACCCTGCTGCCGTATGCGACTGCACTGCTCGATTTCTTCAGGCGCTTCTATCTGCTCGCAGTAAACAGCCTCTGCCCCGATTGCATTAACCAACTGCAACAATACATTCTCTGGCTCGCCCTCATATTCCCAGAGATCAGAGTCAAGCGCTTGCAATTGGGCTTGAAGATTGTCTAAAGATTGACGTAAAAAATGCTGGCGATGTACTCCAACCCTCTCAAATCCATAAGCAGATTTCACATCAGGAGCTTGATGTATGAAGACTGGCAGAACACGATCTGCAATCAAGTTAGCTTTTACAAAAGCGGGGTTATCTGCTATTCGCAAATCATTACGAAACCAATACAGTACAACTTTCACAGCTTTACCCCAGCAGTAGAGGTGGTAGATTTTTTAGCCCGACAAGCATCGGAGCAATACTTAACCTCTTCCCAATTTTTTGCCCAAGATTTACGCCAAGTCATTTCCTTGCCGCAAACTTGGCAAACCTTAGAAGGTAAAAAAGCCTTATTACCCTTAAATCCTATTTTTTTTGAAAGCGTCATACCTACCTAATTAAAAACGAATAGACTAAGCTCATTAGCCAAAGAGCAAAATAAGAGACAGTCATTGAAGGCCTTTTATACCGATCACTATGTTTTACCACTTCCTCCCGGACATCGCTTTCCGATGGAGAAATACAGCCAACTGCGTGATCTAGTTAAAAATCTAGCCAATATTGAGCTAATAGAAGCACCCGCCATTAGTGACACGCAGATTTTGTATGCACACGATCCCGCCTATTTAATGAAAGTGATTCAAGGCAGCCTCAGCCCACAGGAGCAGCGGGAAATTGGCTTTCCATGGAGTACTCAAATGGTAGAACGCTCGAGAAGATCTGCCGGGGCTACTTTGGCAGCGGCTAAAGTCGCACTTGATGAAGGCTTAGCAGCTAACTTGGCAGGAGGAACGCACCACGCCTATCGCAATCGTGGCAGTGGATTCTGCGTTTTCAATGATTCAGCGATAGCTGCGCGTGCACTTCAAAAAGAAATTCACTCCAAACTCAAAGTTGCGATTGTGGATTTAGATGTGCATCAGGGCAATGGTACTGCCGCTATTCTTCAAAATGATCCTTCCATTTTTACACTCTCCATTCATGGTGAGCATAATTTTCCTTTTCAAAAAGAAACGAGCGACTTCGATATTGGCTTAGAGAATGGTTGTTCAGATAGCCAATATCTAGAGGCCCTGGATCAAGCTTTGAATACTATGCACGATCAATTTAGGCCCAACTTCATCATTTACTTAGCAGGCGCCGATCCTCATGAAGGGGATCGATTAGGAAAACTTAAGATTACTCAAAACGGCATGCGCCTTCGAGATGAACAGGTATTTGAGTATGGGCGTGATCACCAAGTGCCCATCGCTTTCAGTATGGCTGGAGGTTACGGCAAGGAAATTGATTCCACCGTAAAAATCCACCTCCAAACCATTGAAGTGGCTTTGAGCTATGCTAAGAAGATACATTAATTTTTCTTGGCCGGCAGACTATTTAAGGTTTTAGCATCGTTCAGTTGCTGGTCCACTAAATAGAGTGTGCCTCCATAATTCGCCCGCAAGTCATAACCCGATAATCCAACCGTATCAATAAAGATATTGGGATTAAATGAACGAATGATCCCACCAGAACCCGCTGAGAAGTTTGCATCCACAATTTCCTGACTTACCCTCAAATTCACAAATGAACTATAAAATGCTGGGACTATGCGTTTGAGTCGCCTAATACTCCTTTTGCTAGCCCTGATTGGGCCAGCCTTGGCTTGGGCAATTGATTTGCAACCGAACGATATCGTTGCACCACTACCCAATAAGAATTACCTCACATTGAGCTACCTCAATGCAGAAAACTCAACGCTATATCGGAACGGCACTGCTTCTCCTAGCAACCCCGTTATTGATACCCAGCTCGCCCTTCTTCGCGGCACACATTCTTACTCTATTGGCGCACTGCCAGCTGTGAGTTATCTGCAGTTACCTTACGGAACTATCAAGCCAGGGGGATCACTCGCAAATTATTCAAGCGATACAGGAATTGGTGATCTTAGTTTTGCTACTGCAATTTGGCCCTATGCCAATCGAGCCACTAGAACATATCTCGGAATTGCAGGTTATTTAATTAGTCCCACTGGCAGCTACTCGAGCCAGCGCGCATTTAATCTCGGTGAGAATCGCTTTCGAACAGACCTCCAAATTGGCTTTCAGACACCTATTACGAAGAGTGTTGATGGCATGATTGCGGTAGACACTATGTGGTTTGGTGGCAATAGCCAATGTGCGGCAACATGTGGATTAGCTAGCAATGGCTCCCTCACACAAAAGCCATTAACGACTACTCAGTTAGGGCCAATCTATCGTATTAATGAGATCTTTACTGTGGGCGCATCCTACTTTTACGTAGCAGGTGGAGCTATCTCAATCAATAATAGCTATCAAAATAATGTTGTTAATACTCAAAGATTTTTATTGAGCGGGCAAGCCCATACTCCAATCGGAAGATTTAGCCTGCAATATGGTCGAGATATGGAAATCAAAAACGGCTATGCCCAAACGCGTTTATTAATTCTTCGCCTAGCAAAAGAGTTTTAAGAATTTACTGAATGGGTGGCAACTGCGTACCGCAAGCTGCGCAATAGCGATCTTCAACGCCACATCCTTCGCGCAAACAGGCCAAACAAATCCGATTGGTATCTACCCGATTTGATTTTCTAGTGTGGGACATCTCCGCAGTGACAATACCCGTTGGCACCGCCAGAGTTCCCCAGCCCATTAACATCATGGCTGAAGCAATCAATTTCCCTAAATCCGTTTGAGGGGTAATATCACCAAACCCTACTGTCGTCATAGTAGTGATAGCCCAGTAAATGGCCATCGGAATACTCGTAAAGCCATGGCTTGGGCCCTCAACTACGTACATTAGGGTACCCATTACCATTACCACCATCAGCACGACGGATAGAAAAACTAAGATCTTTCTTCTGCTTGCTGCCATCGCATCAGCTAAATGCTGGTACTCAGACATGTATTGCGTTAATTTAAAGATTCGGAAAATACGAATCAAGCGCAAAATTCGTACATCTATTAAGGCATGCAATTCAGGGAATAGCAGAGCGAGATATGTTGGGAGAACGGCCAGCAAATCGATCAAACCAAAAAAGCTGAAGATGTATTTAGTGCGATTAGGAGCGCTGTAGACTCTGAGAATATATTCGACTGTAAATAGGAGTGTAAAAATCCACTCGAAAACAGAAAGTTCTGCATGATAGGTTTTTGAAACTGATTCAATACTGTCAAGAACAACTACCAATAAAGAAAGCAGAATTGCGTAAATCAAAAATTGATCAAAACGCAAACCCCAAGGAGTATCCGTGCCAAAAATAATTCTTCTTAAGTTTTGCTTTAGGGAAAGTTTATGTGCTTCCATCAAAAATTAACCCCTATCAGTCTTAGATGCTGTCCAATACTTCTGCATTTCAATAAACAAGAATGAAGCAGACCAAGTGATCAGGATTAAGCCTATCAGCGCTTCTATGCCCATCAAATATCTCAAGTAGCCTTGGGCGACGATCTCACCATAGCCAACAGTCGTGTAGGTAATAAAAGATAGGTAGGCGCAGTCAAGTAAGGCCCCATGACCAGATATTTCGCCTACTAGACTACCCATTAATGGAAATTGCAGAGTCGCGTAGTAACCCAAGGCGAATATCCATATCTCAAGGACATGGGCCAAAAAAATTACCCCGACACTCAGTAGCACCTTAAAGCGTGGAGCAATGTGTGCCACCTTAGGAAGATATTTATCTAACTGAAATAAGACCTCATAGTGAAGCAAGATCGCAATGAGCGCCAATAAGGAATTGGCTATGAAGGCAAAAGTGAGCAGCATGGTCAAATTATCCCCCATTTTTCAGGGGGATAAATAGATCAACCAGTAATAATGGTATCGCCCTTTAAAGCATCAACCCGTGCAAAGTACTTCTTGGCGTAAGCCAATAACTGACCATCGCTAGGATGATCAACAGTCTCAATACCAACTACTTTCTCAGCAATAGTGTGGTCATGCTTAGTAGCATGCTTCATTAACTCTAATTTAGCGGAACCAGGGCCGACAATTAAAATCTCTTTTGATTCTTTTACTGCTTGAATCACTTCATGCAAATAATGCTGATCAGGACCTGCATGCGCACCACTCACTGAGCCACTCTTGTGATGGATATTTTTGTGAGTCGATCTCGTTTTAATAACCTCACTCTCACTCGCAGTAGGGTTGAAATAAATAACATGTGCTTCTTGATGGTCAATCCAAATGACTGAGTGATTAAATGACATACTTTTTCTTTCTAATGTGACAACGATAAATTGAATGCAGGGTACTTGAGAAAATACTTAATCTAGGATCAGATCATGACTAAAAAGATGAACTGCTCCATCAACAACATGACCACCCAAGATTTTCTTCTCTGCAATGGATAATAACTTCAGCTGGTGATTGGTAAATAATTTCAATGAATCACCCTCAACACTGTCTGGATCTAAATCCTGCAAAGCCTCATAGCTAAAGGTGCATTGCAAAGGCTTTCCCTTGAGCATGGCGGGATAAACAACATCCCCATTCTCTAAAACCCGTGCTGGGCCGATAAATTCAAGATTCATATGACAACTCACTTTATTCAAATTACACAGAAGACCGCTTTAATTTTGACCCCATCTCACAATGAGGTCTTGATGTATATCAAATACAGTCGTGATGTGACGCTTGCTGGTGAGCTTTAGTCAATTGAGAGGCATATAGTTGCCTCGCACATAAAGTGAACGACCTACCCCTTATTCCCCATCTCAAAGTTCGCTAGCTTCTCTAGGGCTTTGACCATGGCAGAGTGATCCCAGGCTTTGCCACCATGGGCACTGCAGGCATTAAAGAGTTCTTGAGCCGTAGCGGTATTGGGTAGTGATACGCCTAAGGCTTTAGCACTACTGAGTGCCAGACTTAAATCCTTTTGATGCAGCTCAATCCTAAAGCCAGGATCAAAGGTGCGATTGATCATGCGCTCACCATGCACTTCGAGTATCTTGGAGCTAGCAAAGCCGCCCATCAGGGCTTGTCTTACTTTTGCTGGATCAGCTCCCGCTTTAGCAGCAAAGACTAAAGCTTCGGCAACCGCTTCAATATTGAGCGCGACGATGATTTGATTGGCTACCTTGGTAATTTGACCAGCGCCATTGGCGCCAACTAAGGTAATGTTCTTACCCATCAGCTCAAAAATGGGCTTGACCTTAGCAAAGGTCGCCTCACTAGCGCCTACCATGATGGTGAGGCTCGCTGCCTTTGCCCCTACTTGACCACCGGAGACGGGAGCATCGACATACTCACAACCTAGCGCATTAATCCGCTTCGCAAACTCTTGGGTGCTAATCGGGGAGATCGAGCTCATATCGACGACGATCTTGCCAGCGCTCAAGCCTTGGGCAATGCCTTGATCCCCAAAGAGGACTTTTTCCACATCAGGGGTATCCGGCAGCATGGTGATGATGATGTCGGCTTGGCGCGCTACTTCTGCTGGGCTAGCGCAGACAATCGCTGCACTATTGGCTAGCTCTGGGGGTACTTGGCTACGGGTATTGACATACACCTCATGGCCGCTAGCGACTAAATGGCCTGCCATTGGGGCGCCCATAATGCCTAGTCCTACAAAACCCAGTTTGAGCTTACTCATGGTGTCTTCCTTGATTGTTGTTATTGGTGTACTGGCTGCTTGTGCAGCGCCTAGTTAGCCATCATCTTACGGTATTTAGGCGTTGGCTTGGTCGTAAGGGCCCATCCAAGACAGGCCTGCTTCTGTGGTTTTGAGGGGCTTGTACTCACAACCAATATAGCCCTCATAACCGAGGCGATCGAGAAGCTCAAACAGGTAGGGGTAATGGATCTCCCCGGTACCAGGTTCATGGCGCCCAGGGTTATCAGCTAACTGGATATGGCCAATCCGGTCCAAATACTGCTCAATCGTTTTACCCAACTCCCCTTCCATGCGCTGGGCATGGTAGATGTCGTATTGCAAGTAGGCATTGTGAGCACCGACGGCATCTAACAGTGCAATGCCTTGGGCGGTCTTATTGAGATAAAACCCCGGGATATCAAAGGTATTGATCGGCTCAATCAGGAGTTTAAGGCCGACTTTATTGAGCTCGCTAGCTGCGTATTGCAAGTTGCCGACCAAGGTATCGTGGACTAACTGGGGATTGGCGCCTGCCGGGGTAATACCCGCTAGGCAGTTGAGCTGGGGAACCCCCAAAATCTGGGCGTACTCAATGGCTTTGGCTACCCCTGAGCGAAACTCAGCCACCCGATCGGGATGACAAGCAATGCCTCTCTCACCGGCTTCCCAATTACCGGCTGGTAAGTTATGCAAGACCAGTTTGAGGGCATTTTGATCTAAAGCGCTCTTAATATCAGCAGCAGCAAAAGCATAAGGAAAGAGAAACTCCACTGCCTGAAAGCCACCTAACTTAGCAAGCGCAAAGCGCTCTAAGAAAGGCTGCTCATTAAACAGCATGGTGAGATTAGCAGCAAAGCGCGGCATGGGGGTCCTTGGGTTGATTGTGGATCTTAAGATTGCAATACCGCAACAGGTGCATCTTCAATCGATTTTGCCAAAGGCTCAAATTCATTAATACTATCGATCTCAGTACCCATAGCAATATTGGTTACACGCTCTAAGATAACTTCAATCACAACTGGAACCTTGTATTCAGCAATCCAGGCTTCTGCTTGGGCAATTGCAGGCGCCAATTGCTCTTCCCTTTCAACACGAATAGCTTTGCAACCAAGTCCTTCAACTACTTTCACATGATCAACGCCATATCCTTTGACGATGCCAGCACTCTCTGGAATATTGACGTTATCAAAAGCTAACTGGACACAGTAGTCCATATCAAAACCACGCTGCGCCTGACGAATTAAACCCAAGTAACTATTGTTAACAAGAACCTGGATAAAAGGTAACTTAAACTGTGCGCCTACCGCTAACTCTTCAATCATGAATTGGAAATCATAGTCACCAGATAAGGCCACAATTTTTCTGGTCGGATCTGCGGCCCGAACACCCAAAGCAGCAGGCACGGTCCACCCTAAAGGACCAGCTTGTCCACAGTTAATCCAATGGCGTGGTTTGAAGACTTTTAAGAACTGTGCGCCAGCAATTTGCGATAAACCAATGGTGCTTACATAGGTAACGTCTTCACCAAAAGTTTGAACCATTTCTTGATACACGCGCTGAGGCTTCATAGGAGACTCATTGAAGTTTGTCTTGCGCTGATACTCAATTGAATTTTTTCTATCCAAGCATTCTGCTGCCCATTTACTACGGTCTTTGAGCTTGCCTGCTTTCTTCATCTCAGTAGCAACTTCAACGAATAATTTGAGTGCTGCTTTAGCATCCGAAACAATGCCGAAGTCTGGCGTGAATATTCTGCCGATCTGTGTAGGCTCGATATCCACGTGGATGAACTTACGTCCTTTGCAATAAACCTCAGTAGAGCCAGTGTGGCGATTAGCCCAACGATTGCCAATGCCCAATACAAAATCACTGGCTAACATCGTGGCATTGCCATAACGATGGGAGGTTTGTAAGCCAACCATCCCTGCCATTAATGGATGGTTATCCGGAATACTGCCCCAACCCATCAAGGTTGGAATCACTGGAATACCAGTAAGCTCCGCAAACTGCACTAACAAATCAGACGCGTCTGCATTAATAACACCGCCGCCAGAAACAATGAGTGGATTTTCAGACTCATTAAGCATTTCTAATGCTTTTTCAATCTGCTTACGAGTGGCCTGAGGTTTATAAGCAGGTAAAGGCTCATAGGTATCAATATCAAACTCAATTTCAGCCATCTGAACATCAATTGGCAAGTCAATCAATACAGGACCGGGGCGACCTGAGCGCATTAAATGAAATGCCTGCTGGAATACGCGAGGCACCAATGCGGGCTCCAGAACAGTCACCGCCATCTTGGTCAATGGCTTAGCAATAGATGCGATGTCTACTGCCTGAAAATCTTCTTTGTGCAACTTTGCACGGGGAGCTTGTCCAGTAATGCACAGAATAGGAATACTGTCAGCTTGTGCGGAGTACAAACCAGTAATCATATCGGTACCACCAGGGCCAGAGGTGCCTAAGCAAACACCGATGTTGCCAGGGGCTGCTCTGGTATAGCCCTCGGCCATATGCGAAGCACCCTCAACGTGTCTTGCAAGAACATGGGAAATCGATTGGCGCTCTTTCATTTGAGCATATAAAGGATTAATGGCTGCGCCTGGCACACCGAAAGCCTGGGTAACCCCTTCTTTCTCCATTACCAAAACTGCTGCCATTGCTGCTTTCATTTTTGCCATGATTCATCTCCCAATTTTGTTATGACTGAATCATCGACAAATTCACCCGGTTTGAGAACCTCACCAAATCTATATCTAGTATTCCTCCATGGAATAGTGTAAAAAGTCCTTTTTAGTACTGAGAGAATCTATTTATGGATCGCGTACAAGGAATTTCTCTTTTCATTAGGGTCGTTGAGACAGGCTCTTTTAGCAAAGCTGCTGAGGATTTGGGCATCACCCAGCCCACTGCCACCAAATTTGTTGCCAGCATGGAAAAACGCCTTGGCGTTCTCTTACTTCACCGTAGCACTCGTGGTGTTACCACTACGGAAATTGGGAAACTGTATTATGAGAAATGCAAGCTCATCGCTAGAGAAATTGAGGAGGCCGATGATCTAGCATCCCTCTTGCAGTCTAAGGTTCGCGGCAAATTAACCATTAGCTCATCAGTTGCTTTTGGACGTCGGGTGTTCATGCCTACCATTTTGGAATTCATGTCGCATCACCCAGAACTTGAAGTCAATCTCAATATGGATGACCGCTATATCAACCTCATTGAACAAGGTGTAGATCTGGCAATTCGGATGCGTCGTCTACCGGACTCCTCATTGGGCTCAAGAATGTTAGGGATGAATCCCTGGGTTTTGGTGGCCACTCCCGATTACCTGAAAAAAAATCCAGCCCCTAAAAATCCTAGTGATATTCGCAAACATCAAGCGCTCATCTACACAACAGTGCAAGGCGACCATCGCTGGAACTTTACTAACCCCAACGGAAAGACTGAAGTGGTTGAAGTGACTGGCCCCTTCACCTCCAACAACCTCTCCTCCATTTTGTCTGCCGCAAGAACCGGTATGGGTTTAGCAGTTTTGCCATGGTATGTTGCACACCAATCGGTCAAAGACAAAGTACTAAAGCCGATCATGGAGGATTGGTCTTTACCTACACAAGAAATTCATGCGGTATTTTCTTCACCGAAGCATGTACCCACTAAAGTCAGTCAATGCATCGACTGGCTACAAACTCGCTTTAAAGGCGAGTGGTGGAAAGGTGTTTCGGGTAGCAAGAACGAATAAAAAAACCCGCCCATGATGGGCGGGTGAAGTTACAACATAGGTACTACATGACTTCGGTTAGGAGAGCTTAAGCAGCCATAGGAAGGGCTAAACGCCCTTGCGATGATTGGACTCTCGTGTTTAGTAGCTTAGTTAAAGCAAAGACTGTGCTCAAACAAGGTGTTGGAGTGTCGGTAATTTGACCGAGCTCAATCACCGACCCCAGTAAGGCATCAATCTCTAAATTATTACCAGCTTCAAGATCTTGCAACATCGATGTTTTGTGTTTTCCAACTTTCTCAGCGCCGGCAATACGCCTCTCAATATCCACTCGAAAGGTCACGCCAAGCTTTTGGGCAATCGTTTGTGCCTCGGTCATCATGTTGCGCGCCAAATCTTTAGTTAAGGGAAACCGACAGATGCCTTCCAAATGCTCATGGGTTAGCGCACTAATCGGATTAAAGGTCATATTGCCCCACAGCTTTAACCAGATCTCCGCACGAATGTCTTCCAAGATGGGTGATTTAAAACCAGCCTCAGCCATCATCTGTGAAATGCGCTGGGCACGCTCTGAGATCGAACCATCAAGCTCCCCAATAGGAAAGCGGTTACCTTCTACGTGCTCGATCACACCTGGAGATTGAGCAATCGTTGCGGGGTACACCACACAACCCAGAATATTCGCAGGATTGATTTTGCTCATGATGGATCCAGCTGGATCTACTGTTTCTACAGCATGATCTTGATGCTGGCTATTGAGCCGCTGAAAGTACCACCATGGAATGCCATTTTGCATCGGAATTAATACAGTCTCCGGACCCATGAGATTAGCAAGATCATCAACAATGGGCTCTACTTGATGCGCCTTGACCGCCAGCATGACAACTTCAGGAGTCTCCTGAACGGCTGAAATACGATCAACAGCTTTGACATGCGCCACAAGCGGCTTGCTCTCACCCTCAAGTATTAATTGCAAACCTTTATTTTGTATTGCTTTGAGCGTCTCACCGCGAGCAACAACAGTGACATCATTACCAGCCTTCGCTAGCATGACTGCTAAGTAACCACCAATTGCCCCGCCTCCGCCAATAATGCAAATTTTCATGATGACTCCATAAGAACAATAAATTTTTAGTTGGAGCCATCATGTACAAAGTTTTAATTAATGAGAAGTCAATGAATCTCATATGTAATATTCCAAATGAGAATACCCAAGACAAACAAAAGCCACCCGAAGGTGGCTTAGTAGATATCCCTAGGGGGGAGTGAAAACCCTTAAATAACCACTACTGGAAGCTTGGAATGCACGATTACAGCATGTGTATCACTGCCCATAAATACACCCTTCAAACCAGTGCGTTTGTGTGAAGCCATCATGATCACATCAGCCTTCGCTTTTTTAGCGGCAGCCAAAATTCCTTCATACACTGTCGCGTTATATTCATGCAATGTTTTGACGCTGACATTTTTGCCAATCATCTTCGCTGCCTTAGCTAACAACTCATTAGCATGCTCTTCACAAGCTTTCTTGTGCCTAGCATCAGAGACCTTGTAGTCAGACGCTTTTTTAGCGTATACAAAAGGCGCTCTAGGATCGGAGACATAGGCCAAGGTGAGTGCTGCACCATCTTGCTCGACCAAATCGGCAATCATTTTCATTGACTTTGGAGTCACCATATCATCAACGATGGGGACAAGAATATTTTTAAACATCTGAGGCTCCTAATAAGGTTGAATTCTCAGTTTGCTAGCAAGCGAAAATGGCGTATTGATTTAAATCAAAAGATGTAGGAGATCTTAGATGGTGATGTGGATATAAAAATCTTGGCCAGATTTAAGTTAAAAGCTCACTAATTTCGATCAAGTTTTGATCTGGGTCTCTGACATATACCGAATTGATTTTCGCAGTCGCTCCCGTGCGAATGATAGGACCCTCAACAATCGGCCACGCCTCTGCCTTTAACTTGGCAATGACTGCATCCAAAGGTCTATCGGCTATAAAGCAAAGATCAAGTGCACCCGGCATCGGAATCTGCGCCTTAGGCTCAAACTCCTTACCCTTAATGTGCAGATTAATCTTTTGATTACCAAACTTAAATGCTTTGCGCTCTACCGGTGGAGTGCCGCCAATAAAACTCTCTAGACTCATTCCTAAGACACGAGTATAAAAATCAACGCAAGCATTTTCATTGGCTGTTGTTAATACAAGGTGGTCTAAGTGATCAATCATCTTCTATGTCTCTATGCATTTAGTAAAAAAGGGTGCATCTAACGTAGTTCATCAATATAGTCTGGCGCGGGATGTAAATCACAAGTGCTGCCTGCCTTGGCTACTTGACCAGGAACTGAGTGCCCCACAATTTCCGGCAACTCACGCGCCAACTTGAGCAATCTTGGGATATCTACTCCAGTCTCATAGCCCATAGCATCGAGCATATGAATCGCATCCTCGCTAGAAATATTGCCACTTGCCCCTGGTGCATAAGGACACCCACCGAGACCGCCCAAAGAACCATCAAAGCGAACAATTCCTGATTGAACTGCAGCCAGTACATTGGCCAAGCCCATGCCGCGAGTGTTATGAAAATGGAAAGTAAGCTGCAAATGACTAAATTTCTTTTGTAAATCCTCTGCCATCTTGGCAACCTGTGCCGGATTTGCCATGCCGGTAGTGTCGCAAATTGTGAGCCCTCGAACCTCCAAGTCTGCAAATCGCTCAACAAATTTCTCAACTACGGATTGGGGCACATTACCTTCCATCGGACAACCAAAGGCAGTTGATAAGGAAACATTGATGGGGGTTTTTCCATCTACAAAGCGAATCACCTCTGCTAGGCCGGCAAAACTCTTTTCACGACCCATTCGCAAATTAGCAAGGTTATGGGTTTCAGAGCTAGACATCACTAAATTGAACTCATCTGCACGAGATTCTAGAGCACGCTCTGCGCCCCTAAGATTTGGCACCAACACCGTATATTCGACTCCAGGAAAGCGCGCAATCTTCCCCATTACCTCTTCAGCATCACGCAGCATCGGTATAGCCTTAGGTGATGTAAAAGAGGTGACTTCAATTTTGGCAAAGCCACATTGGCTCAGTTCATCAATCAACCTTACCTTATCTTCCGTGGGTATGAAATGAGGTTCAATCTGAAAGCCATCTCTGGTAACAACATCATTGAAATATATTCTGGTCATAAGATTTACTCTGCTAATGGTTCAATGAATTATTTAGTAAATGCAATACCACGCTCTTTAAGAGAATCAATTTGCGCACTCGTTAAACCAATACCGCGCAAAATATCATCGGTATTCTCGCCAATATTGGGTGCAAGCGTTCTGATTGAACCTGGCGTACGAGAAAGCTTTGGGATGACCCCTGGCACATCCAATTGGCTGCCATCATGCATCACAATCGTCTCAATATTGCCACGCGCCCTAAAATGTGGGTCATTGGCAATATCAGCAACGGTATAAATTTTGCCGGCAGGTACTGCAACTGTATCCAGGCGTTTCAGAGCTTCGTCAGTGGTCATGGATTTAGCCCAATCACCGATGGCTTGATCTAATTCTGCAACACGAGTAACTCGGCCATCATTATTTTCCAGCGCTGGATCATTTGCTAAATCATCACGCCCAATCATCCCCATCAAGCGTTTAAAGATACTGTCGCCGTTACCGGCAACCAATACATAACCACCATCTGCGCACAAATAGGCATTACTTGGAGCGATGCCTGGTAAGGCGCTACCACCGGCCTGTCTGACCTCACCGAAGGCACTGTATTCAGGCAATAAACTTTCCATGCAGTTAAAGACGGCTTCATAGAGCGCAATATCAATGACTTGCCCTAGACCACTACGATGACGCTCTTGCAATGCCAATAAAATTCCGATTACGCCATGTAAGGAAGCCAGTGTGTCACCAATACTTACCCCCACACGCACCGGAACCCTCCCAGGCTCAGCCGTCAAATGACGCAGACCACCCATTGCCTCGGCAACTACACCAAAGCCGGGCTTATCTCGGTATGGGCCAGTCTGACCATAGCCGCTGATTCGCAGCACAATCAATTTGGGATTGAGTTCCAACAAGTGATTGGGATCTAAGCCCCAGCCCTCCAAAGTTCCAGGGCGAAAGTTTTCAATCAATACATCAGCTTCAGTAATCAGTTTTTTAACAATCTCTTGAGCCTCTGCTTGTCGAAGGTCGAGCGAAAGAGATCGCTTATTACGAGATTGAACTTGCCACCAGACAGAAGTGCCCTCTTTTAACAAACGCCACTTGCGCAATGCATCACCCGTTTTAGGTGCCTCGATCTTAATAACATCAGCACCAAAGTCGGCTAAGGTCTTTGCAGCGAATGGGCCAGCAATCAACTGCCCCATTTCAATTACCTTTAGGTTGCTTAATGGCTCCATGGGGTTTCCAAGTAAATATTGACTCTCATTATGCTTTTTTATACCAGCAAATGGATCTGCCTAGTCAGAAAAGAATTCTTTATCCGGGAGTTTTAATAGGAACCCTAGAATCAGAAAATAGCCCATTAGCTCAAGCTGCAAAGCAGTCCGGAGCTGGTGTGAATTAAGTTATCTAATAAATCGATCAATATAGTCAATATTATTAGTTTGACCAAATGAGACATTCAGCCCACACTGATCTCAAGGGCATTAATAACGCAAGATAAAAACTAAGCTGGAGGTCTGAAATGATCAAAGCAATTCAAGCATCAAACCCAATAAGACTTGTGATAGGGTTAGTCATTAATCTATCTGGTCTTGCTATTGGCGTAAGCCAATATTTAATTTAATTCACGCAATTTATTAGTATTTACTGGAGGTAATTATGGCTACAAAATCTACATCATCAAAAATCGATATCGGGATCAATGAAAAAGACCGCAAGGCAATTGCCAAAGGTCTTTCTGAGTTGCTAGCTGATAGCTATTCGCTATATCTTATGACCCATAACTTTCACTGGAATGTAACGGGCCCACAATTTAATACGCTGCACAATATGTTCATGACTCAATATACAGAGCAGTGGAATGCCTTAGACTTAATTGCAGAGCGTATCCGCGCCTTAGGCGAGCATGCTCCAGGAACGTATAAAGAGTTTTCTAAGCTAACTTCCATTCAAGAAGTAACTGGGACACCCAAGGCAATGGATATGGTCAGGCTATTGGTAAAAGCTCAAGAGACTACCGCTAGAACTGCTCGCAAATTATTTCCATTGGTTGAAAAAGCAAGCGATCAGCCTACCGCGGATCTGCTAACCCAACGACAAGATGTCCATGAAAAAACCGCTTGGATGTTAAGAAGTCTTTTGGAAGAGTAAAGGCGTATTACCCTAATCAGCCTACTCATTGCCCTAAAAGGCATTTGAGAGGCTGATTACAGCAAGTGCCCAGTCTTCACAAAAATTGTGCAACCTTCTTTGCTAAATGGCTGGTGCAAACTCATATGAGGGCTACGTATCCAAGAGCCCGCAGGGTAGCGACCATGCTCATCCTCAAAGACACCATCCACGACAAAGATTTCTTCACCACCATAATGCTTGTGGGGATTGAAGAACGTTTGCGGTGCCCACCTCACCAAAGTAGATCCAGAGCCTTGTCGCATTAAGGGCATTACCGTTAAACCAGGCACCATTCCCTGAAACCACTCAGCGGTATTGGTGTCCACGATTTCACGCTCAACACAATCAGCCCCAAGATGTCTAAGCTTTACAAACAAAATGCAGCCCGTCTCACTAAAGGGGGCATGTGAAGATCCGGGTGGATTCATGATGTATGAGCCAGCAGGATAATCTCCCGTCTCATCACTAAACACCCCATCTAATACTAAGATCTCCTCACCATATTCATGCACATGCGAGCTAAAGCGCGCCCCAGGTTGATAGCGCACTATCGAAGTCGCTTTTGCTACCTCATCTCCAATACGGTCGAGCATGCGCCGCTCAATACCTGACTCTG
The DNA here is from genome assembly GCF_018687975.1 of Polynucleobacter sp. es-EL-1. Classification (NCBI taxonomy): domain Bacteria; kingdom Pseudomonadati; phylum Pseudomonadota; class Betaproteobacteria; order Burkholderiales; family Burkholderiaceae; genus Polynucleobacter; species Polynucleobacter sp. es-EL-1. The sequence goes on from NZ_CP061310.1 coordinate 1,467,928, forward strand.
GACTGTGCACCCAAGGCAAGTCATGATGATTCATTACTACTCGCTTGCTATAGTCGGCATGAATATCCATCATCTATCAACCCTTACCTTATCTTCTTTTAATATAAGGGAAAATCCCTTGCAGAACACCTAAATTCTGATTAACAATTTTTACTTCAAAATTCCTAGATATATTCAATAATAAATTGAATAATGGAAACATGATTGAAATAGATCAATTCGATTGAACTTATGAACCAGCCCTTACCTTCTGAATTTATTCAAAAACTCTCTGAATTGTTTGGGGAGCGCTTCACTACTTCGAATGCCGTTCTTGAGCACCATAGTCATGATGAGTCTTCTTACCCCGCAGTAATGCCTCAAGGGGTCGTCTTTGCCAATACCACAGAAGAAATTGCTCAGCTAGTTAAATACTGCAATCAGTATTTAGTACCAGTCATTCCAGTTGCTGCAGGCACATCCCTTGAGGGTCATGTATTACCAATACATGGCGGCATTGCATTGAATATGAATAATATGAACCAGGTTTTAGGCGTATATCCTGAAGATCTGATTGCAGTAGTTCAACCCGCAGTACGACGTAAACAACTTAATACTGAATTAAAAGATACTGGCTTCTTCTTCCCGATAGATCCAGGGGCGGATGCTTCAATTGGGGGCATGACGGCTACTAGGGCATCTGGTACTAATGCGGTTCGCTATGGCACCATGCGCGAGAATGTTTTGGCACTAACAGTTGTTACTGCCACCGGCGAAATTATCCGAACTGGTACTCAAGCTAAAAAATCATCCGCTGGTTATGACCTCACTCGTCTTTATGTGGGTAGCGAAGGAACTCTTGGCATCATTACTGAGGTGACACTCAAGATTTACCCTCAACCTGAAAATCTCGCTGCAGCAATTTGTAGCTTCCCATCCATCATAGATGCGGTTTCATCAGTAATTCAAGTAATTCAATTAGGAGTGCCAGTCTCCAGAGTTGAGCTGGTCGATGAGCTAGCCATTCGTGCAATCAACCAATATAGCAAGCTCAATCTCAAAGAACAGCCTACCTTATTCTTTGAATTTGGTGGCTCAAGTCAATCCATCAAAGAGCAAACCGAGTCAGTACAAGAAATTGTTAAAAGTTTTTCCGGGGAAGATTTTGAGTGGGCCACACATCCAGAAGATCGTGCTCGTCTCTGGCATGCAAGACACAATGCCTACTTTGCTTGTTTGCAGTTACAAGCAGGTTCTCGCATCATGAATACCGATGTTTGTGTGCCTATTTCTAAATTAGCGCAGTGCATCGAAGAGACCCAGCATGATTTGCAGAATTCATGGTTAAAAGCCCCCATACTTGGGCATGTTGGCGATGGCAACTATCATGTCCTCTTAGTGATTGACCCTAATAATCCTAAGGACCTAGAAGAAGCAGAACGATTAAATTCCCTGATCGTACATCGCGCCCTCAAACTTGGTGGCACCTGCACTGGAGAGCATGGTGTAGGCATGCATAAAATGGATTTTCTAGTGGATGAATATGGTCAAGATGCGATTGATGTCATGCGCAGTATTAAGAAGGCCTTAGACCCAAACAATATTCTCAATCCTGGCAAGATAGTGAAGATGGCATAGCTAAACTTACCCACTAGAATAGAATCTCAATATCCCCTGTAAGTTAATAAGCGAGCTTCCTTGCAAAATTTAGCCGAACAATTCGAGTTTTTAGCAATCGCCTTGCTGATTGCTTTTTTTACCTTCTCAGCTGTATTAATTGCCTGGTTCTTTGTGAGCCCCAGTAAGCGTAAGTTGGCTGAACCTCTCGAGGGGGTTGTTGCGCCCTTCTTTAGTCTTCCGGCAGTGCTTTTTTCTCTGATAGCAGCGCTCTTGGCAACATCCGTTTGGGAAAACTATACGATCGCCACTAAAGCTATTCGCAGCGAGAGTCAGTCAATTATGACTATTATTAGTTTGGCCAATAGCATCCCTAGCCTGAAAAATAACCGGCTAGACGAAGCTTCTAAGCAGTATGCGAAATCTATTATTGATGATGAATGGGACACGCTTTCGAGCCGTCAAGTGCACTCACCCATCACACATAAGTACTTTGAAGATTTACGCTCCCAAGTATTTAGTGCAGTTGATAGCCTTCAAAATACAGCAGAATCTAGGGCGCTATTTAACGCTTTTCAAACCATTAATACTGCTCGAGAAACCAGACTGGCATTTGTCTCATTTGATATTCATCACATCCGATGGTATGCCATACTATTTCTAGCCCTTTTGGTACAAATCTCAGTCGCTCTAGTGCACCTATCTAAACCAAAAGCCCTCATCACCGCGCTGATTATTGCTACAGCTACAGTTTTAGTTCCGATTTGTATGATTGCCCTCACATTGAGTAGTCCATACCATGGGGTAATTGCTATTTCGAATGCTCCATATTTGGAAATTTTAAAATAGCATTTTTTCTAGAGAACTCAATAACTGTCTCTATGACAAGGCTTTCATTTACTCAAGCGGTCTTGGCTTTTTCGTCTCAGAAACAGGAATTACCTTCCCACCAAGAACGGTCGCATGCACAGCAATATCTTTAATTTTGATTGCTGCTACGGTTAGCGGATCGCTATCGAGCACCGTAAAGTCTGCAAATTTACCAGCCTCGATGCTTCCAACCTTATCCTCAACGCCCAAAGTATAAGCAGCATCAAACGTGATCATTTTCATCGCATCCATTACGGTAACTGCCTCGGCTGGGGCCCATACTTTGCCATCGCCATAAACATCCCGACGTGTAACTGCGGTCCAAGCTTCTTTTAGTGGGGCCGGCGCAGATACTGGAGCATCAGAGTGAATTGAGGTTGGGATTCCGTTGCGCACTAGAGTACCAAGTCGGGTGGCATAAGAAGCACGATCAACACCCAAAGCTGGGTACTCCAGCTTAGCGCGTTCAGATATGTAGGACATATTCGCACTCACCACTGCACCCAGAACTTTGATCTTCTTGACCATAGCTAAGGATGGAATACCAAAATGGTTAATGGTGTAGCGATGGTCAAAGCGTGGCTTGGCATCAATCATTAACTGCAAAGCATTGATGGAATTTTGGTTACCAATATCTCCATTGCTATGAATATGAATATGAAAACCAGCATCCCACCATGGCCTCATGGCAGAAGCAAAGTCATTGGCAGATTGATAATTAGATGAGCCTAAGCTTCCATTGGTATAGCTAGGGTGCTCCATGCGCATAGTTTCAGGTAAATATCCGCCATCACTATAAAACTTCACCCCTTGAAAGATAAGACGATCATTATCTAAGGCCTTCAGATTACTTGCCTCTGCAATTGCTTTATCGCCATACTTTTGAATGAATGGCTCTGCATACACCACTGGAACAATTCGCAAAGCAGCATTGGGAGATTTGCTGAAGGCTTGAGCAACCTTCTTTTCCATATCGATATTGAGCGTTCCAAATGCTAAATCACCGGAGGTGGTAATACCAGCCTGCTGCATTAGGTCATTGATATACATATAGTCATTAGGAATCTCATTGGGCTTCATAATGTCTTTACCAGCAACACTGAGCACGTACTGCATGGCGGGAATCTCTAAAAACTGGCCATTTAATTGACCGTCTTTATCAATCCCGATGCCTTTAATATTTTTGACTTTTTCTGGTGTGATGTCATAACGCTTAATCATGGCACTGTTGACATACATATCATGACCAGAGGAATCCCAAACAATGATTGGCCTTGTAGTAGAAGCTTGATCTAGCAGCTGACGATCCGGAATCTTACCCATTGCCACTACGTCATAACCCCAAGTCAATAAGGTCTCGTTAGGATCCTTCATGGCATCCGAATACTGCTTTAACTGCGTCATTGCTGCCTGCAAATTAGCCACCCCCGGGAAGGGCTTACCCCAAGGGTTAGGCATGGGAGAGGGGCTCAAGAGCGGTTTATTAAAGAGGATCCCGGCAAGTAATGGGTGCGCATGGGGCTCCACAAATCCTGGGTACATCACCTTGTTAGCAAATTGTCGATTAATGTTCGTTGGATACTTATCAGTCCAAGGCTTCATATCCTCCAAGGATCCTACCGATAAAATGCGACCATCTGCCACAGCTACCGCAGTAGCATTAGGAATGGCCGGATCCATCGTCACGATTTTTTGAGCAACAAAAACAGTGATGTTTGAAAGCTTGGGAGTTGACGGCGGATCGAGTAACTGAACAGCCGCAACACTTCCAGAGAAAAGCCCCACTGAGAATAAACAAAAAAATGTTGCTTGCAAATTCATAATGCGCTTACATCCCTATTACTAAAGACTGACAGGCTTACCATCAATCCAGGTTTCTTTAACCTTGATATTGCGAATCTCTGCCGGCGGTGTCTTGCGGGGATTCTTCTCCAACACAACTAAGTCAGCCTGTTTTCCGACCTCTAAACTACCCACGATATTATCGGCAAAAATTTGATAGGCAGCATCAATCGTTACTGCGCGAAGTGCATCATCAATCGTGACTGCCTGCGTTGGGCCAAGAACCTTTTGTGGTGGCAATTGCCAGAGGCGCGTTACCTCTTCGCTCACATAATTTAAAGGGCCGACATTAGATACCGGGGAATCACTGTGTAATGTAAATTTGCCACCTGCACGTTTAAAGTCGCCAGCAGGATCAATTCGTTTAGCCCGTTCAGGTCCGAGGATATGGTCATTAAAGGCTGATCCCCAATAGTTCACATGGCCAATAGTAAAGCTGGGAACAACGCCTAACTGCACGGCCTTTTGAACTTGTGATTCATTATTTACCGTGAAATGCTCAATACGTAAACGGCGCTCTTGAGGCTTAGGATTTCCAGCTAACAGCTTTGCATAACTATTTAAAGCTTGATCAATTGCCTTATCGCCGTTGGAGTGTGAAGAAATTTGCCAACCTTGATCAAAGTATGACTTCATAGAGGCATATATATCTGAATCTTTATAGTTGAGGGATCCACTCCACTTAGAATCCTTCGGATAACTATAGGGCTGATTGAGCGCAGCGGTTAAGCCCTGAGTAGAGCCATCCGTAATATATTTCACACCAATGAAGCGCAACTTATCATCGCCGTCATTCGGTTTAATAGTTTTATATCCAGCTGGCAAAACCTCGCTAAACAAATAACCACGTACTCGAATTGGTGATGCATTCTTAGCAAAGATGCTTCTGTAAATGGCGATTTCTTTATCAACGCCAAAATTACCACCAACACTCATATCAGAGGCCGTGGTCACTCCAGTAGATGCCATTTTTCTCATAGTGCCCTGGATTGCACCAAATAATTGCTCCTCCGTTGGGTTTGGCATCTTGGCCATAAAGGGCAAATAAGTTGGCGGCTCAACTAACTTCCCAGTGAGATTGCCTTTGGCGTCCTTGACGTAGATACCACCCCCAGCAGGATTAGGCGTCTTGTTAGTAACCCCAGCAAGCTCTAAAGCCTTATGGTTAACATAGCCAATATGACCTGATTGATTGACGATAAAAATCGGCACAGTCGTAGATACCTTATCTAAATCATCCGCCGTGAGTTCGGACATAAAAGGGGTGGTGCGAGATGGATCAACACCAAATCCAAATAACCAACCGCCAGTAGGCACATTCTTTAATCCTGCCTTCATTTTTTGAATTAAGGTTTCCTTGGTGTCATAAGGCAATGTGAAGTTACTTAAATTTAAACCCAAGCCTTCAAAAACTGAGGTGACCACAATATGAACATGTGGCTCGACAAAGCCCGGCATTAAGGTTTGACCTTTCAAATCAACTACCTTAGTACTATTTGATTGCCACTCCTTCACTACAGAATCTTTTGACCCAACGGCAACAATCTTGCCGTTTTGCACAGCCAAAGCTTGAACCTCTTCGTTTTTGGCATTGACTGTCACGATTGGACCGCCGTAAAAAATGGTGTCCGCATTTCCTTTGGCAAATACCAAAGCGCAATGGGTCATTAATAGTGCTGATAGTAATTTTGGGGCAAGTTTCATGATGGGCTTTTTCAAAGGTAATGGAGTAATTACATGAGAATAACAAAGGTTAATTGATCGGAAACGAAATTAACTTACTAGGCCGCTAAACCGGTCATTCTTGTTGGGCCTTATGCCAACGATTAGCTCCACTAGATTGCCTCAATACTGATGTTTAGTGCCCTGCCCTGCTTTATACACAAATTGATCTATTGGAATGACTTTTAAACCATTTGAGTTAAGTCTAAGAGTGATCAGTTAGCGCAAGCATTAGCCAGCGGTTTGCGGCATCTCTATAGCGAATATGAATTGCAATACGGAGCCCATATTCATGAAAAGTACTGACCAAGTAATATTGCTTAATCACTCCAAAGTTTGCCAGCAGTGGCCCAGTCTGATTTTTTCACTTCTTGATAAATCACATCTACCGATTCAGCTGAGCAACCAAATATCTTTACAGCAGCCTCTGTAATAGCAATGGCATATTCTCGCTTAACCTCAGTACTGCGCCCTTCAAACAACTGAATTTGAATTAATGGCATAAGCCCTCCTTTGAATTAGTAAAATGAATTGATTAAGTAACGTTGAAATGCTGGCCACTCTATTTGACCTTCAGCATCACCATCCGCGCATAATTGTTCGTAGGTTTGAGTGCAAATAGAATTATTAGGAAAATGTACTTGGTCGAGATCCGAAATCTTTAACTGAATATTGCAGGCTTTATCTAGGGTATGCATGAGATAAAAGGCTTGTGCAATTGTGAAGCCACAGACCAGACTGCCATGATTTCGTAGTAAGGCTGCTTTCTTATTACCTAAATTAGCAATGAGTTCACTTTGCTCAATGGCTGATAGAGCTAAACCTTGATATGGATGATAGGCAAGATCATGATAAAACCGCATGGCATGTTGCGACAAAGGCAGAAGACCTTTTGCTTGTGCAGATACAGCAATACCAGCCTCATTATGTAGATGAAATACACACATAGCATCACTACGAGCAGTGTGGATAGCGCCATGAATCGCAAACCCAGAAATATTGACCGGTCCAGCACCATTCAAAATATTACCCAAGACATCTACTTTGACAAGATTGAAAGGTGTTACCTCCTCAAACCTCAATCCAAACTGGTTGATTAAGTAAGTTTGAGGTTCACCAGGAACAACCGCAGAAATATGGGTGTAAATGCCATCGTCCCACTGCATTTTTGCCGAAAGTCTATAACAGGTTGCCAAGTCAATGCGTGCCTGCTTTTCTTGGGCAGATATTTCTCCCAAGCAATCCCAGGATCGATTGTGGATTGAAAAATAATGTTCAATATCACTCATGTGGTCTAGCTACGAATCTCTTTAATTTGTGTTTTTCAGACTATAAATTGATTTTGCACTATTTCTAAATCTGGACTGTAGAAAGAAATTAAAATGATTCTGATAAGAATATAGTCTTTAAGCAAACAAGTGCTGAAATATCCATGGCATTATCAAAGCACTGAAGTAAGCCTATTAATGTAATCAATACAGCCCAAGCTCCCATCAATTGATCAAACCAAATCGGCTTAGCTCCTATCTCTTTATCGGCTTATCAATTGCCTTCCACCTCAGCCTCATTCTGATGTGGGCTGTATATGAAGGCTTTATTGATGTAAACCCCAATGATAAAAGTCCAGACATTATTGAGGTTCGCCTAGAGGAACCTATACCTAAGAATAATAGCGATCTAAAACCCAGCCCTAATGACGATAAACAACCCGCGTCTCTAGCAGCGCCATCAGCCCCAACAGCAAAAGAGTGGGCCTTTGCCTCAAAGTACACACTGAAAAATAGCAAAGGTTATCGCCATTCTTTTGGCCAACAAGTCCGTAGCATGATGGGGACCGCTGTGGAAGGCCCCGATCAAGGGCATGTGAGATTCAGAATCGAAATCGCTCCTAATGGCAGCATTACTAAAGTAGAGACACTTTGGAAAACCTCAGATAAGGCAGAGCAACTGGCGAGAAAAGCAATTAGCGCGATGACAACTCTCCCGCCCACGCCAACAGGCAAACCACTCATATTTGAGAGAACGATTTCATTTACGCCTTTTGCCTCCAATGATGTCCCAATCTACCGAAATGATTGCCTGCCCGACCCACCATTATCTGGCAATCCTTTTGTTTGGGATGGTAAATCGCCGCGAGAGACCAAACATATTCAGTTTTCTGAAAAACCCAGTCCTGAGGCGCTGGCTGAATGCCTTAAACAATTACCCCAAGACTCTGTTGAAGGAGTGGCCGCCCACAATCAACGTCAATTCGACCAATGGCGATCAAGTAAATTCGATCAAAAACAGTAGAGAGCTCTAACAGATTGCCACTAACAGTGCTGAGGCTTAAAATTGGCCATGCCCAGATCTTTAGCTGACGACTATCTTTTGTATTCTCCCGATCCACCTGCGTCAACTTTGGCACAGTGGCTTGAAGCGACTAATAACATCTCTCGCCTAATTTTTACTGAATATTAAACTTATGACCACTCTCTATAACGGACGCCTTACCTCTTTATCTCATGGTGGGGGATGTGGTTGCAAGATTGCACCGGGCGTCTTGAGCGACATCCTCAAGTCTTCACCGATTCGTAATCTACCTGCTGCGCTACTTGCGGGTTCCGATAACAATGAAGATGCTGCTGTCTATCAAATTAATGAACATCAAGCCATCGTTGCGACAACCGATTTCTTTATGCCCATCGTCGATGATCCCTTCGAGTTTGGTCGCATAGCTGCAACCAATGCCATTTCAGATATTTATGCCATGGGTGCGCAACCCCTTTTTGCACTCGCACTTTTAGGCATGCCTATTCAAGTTTTACCCTTAGACGTCATTCAACAAATCACTGCTGGTGGTGAATCCGTTTGTCATGACGCTGACATCATGATTGCTGGTGGCCATTCCATAGATACGGTAGAGCCAATATACGGCTTAGTAGCAATTGGTATAGTGGATCCCAAAAAACTGAAGCGCAATAGTGGCGCCCAAGCAGGTGATAGCATCATCCTCAGCAAACCATTAGGCGTGGGCATTCTTTCAGCAGCGCTGAAAAAAGAGCTGCTCTCAGAAGCAGGCTATAAAGAGATGATTGCACTCACTACCAAACTCAATAAGCCTGGTGTTGCACTCTCCCAGCTTGATGGCGTTCATGCCTTAACGGATGTAACCGGCTTTGGCTTGGCAGGGCATTTGCTAGAGATGGCTAGAGGCTCACATTTAAAGGCGGAAGTAAATTGGAGTGCTATCCCAGTGATTGAGGAAGCCATTAAGCATGTGCAAGCAGATATCTTTACTGGTGCCTCTACCCGGAATTGGGCTGGCTATGGCGATGAAGTTCAGCTTGCTAGCAATCTAGGGCTCTGGCAACAAAACCTGCTGACCGACCCACAGACTAGCGGTGGCTTATTAATTTCTTGTGCCCCAGAACAAGAGGCGCAAGTACTCTCCATCCTGAATACTAGCGGCTTCACTAGCGCAAAGAAAATAGGTCAATTTGTGGTGGGTCACGGTCTATCTGTTGCCTAATCAGGTAATAGGATTTATTTTTCCCATGAAAAAACCAACCTTCGGGTTGGTTTTTTAACTAAGTAAGACTGCTACCTTTTACCAGCTGCCTTTGGGCACATTTCTGGATTGGTGGAGTCTTTTTGCCACTCTTTAAAACAAGCACCTTGAGGGTCTAGAGTTAAAGGCGTGGCTTGATCCCAACGTCTAGCAACCACTAGCTTTTGTTGATTGATCCATAAGTTATTTTTCAGATTTGTTTCAAATAGCACTTGGTGCGCCATCTCTTTATTCGGCGCGATATTGGGAGGGTAAAAACCCTCTTCTGGTACCAGGGAATATAGGGCGCTTGCAGCAAATTCGCCAGACTCCTTTGGGAGATAGTTAGCTACAAGCGTATAGGCTTGAGAGTACTTTGCAATATCAAACCACATATACATGCCTCGATTGCTAGCTGCTGGCACCAATCCTTTAGGAATATTCACTTCACCGCCATATGCTTTCCCATCGTACATTGCTGGGATAAGGATAAGATTCGCTCTATTTAAAGCGTAAACTTCCGTTAGCTCAGGAATACGCACCTCATCATTGAGCATGATGGCAACTCTACCTAAGTCATTGGTACTAAATACAGGCAGATCATTACCGGCAGTAGCCCACTTCTGCTCATCAGCATTTAAGTGCGATTTACGATACACGCCAACTTGCTTGCCATTGAAGTCAAGTAGGATCGCAGTCTCATAGTATTTTCCATCCTTTAACTCTGGCATTGAAAATAAAAGATAAGTCTTATATTTTTTAGCAATATCAGCAGCCAAGGATACACTCTTACCATCAAGACTCTCGGCATATTGAGCAATATTCTCTTTATTGAGGACTACTTTCCCCACAAATGAATTAAATGGCAGTACTACGAGATTAAAACCATTGGGATTAGCCTTAATCAAGCCATCTACTTTCTTAGCATTGGCATTTACATCACCATTGACTGGATCATATTGAACTAAAAGGGCTGCAATTTGATTCTGAGAGTTATTAGTCGCTGGATCATCCGGCGCTTTATATAAGTTATAGATGCCATATAGCTCGGGTCTGCGATGCTTTAACCAGAATTCTTTTTGATCGCTCTTTTTGGCTGTATCAATTGTGGCGTAAATAATTTGAGGATCACGAGGCTTAGTCCAAGTGGATGCCTTTGAGCTAGCGAGCTGTTTACCACTACTGCCCATGATAGAGGAGCCACCAACGAACTGATCAACAAATTGAATCTGCGGGATGCGAACCAAGCCAGCCTGATTTGCGGCAATAGTATTGACACCAATCCAAGGAGATAAGGTAGCTATGTTTCCAATGGTAGAGTGATTTCCAATACTGGCCTTTTCAAATTTAGGCATTGCATCGGAACCAATTGGCATTGCCAATATATCCATTCCACGCAAACTAGGAAGCAATAATGATTGCAGGCGGCTATCATCAAAACAAATCAGCATGCCTATTCTGCCGATCTCAGTATCAAAAACGGGAAAGCCAAGATTTCCGGGGGTAGCCGTTTCAAAATCCCCAGGGGGCAATTGATTTTTACGGTATTTACCTATGTAGCCCTGAGGCCCGATTAGAGCGGCCGCATTATGAGTTAATCCGGTTACTGGATCATTTTCATACAAGCCAATCACAACATAGTTGTTGTATTTCTTCGTGATCTTTTCCATCGCTGCAGTCGCTTTACCTGGAATCGTATCCGAGTCCTTTTTACTGGCGATAATCCAACCCGTTACAGCAACCTCTGGCAGAACAATTAACTTAGCCCCATTCTGAGAGGCAGTCGTTACTTTCGTGACTATCCCATCGATATTGGCCTGTACATTCTGTTCGACAGGATTAAATTCAACGGCAGCGACTTTGATTTCGGCAGCTTGAATAGTAGCTGGGGATAAGACCAAGAAAGTAAGGAGTAATGCAGCGATTTTTTTCATCAGCGAGATTGATTGGTTTTAGTCCAAAAACTATATCAGATACTATTGCAATGAATTCAATTGAGATGTACTGAGTAAAAAATACCAACCCGAAGGCTGGTATTTTCATTTCTGGTGGGCCCACCAGGACTTGAACCTGGGACCAAAGGATTATGAGAGCAGAAGCCCAAGGTAACGCCATATAAAAAGAGGCTTTGCGGGCGGTCAGTGTGCAAGCAAATGTATTTTGAAATTTATTTAAATTTACTTTGCAGCATCTTTTGCCAATCGAAATCCTAAATGCGACATTGGACTAAATGGATCCGCTCCACGTCGTGCGCTAGGGCGATAGGATTGGCAATAGTCCTCGTTACATAAAAAGGAGCCGCCACGAATTACCCTTTTGGGCGCATTGCTTGGCACACCGTAATCATCTGGGTCATATGAATTACTGGGTCCAAGAGGATCATTTATTACATTTCTACCAAATTCCTTGGCTTGCATTGCAAAATAATCGGCACGATACCAATCAGCAACCCACTGCCAAGCATTACCGGTCATATCAAATAAGCCATAACCATTTTGAGGAAAGGTTCCGACGGAACTGGTACCTAATGCGCCACCAGCTTTAGGGCTAATGGCTGGATTAACTACCGGGAAAGGTTGTTTCCTTACATCCCAAATATTAGCGGGCAGCTTGCCATCCTGCTCCAATTGATCACCCCATACATAAGTTGCTTGATCTATACCGCCTCGTGCAGCGAACTCCCACTCCGCTTCTGTAGGCAATCGCTTGCCTGCCCATTTGGCATACGCCAAAGCATCTTCGTAGCTCACTTGAACTACTGGATGATTTCCCTTGCCATCAATATTGCTTTGCGGTCCAGCAGGGTGTCTCCAGTTTGCCCCGGGTACATAAGCCCACCATTGGGAATAATCATTGAGATTAACTTTCGCTTTCGTACCAACAAAAACCATGGCTCCAGGCACAAATACTGAAGCAGGCGGCTTAGGAGTTCCGGGTGGGAGTTGTACGCGAATGGTTTCCCAATCAGGAATTCTCTCTGCCGTAGTTTTGTAATTAGTCTCATTTATAAATTGTGTGAATTGATCATTGGTGACATGGCCCATATCCATCCAAAATCCAGATACCCTTACTTTATGCGTAGGTCTCTCATTAGTTTGTGCCTTTTTGTGATCGCTTCCCATAAGAAATTCTCCGCCAGGAATCCACGCCATTCCTTTGGGTCCGCTGACACCATCACCAAGACGAATTTCTGGGGCTACTTTCTTAGATTTTGGAAAGAAGTTGCTCAATGCTAAAAAAGCACTACAAACTAAGGCGACAATCACTAAGATCAATAAAATACGACTTTGTATGATCTTCATACTGCTACTTTCCTAGTGGAATACTGATGGTTGCAATTGTTGCATAGCCTTCTACTCGATTTTGAGCCCAGAACTCTTTATAAGCACGCAAATTAATATAGGCTTGTTTTTTGCCTATATTAAATAAGTATCCAATCTGCGGGCCAATCGCTGCAATTCGAGATTTAAAAGCGCCGACCCTATCTCCACTTCCTGAATCAGCGGTGAGCTGATAGTACCCATAACCCGCAATACCCACTTGCCAGTTTTGTGACACAAATTGTGAAATAGACCAATCAAGGTGTGAGTCTATGCCATTTTTATAGTTAGTTTGAGGATTGATCCAGTTATACGTAGCGCCTAGCAAAGCAGAAAACTCACGGCCAGTAGTACTGTTCAAGTAGGTATATCCACCGCCAGCATCAATCGCCGCATGACCTATTCCAATACTGGATAGACTTGTTGAGTTGTAAGTACCCAATGGTATATCGCCCGTTACATATGTCTTGTAATTATTATTACCTTGATTCCAAGTTAAGCTAGCCAGTGGATATATATCCGTCCCTCCATCACTCGTGTTGGCACGATTGAATTGCGCATTAGGGTTTGTGGCGCTTATTGATGCAGTTGTAGTATTTGCACCAGGCCCCCAACCAAAACCAATATATGGCTGCCCACCAAGAATTTTTTCTTCTCCAACATAACCCAGTTGCATCAAAATCAATGATTCTCTTGTACTGACTCCGGCATTCAGACTTGTGCCGTGTTGAAAAGTTTTTGATTTATCTGCCTTCCCGCTATAGACATAAGGGATCGCCACCAATGACCATCCAGTTGCCATTGGTACGGCTGCCATACTGGCATATTGACCAGACATCCAAAAGGGGACGCCACCTTCGTCAGCATATGCGCTCAACGAAAATAAAGTAATCCCCAAAAGAAAAAAAGGCCCGGCAATTTGACGCCGGGCTTTACCAATCATTTTCATTCTATTGGGAATTATTCTCTTGGTTTATTGTGAACTAGAAAAACTATCTTCCCAAGGGCTGAGAGAAATTAGTCACATTTGACGGCGGTGGATTAGGGAATTTTTTCACAGATGCCAAGTAATCCTGAATCACTTTGAAGATTGGCTCGGCTGTCCAACCGTAATTCGTCATCTGCAAATCTTCATGCGGATCCATTTCAATGTTATAAAACTTTGGGTAGTACATAGGAGCTGCATTTGCAAAGATACCACCAACCATTTGCTGTCCTGTGCCTGTTCGAGCCATATCTTTAAAATAGTATCTCCATTGCTTCCAACGGCCTGCTACTAAATCAGGTCCAATAAATGTCAGTAAAGATTCACGATTACCGGTTGAGCTCTTTCCTTTGATAACGTCAATCTGATTTACACCATCAATGGCTCGATCAGTTGGCAGCTTTACTCCCAGAATAGATGCAAAGGTTGGCATAAAGTCCATGATCGAGAACATCGCATAAGAGGTGCTACCTGGAGCTATATGACCAGGCCAACGAATAATGCAGAATGTTCGAACTGCGCCCTCGGTCGGCTCACCAAGATCTCCACGAAATGGTAAATTTGAACCCATATCTGGAGCCCCAAGACCCAAGCGATCCCAATTCATGAAGTATTGACCAGTACCTCCATTGTCCGAAGCAAAAACTAAAATAGTATTGTCTTCAATATTCATTTCTTTGAGAGCATCCATCACCTGCCCAACGTGATAGTCGCCTTCCATCATTTTGTCACCATACTGACCAATCCGAGACTTACCAGCAAATTGCTTTGATGGAAGATTTGGTGAGTGCCCCATTGAAAATGGCAGATATAAGAAGAATGGCTTTCCTGCTGCGTTCTGTTGCTTCATAAATGCAATCGACTTATCAGTAAGCTCATTATCAATTTCAGCCCGGACTGCCATGGTGTAAGGCTTCACTCGCTCTAGTGGTCCGTTACCCTTCTGCTGATTAATCCAGGGGCCTTTGTCATACAAAACCTTATCCGGGACGTTGCCAAATGAATGTGTTTGAATTGCCATTTGAACATAAGCAGCGGAATCCCAAGAGGTGTCTGGAGGGATGCCGTAATACTGATCAAAACCATGGGCGCCAGGCAAGCTTTGTGGAGCGCCTCCTAAATGCCACTTACCAAAAATAGCAGTTGCGTAACCCGCATCCTTAAATAATTGGCCCATAGTGTAGGCCTTACTAGATAAAGTATTGGGCGTGCCAGGTTCAGCAACCAGCGATAAACCATTGCGAATAGAATACTGACCCGTCATTAATGCAGCGCGTGATGGAGTGCAGGCAGGCTCGACCAAATACTGGGTCAACCGCAAGCCGCTTTTAGCCAGCTCATCAGAACGTGGTGTCGGCGCACCGCGCAACTCGCCCCCACCATAAGAACCCAAATCACCGTAACCAACGTTATCCGCGAGAATAAAAACTACATTTGGTTTCTTTTGAGTAGGTGTAGCCTGCGCAAATAGTGCAGGTGTAGCTACTGAAATAGTTAAGAATCCAATCAGCAATCTTTTTAAAAACATTTCAATCCCTATGATCTAGCTAATACAGTCGCTCATTTATTTACATATCCTTTAAAGTCTTCGCCAACCTTGATATTAGGATACTTCTTGATACTTGCCTCATAGCCTTCTATCCATTTAAAGCTCGGAGCATAAACCCAACCCAAAGTTAGGTCTGTATACATAAGATTATTATCCTCATGCGGATCGCTACTAAGGTCATAAATCATTGGAATCTGAGGTTTTACATAAGGCTTTCCAATAGACTCAGGAGATTCTGCGTACCTAAAGATCGTTTTATAGATCTTCCATTTAATTGACATCAACTCCCCATCAATACCAAAGAATGGATATAAGTCTCGACCAGTTGCCTTACTCTTGCCCAACATAAAATTCGAGGCATCAACACCATCGATAGGACGATCTTTAGGAACCAAATTAGATGAGCCCACCATGCCAGCAATTGTTGGCATCCAGTCAACGGCTGCGAACATTTCCTCGGTTACCACACCCGATGGCACATGGCATGGCCAGCGAATCATCGCAGGTACACGCATACTTCCTTCAAATGGTGTATTGAAAAAATTCCCGCGAAACGGTCCATTAGTTGCACCACCAATCTGTGGGCTGGCACCGCCACCAGCATTATCACTACTGAAAATGAAGATGGTGTTATCTTCAATGCCAGCATCTTTAACTGCCTGCATTACCTGGCCAACACGATAGTCCATCTCGGCAAGTAGGTCTGCAAAGATACCGCCACGCTTTGTAGATTTTTGCGAAAAGTTAGGGTTAGGTATTGGTGGCTCATGCATCTCTGAATAGCCTACATAAACAAAGAATGGTTTATTTTCTGCAGCATTTTTCTTGATGTATTCAACTGTCTTAGGAATGATGTACTTCTCATCAATCACTGGGCGAAGCTTCAGATCAAGTGGTATGACGGGTTTAGATTTTTGACCTTTCTTGCCTTCCCATACCATCGGCACAGGAACCCCGCTCTCCTTAAATAGAGGCCACTGTGTATAACCTGCCTCATCCCAAGTGTTTGGTATGCCCCACCATTCATCAAAACCTTGGTCATTGGGCATACGGCCCTGGGTATCGCCAAGATGCCATTTCCCATACAAAGCAGTTGCATAGCCTGAATCAGAAAGAAGCTTAGCAATGGTGTACTCCCATGGCGCCATACCAGCCTTACCTTGACCAGGCCAAGGGACTGTATAAGTTCCAGAACGCACTGGATGACGACCGGTCATGATGGCAGATCGTGATGGTGTGCACTGAACTTCGACGTTGTAGTTATTGAAACGAATACCTTGACTGGCTAACTTATCAATATTTGGTGTGGCTACTGTTCCACCATACACACCAAATGATCCCCATCCTGTGTTATCGACCAGAAAGTAAACGATGTTTGGCTTTTTTTGCTTAGACTCAGCACTAGTTTGCGCCAACAACGGCGAGGAGAGAAATGCGGCAGACAAAACGCCAATCAGAAATCTTTTTAAGAGCATCATAGTCTCCAACTTTTTTAAGTTTTGGTATTTTAAGTAAAACGATCACAATGCTAGTAATTTTATTTCCATTAGGTAGTCACTATAACAATACCTTAATGAATCAACAATCAAGTTCCAAATAGAAAACCCCCACCATTGCTGATGAGGGTTTGCATTTCTGGTGGGCCCACCAGGACTTGAACCTGGGACCAAAGGATTATGAGAGCAGAAGCCCATGATAGAGCCATATAAACAGGGGTTCTGCGGGTGGTCAGTGTCGGTGTGTAAGTAAATGTGTAAGCAAATTCACGCATTTACTAGAAGAGCTAGCTCACTCTTTGGTTTCGAAAACCGCAGGATTTTTGGAGCAACCGTTTAGCACTTCGTTGCTCCAAAGTTCTTTTTTGAAGATTGATAAGCGTTACTTTAAGTAACGCTTAAGAGGTATGCTTCTTGGAGAGAAATCAAAATCCGTTGCCCCAATTTCTAAAAAATTACTGTCACATTGTGTTGAATAGGTAGCCATGATGACTCCTAGTATTATTCGACTTAACAACTTCGGTACATCGCATGTTTATTAACTACGCTTTGAAAGTCGATTCAGAAAAATGAGCCCCAACACAGGGCCCGGCAGCAATAGCCAGGTGATGTATTGATTCATGAATGGTAAGACTACGGTACTGATTTGAATTGAGATCATCGTTATCGTAAAGCCAATCGCATTTTGAATAGTAAGTGCAGTACCGACGATTTCGGGTGGGCATGATTGTGCTGATAGCGCTGAAAATTGTGGCGAATCAGCAACGACACTCATTCCCCAAATAGCCCAAAAGAGAATTTGTGCCCATAACGGCAATCCAGAAATCCATGGATACAGTAGACAACAAATGCCCGATAGCGCCAAAGCTGTTGAGGCAACTTTCACTCCCCCAATAGATTTGCTAAATTGCCCTCCAAGAAAGCAGCCAATTGCACCAATCCCGATTACAGAGAATGCTAGCCCCGATAAATGAATGGGATTTTGAATTGAATAGGTGCTAGCAATCAGAAATGGCACAAGTGCCCAGAATGCATAGAGCTCCCACATGTGACCGAAATATCCCAAAGCAGATCGACGATATTCTGAAATTGCAAAGAGTTCACGAAAGCCGCTTAGCTTGACTCGTGAAGCACTACCTAATTTAAGGTGGGGGCCATCTCCGAGCCAGAAAATCATCACCATTGCTACCAGAGCGAAGAAGGAAGACAAAAGAATGACCTCTTGCCAAGGCCAATCGACACCGAAGTAACGGGTAGCATGGGGAATTGCTGTTCCCAGCGTTAGCATTCCAACCAATTGAGCAATGCGCGAGCTCGCTTTTTGGGGGTCCCAAGTCATTATGAGCTTCATACCAATTGGATAGATACCGGCCAAACAAATTCCAACCAAGAAGCGCAAGCAAGAACCTACCAAAATACTATCAGCCCAGACAGCAAATGCAGCGTTAAACAATGCCCCAAGTAGAGCACATGCTGCAAAAAGATGGCTGGGCTTGTACCGATCTGCTATCCCACTTAAGGCAAAGACCAAAGTACCTGCCACAAAACCGAGTTGCACAGCATTGGTAAGTATGCCTATGCCTGCAAGATTGGTGCTCCACGAATCTATTAAATTGTCAGCCACTCCATTGATGGAAAACCACAAAGAGGTACCCATCAACTCCGCAATCACAATCAATAGTGAGGCTAAATTAGGACTTATGGGTCGAGAAGTTGTCGTATTAGTCAATTGAGGGTAAAAAATTAGTGGCAGTCGAAGCAACTTCATTATGTTATGGCCTTAATCCCAACACTAAAGAATATTTAACAATCTTTATTTAGATTTTCAATATCACGCTATTGATCTTAAAGCCATTAAGGCGTGCATTATTTGATCTAAACTAAAAATCATTTGAGGCCTAAATACTCTCCTCGACCCGACGAATATTGAGAACATGAGCATCAAGCATCGCTTGTAGCTGAGAGCGAATATTCGGCTCTTGAATTCTTGGAATTAATTTTTCTAGACGTCGTGCTACCCATCCCTGCCCTCGATTCAAAAAAAGCAAGCGTTCCTTGAGATCTTCAATGGAGATCGATTTTTCATAAAATTCACCCGTGGCAGTTGATGGCGAAAAACCGAGTGATCCAATAATTCCGAGCAACATCTTGCACCAGCGCACTTCATCGTATTGAATATCGGTGACTAACGGAGCTAATTCGTGACTCTTTATTTGATTGGCTGTTTCCAAGGTTACTCGAGCGCCAGCCCTTTCCGCCTCCAGCAATTCATTTAGGGCAGCAATCAGCTCATCGCCGCTAATTGGATTTAATGCTGATAAATCATGCATATGATGACCTCTTGTGAATGGGGTGCTTATTTCCTAGCAATATCTCATGTATTTGTGACCATTCTAGGGCGATTTGCTCATACTGCATATGAAAACAGCCAAACTTACCAAAATTGGGAGAGTGTCATGGCTCGGGACAGAATCGACCAGGGAAAAGGGTTCTTGACTCTAGCTCTGGACTGTCGTTTAAAACGACACGAATTGATAATGATTTAATTCTCTTTTCTATCTGATTGCTTTTTCAATTAACCGATTAAGGCGAATTAATTGCTTAAAGTCCTCAACCACCGATGGCACCAAGTTTGAAGATGTGAATTTTGTGTCACTGAGTGTCTTTACAACTAAGAAGTTTTTGAGCATAAGCCAATCCATATCCGGATGGTTTGGATCAAAACCGCGTGGAGGGCGAGAGGCTACGTTCTCACGAGAAAAATTTGTCTTAAAGCGTGACTTGAAAGCTGGGTCAGCAAATAAGGCATGGAAAGGCCGAGCGTCTTTTGCTATCGCCTCCCTCATCTTTTTTAATTGGGGGCCAGATGGCATAAAGAGCCCACCGGCGACAACTACCCCCATGTATGGAGGGATATTGTGAAGAATGCCAAAGAATAAGTGTGGGTTTCTTTCAAAACGAGACTCAGAAGGTTTCGCAATCGAAATAGATAACCAGCTTTTATAGCAGGTACTGCCACGCACAATTTTATTGGCATTCTTTTTAATCCTACCAATTCCTTTTGTAGGAAAGTGATAATCTGGAACGCTACTTTGTAGCGAAGTCTTGAGTCGCTCCGCTAAGTCAATGAAAGGCTGCCTTACGAGTGTTTCGTAGCTTTCTTGATTCTTATCGAGCCAAGTTGGATCTGTTTGTTTACCAGCCTCAGTCATGAAAGGAAGAGTCTGCTTTGAAAATTTAATGCTCATAGCTTTTCCAATCTTGTATTGAATTAATCTAAATAAAACATGTTTCTCTTATTAGCTTCATTCTACTTAAAGGGGGCAGGTAATACGTGGAAGACACCAACCAACACAGAAACAAAAAAACCACCCGAAGGTGGTTTATAGAATCTTGGTGGCCCGGGACTGAATCGAACCACCGACACAAGGATTTTCGACCCTCTGCTCTACCGTCCGCTATTGGCCGCTTTAAGCGTGGCTTGTTACAGCTGCGCTGTCGGTTTCAGGAAGAAATCCATTGCCAACGCAACTACTGACGGCTCGATGCGGTGCGGGCCTCTGAATTCCAAGGGGGTTACGTCATGACCTGCGGCCTTAAGTTTGGCTACGTGAGGACGGGCACTAGTTTCAATTGGCAGCTGCTCGTCTTCCAAACCGTGAGCGATGAAGATGCGGGGTGTACCATTTTGCTGAAAGACTGACATAAAGCCTGCGGAAAATGCGATCACATGACTAACGACGTCGCCATTGGTCACACCTACTGAAAGCGCATAGCTGCCTCCGTCTGAAAACCCAGCAAACCCCAAGCGGGATGGATTGATAGAAAAACGTGAAGCCACTTCGTATAATGCTTTGTCCAGCCGCTCTAGGTCTGGGCCATTACCACCCACGACCAAGTCCCAAGTCGGAAACTGAGACTGCGGCAGTAGAAGCAAAAAGCCATGCTGATACGCATGATCGATCATGAATGGCAGCACTTTGTCAGCGCTGCCACCAGCGCCATGAAACATCACCAGCAGAGCAACTGGAACTCCAGGCTGCAGGCCGTCCGGCACGATCAATACAGCGTCGCGCTCGCTAGCAATACCCAGGTCGTGACGACCAGCGGGCAAGGCTTGCTTATCGGGTACAGTGCCGGATCGAAAACTGAGCCGGCCCAGCAGCGAATCTCCCAGGAAAGACGTGTCAAACATTGCCATCTTCGACGGGTTTACCAATGCTGCGGAAAGCCGCGCACTGAGCAAAGGCTTCCTCACTGAGCAACAAATTTCTACCTTTGCAAAACTTGAGCGTCAGCTTGAGTAACTCCTTGATATCGCGGCCGCTGGCAGCTGCGTAGGTTATTACTAAGCGCTCAACTAGGTCGTCGGGCAGCTCGGTGTTGAACTGCTGCGCCAGGGATTTCCATAGTTGCTTCGCCTGCTCTTGTGTCGGTATCTCAAACTGGATGATGGCAATGCAGCGAGATAAGACGGCGTCATCAATGTCGGCTACGCGGTTGGTAGTCATGAACAGTAAACCATTGAAGTACTCAAGGGTACGCAAAAACTCAGCCACGATGGCGTTGTGCTGCAGATCGTTATCGCGGCGGCGAATGTAGACATCGGCCTCGTCGAGCAACAGCACCGAATCCCAGCGCGCCGCGCGCCGCAAGATTTTCGAAAGATTCGCCTCCACTGAACTTGCCGTCACGCCGAGTTGACCAGAATGTACGCGGTATAGTGGTTTCTGGACGACCTCGGCATAGACCTCTGCTGTCAGCGTCTTGCCTAAGCCAGGCGCGCCTTTGCACAGAATGGTTGTGCCGCCCGACTTACCCTCGACGATGTCCTCCATTAGGAAGTTACGATCAGCGGTCAAGATATCAATCAGCTCGCGATGAGCATGCGGCAGAACCAGCTTGTCACGCAATTCTGGCTTGTAACGATACGACTCAACATTTTGCACATGCACCCATACGCTGCGGTGGTAATCTAAGTGGAATAGGTGTAGATAGCAATGCTGGGGGATTCGTTCAAAACCCTCGCTGATACCGCTGCTGCGCCAGAAGCTTGCATCGGCTGTGGTATCAAAGTGGCGTTCCAGCAGCTCTTCATCATTGACGCAGCGGGCGGTTGTGCCTGCCTGCAACCGCATGCATTCGAGTTGTGGACGAGGCCCTTCGCTGGACATCCAGACAGCACTAGAAACAGTAAACTGCGCACCAAACTTCGGCTGCATCTGCATGAAACGCTTTAAGTGTGTCTCGTATTCATTTTTGAATTCCGCACATTCTTTGAAGTAACCATAACCCGTCATCAATTCGGGAATCGTGCAATCCAGAATGTCTTCAATATAAAAGGTGATGCTGTTGGTCATGCCGGTGCGCCTTAGTCTCGGATCGGTAACCGGCCCCCGTTCTGCGGCCTGCAATGTATTGGCCAGAAGGCCAATAATGACATAAGGTGCGCCATCGACAGGCTGCACATGGCGCATAGAATGAATCAGCCAAGGCAGCAACACACCGTCTTTGCCGAGCTTATAAAGCCAGCCATCTATCACGTCACGCGACAGCCAAGCGATCAGACCAGGGATCAGCATTTCCAAGCTGGGAATTTTTCGGGCAGCTGGCGCGGCGTGGATATTGTCCAGCGCCAACATTTGGAACATTAGCTCACGCTCGTTGGCCGTTCGGCAAAGGCCGTAGAGTGTGTTAAGTGAGGCGGCGTCGAAAAGGTGGCTGGGCACCACACGTTTGCCTCGGGAAAGGCCGTACTCGCTCAGCCGCTTAGCAAGCAGTGAATCTTCATTGATCGTTCCAAGTAGCTCATTGGCCAGGGTTTCTGGTATTTCGAATTCCATGCGCTCTTTTTACTCCATTTACTAAATCATAAAAAGCTAGGTCTGAAACATGCTTGACTGCAGTCAATGCGAGCCAAAATAGGGTTCATTTTGGGTGCGGTGTGTGCCCGAAGATGACTTACCCCCACCCTACTCAGCTTAAGAGGTCACAGAAAAGGATATAAGGAATTCTATCTGTCGAAATGAAACTTAACCGTTACTTAAAGTAACGCTCAAAAAAATACCGACCCGAAGGTTGGTATTTTCATTTCTGGTGGGCCCACGAGGACTTGAGCCTGGGACCAGGAGCCTAGATTGAAGATAATATGCGCTTTCAATCACTGCCATGCAGTACGAACCCCTATTGGAGCTCAATACCTTTTCTACTGGCAAGATACTGAACACCCTTGCCCCCATAACTCTCGGAGTGAATTTGATTAGCCAGTAGGTGAAAAACATCTCCGGCCAAGTAGCTCGTTTTAATCCCATCAATCACAATATCAATCTGACCTTGTGTCACAAGGGCTTTAACTTCATAGGGATGAGAGTGAGACTCTAAGAATCCTCAACACTCTTGCACTACGCAGATAGGCGCTGGAAATTCACCCTTGGTGAGTAAGTCTAGAAATGTTGTTTGGTTCATAGAAGGGTTAATTATAGAAATTAATCCTATTGTAACTAGCTATCGATAGCGAACATTTAGTGCACTATTTAAGACAACCCCACGAGCAAAATACATCATGCCATTATTGGCTATAAATTCTTGAGGCTTTTCTCTAGACAGTCAGACATAAATTGAACATATTTAATGGCTAACTTAGTGGGGGCAACTGTTTTTCTACGAGCATCGTTTTTATCTTCAACCAGTTTTATGTATCCCATCGCAACTAAATTCTTCAGCCTACCGTGTAAGGTAGCTTGGGATCCCAAGTGGCTCATTGCAATCATGTCACCTACCAATAACTTATGATTTCGCGCTTGCTGTTGAATAATGTGCTCAAGCATTTGAATTTCGATGTTATCCAGAGAGCGCCCTGGATTGATGCGATCAAGCGCATCAATCAGATTTAAAAAGCGAATATAGGCATTTGGCATCTATGGATAGTAAGCAATCCTAGAGCTACATTCATTGACCATCGTCAAGCCAAACCAAAGCTCTCTTTGAGCGCTCCTTTAATTTTGCGGCAGTGCATTATAAAAATTAGAACCAATTCTCATAGTCTGGGCGTATAGTCATTTTTAAGGGGGATAGATGAAGCGGATTGTCGATATCTACCGAAAAGATCAAAGAGATCAAATGCTCTGGACTTATATCGTCTCTCTAGGCGGAGATGGCTCTCACCCGGGTCTTGAAGACTTTAAAAAAGAGGCTTTACGATTAGCCGTTATGGATAAACGTGGCTCACTTGCAAACTTAGATGCTTATGTCCATCTTGAAATCATCAAATAACCATGGGTAATAGCACATTACACGCGATCGCTATTGACGAGCTTCGCTACTCAAATCCAAACTTTTATCATGAGTATGAACTGTTAATTGAGGGTATTAGTGCACAAATTCGAGAGTTAGCCAAAAATCAAGCTGATCATTTAGATTACAGTAGCTTTACCGAAAGCTATGACCGAGCTAGCCATGAACCGGTGTTGCAAGTGGTCATTGGAATCCAAAAGACAGAGTTGTATATTCATATCTATATCCACAAAGACAATTACTTTGTTATCGGTAAGTCCGGCAGTGGCACGATAGCTAGAAATGTGGAAGAAGCGCTAGAACTTGTGTCGCAAAAGATAAAAACGATTAAAGAATGAGCAAGCAACGAACAATTCTTAATAAGACTAACCCTTTCCCTTCGGGAAAAGGCGGTGTGGTGTATGTCATTGATGATGACGAAGCGATTCGAGATTCCCTGGCTCTACTACTTAATGCCTATGGCTTTAGGGTCAGCCCTCATGAAAGTGCCGAAAGATTCTTGCAATCACTAGCCGCTAGTGATCAACAAACTTTGGGCTGTGCTTTAGTAGATATTCACCTTGGTGGCATGTCTGGAATCGAACTTCAAGAAATGCTTCTGAATATGGGTCTTAATATTCCCATTGCGTTTATTACTGGCCATGGGGAGATCACCACTGCGGTAAATGCACTTAAAAAAGGAGCTGTAGACTTTATTCAAAAACCGATCAATGAAGAGATTCTTATTGGCTTAATCAATGAAATGCTATCAAAGGCTTATCTTAGTAAAGAACAATCTACGGAGCTCAAAGAGATCAAAGAGAGATTTAGACTTCTAACCCAAAGAGAAGTTGATGTGCTTGATCGCATTGTTGCTGGCAGGATTAATAAGGAAGTTGGCATGGACTTAGGTATTTCAATTAAAACCGTAGAAGCGCATCGAGCGAACCTCATGGAAAAGCTTAAGGTAAATCGTGCAGCCAAGCTACTTCAGTTAACCTTGAGATATCGAGAGGCTAAAGCTAAAGGGCTTATTTAATGGGAACCGTTACTTAAAGTAACGCTTATATCGCGAAGGGCTGCTTTCGACCCTTAGCCGCCACTTAAGCAATTCTCAGGTTACTCATTGACCCTGCCTAGATTCCTCAATGGTTTGCCCGTCTCGAATTGCATAAATGCGCTTAAATAGTGGGATAATTTTTTCATCATGGGTAACCACAATAATCGCAGTCTGATATTGACTGGCCATTTGATTTAAGATCCCCATTACCCCTAGAGCCCTCTCGCTATCTAGAGGCGCAGTAGGTTCGTCAGCCAAAATCACTGGGGGTCTATTTGCCAAAGCTCTTGCAATGGAAACTCGTTGTTGCTCACCCCCAGATAATTCAGATGGGCTTGCATTAGCCCTATGTGCAACATCTAGAGCCTCTAGCAACTCTCTAGCGCGCGCTCTAGCCTGAGCATTAGGCACGCCTGCAAGCATAGGCAATAGTGCGACGTTATCGGTAACGTTTAGAAACGGAATTAAATAAGGGGCCTGGAAAATAAAGCCAATTTTGTCTCTTCTCAGAGCCCTTAAGTCCTTAATCTTCCAACCATTCTCGTAGATCACTTCACCACCCAAAGTCATGCGACCTGCTGTGGGCTCAATGACTGCCCCTAGACATTTCAGTAGCGTACTTTTTCCGGATCCAGATGGGCCAATAAGCCCCACCACTTCACCTGGAGCAATTTGCATATTGACATTTTTGAGGGCATCTACAGCAGCGTCACCATGTCCGTAAGTTTTTCTAAGCCCTTCTAATTGAATGCTGTAAGTACTCATATCAGCCTCCAATTGCTTGGGCGGGATCTACCAGCAAAGCAGCTCTAATCGCCAAGGTACTAGCTAAAGCGCATATGACCATCACTAAAATGAATCCGATGATTGCGTCTACAGGCTCTAATAAAACATACTTTGGAAACAGCGGCGCCCAAAAAGTAGCAGAAGTTTTTCCCACAACAAAACCAATTAACCCCAAGCCAAGGGCTTGCTGCAGAATCATGCTGCCAATAGTACTATTTTGAGTGCCAATCAATTTCAACACGGCAATCTCCCTAATCTTTCCTAGGGTCATGGTGTAGATAATGAAAGCCACAATGGCAGCGCTTACTACCGCCAAGATCACTAGAAACATACCAATTTGTTTTGCGGAATTTGCGATCAACTTGGCAACAAGGATTTCTTCCATCTGCGCCCTTGTATACACCTCAAGATGTTTCCAGCGACGGATTGGTTTGGCTACTTCCTCTGGACTACTGCCGGCTTGGATTTGAACAAGGATGGCATTAACGCTGTGATTGGTAGATTGCGATGCTGTAATGGCATCTAATAAGCCAGGAATAGGGCGATTCAAACTGGGATTGGCTACGTTTCTGGCACGATCATTCAGAATCGCATCGTTGTCCTTTAGAAATTGCGCCTCTTGTGCATCTTTAATTGGAATGAATACCATTGGATCACCGCCCGATGAAACCATGCGTCGAGTTAAACCCACTACCCGATACTGATGGCGCTTAATTTGAATGAGGTCGTTTAGCTCAAACCCCGTTTTGATATCCGCTAAAGCTTCATAGTGTGATTGGACTATGTGTCGACCAGAAATCAAATAGGCCGGCTCACCAAGCTGCCCACTTTCTACCCCAACCACCATGGCTCTAGTGTCACTCTGCCCTTTACGAACCTGCATTGTGAGATAGGTGATGTTAGCTGCGCGTGCAACGCCTGGCATTCCCAGCACGCCTCTTACATAGTCATCTCGAATGCTGGATGCTTCAGCATAAGGGCCTTGGGTATCTTTTTGTACCACCCAAAGATCTGCACCGCTATTGTTTAGTAGGGCCATGGCATCATCCACCATGCCTCGATATACCCCTGCCATTGTTAGAGTGACACCGATTAGCAGTCCGAGACCCAATCCCGTTAGAGCAAACTTACCCCAAGAATGCGCAATGTCACGACCCGCTAGGCTAATCACGGCGTTTTCTTCAATAAAGAATCAACCACCTTAATACGCTGCCCTTCTTTAATTTCAGCATCGCTATAGAGAACAACTTCATCACCACTCTTAAGTCCACTCAGAATAACCACTTGACCATTTAAGCCGTTTTGTCCAACTTGTACTCGAGCAAAGTAGGGCTTGCCATCCTTGAGCACCCATACCCCAGTTTCATCACCCCTCTTTTTAATGCTTGCATTGGGCAAGCTAAGGCCATATTCACTAGAGGCTAATTGCAATGTCACTTCTGCCATCTCCCCAATTGAAACAGTCTTGGGCATATCTATCATTTCAATTTGGGCAATGCGTTCTTCCGCGACACTATCACTGAGCATCTCAACGCGAACTACCTTGCCCGAGATTGGGTGATGTGGATTAGAGCGCAATATCACATTTGCATCTAAGCCAACGGCTAATCCCATTGACTTACCTTGGTCAAAACGCGTCTTAATCCATAGGCTCGTTGGGTCGATTAATTTTAAAACCGCCTGACCAGCAATAACAGTTGAGCCTGGCTCGGCATCTCTAGATGTAATGATCCCATCTACTGGAGCCCTTAATTTAATATTAAGCTCTTGTTGTTTAAGCCCAGCCAAATCAGCAGTTGTTTTTTGAACAATCGCTTTTGCTGAATTGAGTTCCTGTGACTTGCCTTCAACAACAATTGGGCTAATAAAATTTTTCTTTCCCAACTCCACATATCGCTTGTACGTTTCAGAAGCCAGCAGTAAGCGTGCCTTTGCATCAGTCACTTGTGCCTGAGCAGCAATCATTCTCTGATTCAGATCAATAGAATCCATCTCGGCAAGTAGTTGACCCTCTTTAACCAAATTGCCCACATCTACATATACGTTTAAAACGCGTCCAGCAACTACCGGCCCCATCAAATACGCCCGCCTGGCTTCAACTGTTCCTACTCCAAATAGTGTGGGTGCAAGCGATTGATCGCTAACTTTAATAGTCGTCACTTTTGTGGACGCTAAAGGCCCAGAATTTAGAACAACAAATCCAAATACGACTAATAAAAATGTAAGCGTGAGACCCATCAGTAATTGACGGCGGGTAATGTTCAATTCACGCATTCGGAGTAGAAGCGAACTTAAGAGTTCTTTTAATTTAATGGTGCTATTCATTTTTTTGAGCCATTAATGTACTTGAATAAAAGATGCCTATCTTTTAATCATGCTCCCTTTAGTTGTTTAAGGGGTGATTTAATTACCTATTACGATGGAAATCAACGCAATCGTTATTAATCCCTAATATTAATCTTTTTGCACTATTTAAAGCTATCATACACTATATATTATTATATAATGTATGATAGCTTTAACACCAAACTTGTTACTTCGAACGATCCCTACTTGGGTAAAAAAATATCTAAGCTAAGTAAAGCCTATTCCATCCTACAAAAGCAATATAAGAACTGCTGGGTGGTCCCCATAGGGGTTTGATGGAGCTCTGTTGAGCTGTCAATCAGCTTGAATGTCTGACCAAACTGACTGTGAAGATTTTCTGAGTCATAGCGAACGATGTCTAAACCACTGCACTTCTCAGGGCCCTCGGGTCCAAAGGTCGACATAATCACATAGCCACCATGCTTTACTGAGCGCATCACTTGTTCTACATATCTTGCTCGTTGTGCTTCTTCAGTTAAAAAATGAAAGACGGCTCTGTCGTGCCAAACGTCAAAATAGCCTTGCGGTAATGTTGCTTGTGTAATATCAGCGCAGTACCAGTGAACCTTATCAGCCTGCTTGCCAATACGATCCCTTGCCACATCAATTGCTTTTTGAGAAATATCTAAAACACTGATGCCCTCATAACCCTGAGACAAAAGGTCATCCACTAGTGTAGATTCGCCACCACCAATATCAATAACGGCAGCACTCTTATTGGCACTAGCTTGATGAATTAAATTTAATGATGTCTCAAGGTGTGGCGCATACCAACTCACCGCATCTGGCGCCTTGTCGCCATAGACCTTTTCCCAGTGTTCTTTTTTGTTCATTTGCTAGTACTTAGGTTGTTTATTAACAGCCTTCTTATAAGCATCCATGCCACCTTTAGTTTTCCACTCTTCATAGCCACCTTGAAGAATGCGCAAATTCTCATAGCCAGCAACACGCAAAGCAAATCCTGCCTGTGCTGAGAGACTGCCGGTATTACAGTAGATTAAGACAGGCTTGTTCTTAGGAATCTTATCTTTTTGTGCCAAGACTTGGCGCCACTCAATGTTGACTGCTCCAGGAATATGACTCTTATCGAACTGAGCCTTATCTCTAGCATCAATCACCATCATCTTCTTGTATTCTTCTGCGGGTATCTGCTCAGGAAATATCGTAGCGCCACCATAGTCCACAAACTCAAGGTAACCCGCCATCTCATCAACAGCAATAGCTTTGTTATCAGCAAACGCTGGGCTTGCTATGAATGATGTGAGCGCAAGCGCAATGAATAGTTTTTTCATTTATTTCCCAGTCTTAATAGTTGATTTGAACTTATCGAATTCAGGTCTTACGCTATCGTTGAATAACTTACCTTGCCTCTTCTGCTTGGTCGTTCCCTCTAACTCCAGAATGTCCGCAATGATTTGATAGCTCACCATGCCATTGTGAGCGCCACCACTTGCCGCTATGTTTTGTCCGTTGTACCAAACTGAAGGAGCTGGTGTTAATGGCGGAACGGCTGTTTGGGGCAGAATCAAAATAGGCAGTCGATAGGCATTAGCTATCTCTGCGGCAATTTGAACATTGGTATTACATCTAGTCCCAGGAGGATCTTGATTAATGAATACCAAGGCTTTTTGCCCGTTAATCTCTAGCGGGACAGGGCTGTTAGCGAGAACGCTTAATGAGAACAAAGAGATAATGACACCCACGAGCTTTTTAAGCATTTACACCCTCGCTTATATTCAATAAAATCATTGAATGATTATGCCTAAACAAAAATCTACTTTCAAGCAAAAACTTTACGAACAGTTCGCCAAACTAGGCAAAGCCCTTGGTTCTGAAGTTCGCCTAGAGCTTATTGAGCTCATTATTCAGTGCCCCACAGCGGTAGAAGACTTAGCAAAGAAGGTCAAACTACCGATTGCCAATGTCTCTCAGCACCTACAAGTACTCAAACAAGTGGGCATTGTGAACACGATCAGACAAGGTAAATCCATTGTTTATGAAATAGCAGACTCTGATGTCATTGATTTGTTCTTAAAGCTACAAGGTGTTGGGCAACGCCACATTGAAGAAGTTGATAGCCTCGTTAATAAGTACCTCACCTCGCGCGATAGCTTAGAAGGCATGCCAGTTAATCAAGTACTTAAATTAGCTAAGCGTGGAGAAATCACGCTTTTAGATGTGCGACCTAGTGAAGAGTATGCTCACTCTCATCTAGAAGGGGCGCTCAATATCACCCTTGAAGAGTTAGAAGAGCGCCTAGGCGACTTCCCGAAATCTAAAACGATTGTTGCTTACTGTAGGGGCACTTATTGCGTACTGTCTTATGAAGCTGTAAAGCGCCTCAGAGAAAAAGGATTTAAGGCAGTACGAGCAGAAGATGGCATACCCAATTGGCTCAATATGAATTTGAAGCTAGCTAAACAAGACGAGTAGTGATTGCTCCCTCTTAATCGCCTTATTCAAACGCCACAGTCTGCTTTTAAGTCGGCAATTATTTTATCTTTGGCTTTACACGTTTGCTTTCTGCTTTTATGGGCTCCATCAACAGCAAAGCCGCTAAAAAAAATTAAAGATGATGTCGTTGTTATCAAGCTGAACGAGCCGCAAGAAAAGCAAGAGCCCGTCAACATTCAAAAGAATCAAACGCTCACAACGAAAGCTCCGGCAACACAAGCCGCCCCAAATGCCCCAACAGCAGAAGAGTGGGCTTTTGCCTCAACATACACATTAAAAAATAGTAAAGGCTACAGACACACTTGGGGTAAGCAAGTGCGTAGCATGATGGGAACAGCTGTTGAAGGTGTCGATCAAGGACAAGTGAGATTTAGAATCGAGATTGCTCCAAATGGCAGCATCACTAGAGTTGAAACACTTTGGAAGACATCTGATAAAGCAGAGGTGCTGGCTCGCAAAGCCATTTATTCAATGCCACCGCCACCACCCACGCCAACTGGTAAACCACTCATCTTTGAAAAGACAATTTCATTTTCACCATTTGCTACTGATGACACACCCATTTACAGCGATGATTGCTTACCTGATCCTCCATCATTTAATAATCCCTTTGCTTGGGATGGCAAATCGCCACAAGAGATTAAACAAAATAAGCCTGCCGAAAAGCTCAGTCCTGAAGCATTAGCAGAGTGCCTCAAACAATTACCTCAAGATTCTATTGAAGGTGTGGCCGCCCATAATCAGAGACAACTGGATCAATGGGGGTCAAGCAATCTGAATCAAAGAAAGTAGTTCAATACATACGTCTATGCGTATATATTTGTAATGTCGTTTTAAACGACATCGACTGACGCAGGGATGAATAATTGACATGTCCTTTTAAAGGACAGGTCATACTGGGGACATCTGACTCTAATGGCGTCTAAGCCTACCAAGCCATAAAAGAAAATAGCCCAACAAGTGGGCTATTGAGATTCTTGGTGGCCCGGGGCGGAATCGGCCTGGGCCTAGGATGCTTAATCCTGCTTGCTACTATTACATCTTCACAATTTTCCAAGCACCATTTAAGAAGCCGTCTCCAGTCTTATCTCCTGGCTTGGTATCTTTAACCCAGAAATACAGGGGCATTCCTTTGAATGCTAATTGCTTTTTGCCGTCATCACGAGTGATTACAGAATAATCGCCAGACACTGCTGGACTACCATCAACTAATAGTGGTGGCCAGTTGGTGGCACATGGGCCATTACACATAGACTTACCTGAACCAGCCGCATCTTTGGCAAAGGTATACAGGGTCATATTATTACTACCTACTAACATGCCATCATTTACTTTGGTATATGGCGCCATGGCTCCGCCCGTCATCGACGCACATGCAGCTAATGTAGCAGCAGCGATCAAACTAATTAATACGCCCTTAATACGATTCATGTAGATCCCCTTTAAAAGTTAAGTTAACACTCTACTGGTTATTTATGTTTGAAGTATGACGTGATTAAAACTAAGGGGCTAGGCATGAAAAAACCACCCGAAGGTGGTTTATAGAATCTTGGTGGCCCGGGGCGGAATCGAACCACCGACACAAGGATTTTCAATCCTTTACTCTACCGTCCGCTACTGGCCGGAAGCAGCCCCTCAGACAACAATCTATTGGCATCGCCATTGAAAAATGTGTAGTAATTGCCTACACACTTTTGAGCATACCCAGCGTTACTTAAAGTAACGCTCAAATGACCAAACCAATCATTTTCTTCACAAGCCTATCTTTTTGTGACGTTTAGGTCCTGTTTAGGTTCTCTGGTTATGAGAGCAGATATCCAAAGAAAACCACTAGGATTTCAAGAGCTTACGTCGCCTGTTTATCGGTGTGTGAGTATTTGTGTGACTAATTTAAACAGAGCAGAAGAAACACTGACTCACTCTTTGGTTTTCTAAACCACAGGATTTTTGGAGCAACCATCTAACACCTCGTTGCTCCAAAGTACTTTTTGAGTGGTTAATAAGCGTTACTTAAAGTAACGCTTGATTAGCCAATGACCGCCATCGACCCAAAGGCGGACCTTGGCGGAACATGGCTCCACCAATCAACGATAGCAATCCGATTACTTCACAACAACCCAATCTATAGGCTAGATTGAGGTGATTTAACTTATAAATTAAATCTTGCTGTAATCACTTTCGCCTTTATCTTGATAACTGCTATGGCCTTAGCACCCTTGGGAATAGCGAAATTACCTTTCACTTCCAATTTCCCTTCATTAGGCAGTAGCTCATAATCTTTTTTATCTGATCCAATTAAGACTGTCAGCTTTGCGGTCCCACCATCTATAGGTATCGGTTTACCGTGGTCCGTCAAATACAGCGACAAGCTATCAGGCTTTGCAACCAATTCAATATCAATGTCCTTAGCCTCTACTATGACACCGCCATGCATTGGTTTTAATTCATGGCCAGCTCCAGCTTGAACTAAGCCAGTAAAACTGATGAGCAAGGTTGCAATCAACATCATTGATTTCATATAAACCCCTTTAAATTAAAATACTTCGTTAGTTTTCATATTGCTCAAGGCTATTTCAGATGCTTTTTTCCCGTAAAGCCAAAACATGGCTGGCGTTAAAAAAGTATCCAATAAGGTAGAACTGAGGAGCCCGGAGAAAATAACAACTGCTACTGGATGCAATATCTCTGTACCAGGACGCTCTGCTTCAAATAACAATGGCGCCAAGGCAAAAGCTGTGACCAAAGCTGTCATTAGTACAGGACTTAAGCGCTCAATTGATCCGCGAATAATCATTGCCAGGCTAAACGATTCACCCTCTGACTGCATCAAATTCAGGTAATGACTAATTTTTAAGATTCCGTTACGCACAGATATTCCTGCTAGCGTGATAAATCCTATTAATGCAGCAATCGAGAGTGGCTGGCCTGAAATCCATAAACCAATCACTGCTCCGACCATAGCCAATGGAATGTTAGACATAATCATTAAAGATAAGCGTATGGACTTATAGCGATTATTTAAAACCGCAAACATCAAAAGAAATGATCCAATTGATAGCAAACCAATTACTTTAGATGCCTCTTCTTGCGCTTTAAATTGGCCATCTAGAGTAATGAAGTACCCCTCTGGAAGAGTCTGATTAGAGATCACAGTTCTAATATCAGCCACGATATCTGACAAGGCACGCTTGGAGGCATTAGCCGATAAGACAATTCTTCGCTTACCGCCGTCTCTGCTAATTTGATTTGGGCCATCCCCATCCTCAATGCTGGCAATTTTTGAGAGTGGGATTTTTCCATTTGGCGTATCAATCAAGATATCAGCAAGACCTTCTAAATTTCTTGCTGAGTCTGGTAGCTTGATCACTAAGGCAAACCGTCGATTACCCTCAATAATTTGCGAGAGTCTCTCCCCCTCAACCATGCCCTGCAAGGTGGCCATAATCTGAGAAGTTGAAACTCCGTATTGCGCTGCTTTATCGTAATCAATTCGCACCTTAATTTGTGGTGCTAAAACCTGCTTTTCTATTTCTAAATCAACTAAGCCTTCAATGCCCGCTAATTTGGATCTCAAAAGATCGGCTTGGCTACGCAGCACGTCTAAATCATCTCCAAAAATCTTAATCGCAATTTGTGACCGAACTCCTGAAAGCATGTGATCTATTCGATGTGAGATTGGCTGACCGATTGCAATTGCAGCGGGTAAGTTAACTAATCTTGACCTAATATCTGCCTGTATCTCAGACATGGAGCGATCTAAATCTCCCGCAGGCTTTAAACCAACATCTAACTCACTCACATGTACACCTTCTGCATGCTCATCCAATTCTGCGCGGCCACTCCTGCGTCCAACATAAGTCACTTCAGGAACCTGCCTGACTAACTTTTCTGCTTGGCTGGCTAGGCCTGCCGATTCAGAGAGTGAGACACCAGGATTTAAACGCAGCCCGATCAGTAAAGTCCCTTCGTTAAAGGGCGGTAAAAATGAGCTCGCCATAAAGGGAACACTGGCAGCAGCTACGATGACGGATGCAAAAGCATACATCAGAGGCTTTTTAGGCGCCGCTAACAACCTTGATAACTGAAACTCATAATGGCTTTTAAGCCAAGTGACAATCTTTGTATCGTGATCCCTCAGGGACTGCATTGAGGGCAGCAGATAAAAGCAGAGTACTGGTGTGATAGTCACTGAAACTAAAAGTGATGCAAGAGTAGAGACTATAAATGCAATACCCAAAGGCACAAATAGTCGCCCCTCTATACCTGGTAATGCAAATAATGGGATGAATACCAAAACGATGATGGCTGTAGCGTAGATAATGCCGGTCCTTACCTCAAGCGAGGCGGCTCTCACAATCGCTAGTGGACTTAATTGATCTAAAGATGCTTTATCTAGATTTGCTCTAAGGCGACGAATCACGTTTTCCACATCAACTACTGCATCATCAACTAGGCCGCCGATTGCAATGGCTAAGCCTCCTAAGGTCATCGTATTAATTGATAAACCAAAGTACTTAAAAACCAGGGCAGTTAAGAGAATTGAAACTGGAATTGCTGTTAATGAGATGAGGACCGGGCGAATTGTTCCTAAAAAGAAATACAGCACTACAGCAACAAAGATTGATGCGCCGATGAGCTTACCCTCTAAAGTGCTAATGGATGCATCAATAAAGCTCGCCTGCCTAAATGTTACTTTTGGAGCTTCCATGCCAGTTGGCAAGCCCTGCTTTAATTCTGCAATAGCTGATTCAATCTTTTTTGTTAGCACTACCGTATCTGCTGAAGGTTGTTTTTGTACACCTAGAATGACTGCTGGCCCACCTTCATAACCGGCATCACCTCGCTTAACTGCTGGTGCAAAAGTAATATCTGCAACTTGTCTTAAAAGTATTGTTTGTCCATTGCGGTTCGATACGGCAATGTTCTTTAAATCTTCAAGGCTAGAAGTTCGCCCTATATGACGAATGAGATACTCACGATTATTAGACTCAAGAAATCCACCAGACGTATTTGCAGAGTAGCCCCGCAATGCATCTTCAATCTGCAATATGCTAAGGCCTAGCTCCGCCATACGACGAGTATTAGGTTGTACTTGAAACTGCCTAACTTGCCCGCCAATAGGAATGACTTGCGCTACCCCGGGGATAGCCATCAATCTGGGTCGCAAAACCCAATCAGCATACTCGCGAACCTGCATGGATGAAATCTTAGATTCATCAATCGGAATGGCAATTTGCATGATCTCACCCATGATTGAACTAATGGGCCCCATGCGCGAAACAATGCCATCCGGAATTGCTCCGTCCATAGATGAGAGTCTTTCTGAAACCATTTGCCTAGCGCGATAGATGTCTACAGACCAGTCAAAAGTAACGTATATGAAAGAAAGGCCAGCACTAGATACTGAGCGAATGGCTTCTACTCCCGGTAAACCATTCATAGCGGTTTCGAGTGGGAATGTAATGAGTTGTTCAACTTCTTCTGAAGCCATTCCGCCAGCCTCAGTCATGATGGTGACAGTAGGCTTATTCAGATCGGGAAAGACATCCACAGGCATCTTGCTTAAGGTGTAAGCACCATAGACCATAGATATAGCACTGAGCAAAATCACTATCATGCGATTTTTTAAGCTGAAATCTAATAACCAAGTAAACATGTCTTAGTCCTTAACGAATTTGATTGATGAGGGATGCCCCATCAGTAATGACTCGTTCACCATCTTTAATACCGCTAGTGATAACAATGTTCTGACCATCTAAAGGCTCATATATAACTGTTCTGGGCTCAAATATTTCTGGGGACTTTTTAATCCAGACAATTGTTTGGTTCGAGCTGCTTTTGACTAATGATTTTGAGGGCGCCTTTACTCCAGTGACCTTGCTATCGGTATTTACAAATACTCGAATGGGCTGACCTATGGGTAAAAATTGGAGATCATCCGATTTAGCAGAAAAAGTAAGAGGCAAGGCTTGCTCTCTGAGGGTCTGTCCACCACCGAGATACTTGAGCTCAATCACTTTGCCATTAACATCCACTTTGCCATCAGCAATGTTCTTACTCAGATTTGAGTCGTAGGCAAGCGCTTCTATTAATAGCTTGGATGGATTAACAACCTCAAAGATTAGATCTCTTGCTTGTACTACTTGGCCAGACACGACACCCGTAGTAGAAATAATTCCGCTGACTGGGGCTCTTAATTCTTCATTAGCAACCGCGGCTTCTGCCTCTTCAATAGTCTTACGTGGAACCGTATCGCTAAGATCTCGCAAACGCTTTAGTCGACTTTCCGCAAGTGATCTTGATTTTCCTGGGCCAGCCTCTGGCGTTACATACGCCAAGACATCGCCTTTACTAATCTTCTGTCCGGGCAATGGAAAACCAGCTGGTCCCGGCGTAATACGGCCAGCAACAATCGCTTGCACCTTACCGCCAAAGTTAGGATCCATGATGACTTTTCCAGCTAAATCATAGGTTTTGGCATATTCGCCGAACTGGCCAGGAGTTGTCATCACGTGTAACTGGCGTTGCGCAGGCTTGGGAATAAAAAGACTGCCGTCCGACTGTCTTTTCGGAGCGTCGCCTTGAACTTGGGATACTTCCGACTCACCATGACCCGGCCCAGCATGAACCTTAAAAGCAAATAGCGCCACAGATAAACCAATAAGGATAAAGGGGCGAAATACAAAATCTCTATGTTTGCGATTCATACCCGCTCCTTGATTTGTTTGATTAATTTTTTTGCATGCGTCATCAACACCTCTTTCTTGCGATAAGAAAAATAGGCAATTGCCATCAAGAGGCTGAAATAAAGCAAGATTTTTATTGCTGATTTCCAAGAGATCAATGAGGAGTGCTCAAAGGAACTTAGATCGATAGTGGCTGCTAGTATGTCGGTAACATCATCATTAATCGTGATGGTGATCGCAGTAGGCTGATCCTTAATTTTATTTTTTAGGCGAAAGAGATACTCTCCATCACCATGAGGCTCTGAACTAATTTTAGAGCCCTCAAGCTCAATTTCAACCTTAGCTCCTTTGACCAATTCATTGGAGGAGTAGCGATCTAGGTAGAGCGTGATTTCCTTACCATTGATCACTCCTACCGCCTCATAGAGATCAGATTCAGCATAAAAGCGAGGTGATGTTTGAGTTTGTGCAGTGGTGGGTTTTTCCTCCCCATGACCAGGGCCTGCATAAGCTGCCGATGCAATTGTCAGAGATAGCGCAATTAATAGTTTTGACGCCAACTGACTATATTTGTTCAATAAATTCATAGTTAAAGTGACCTTACTCTGGTAACAGGCCAAGGGCCTGTCGTAAATTTGAAACTGAGACTGCGTAATTGATTTTTGCAATCGCAGCCTGTCTATTTGCATCCACTGCTTCTAGCTCAATACGTAGTCTTGTGGGCAAATCGGTTTCACCAAAGCGAAATGATTTGTCAAAAAATTGACGTGTTTCATTGGCTAGGTTAGACCTCTTATCTGCAGCGCCAAGCTTCATTTTTGCCGACTTCACCAAAGCCACATTTGATTCCACATTACTTAATGCAGACTCTCGCTCATAGGACAATCGAACCTCTGAATCGACCATCTCAGCTGTAGCGCTGGCCAATCTATTGGTATTGCGAGCATCAGAGCCAAAAGGAATTCTTAATCCAACAGCAACTGATTGCTGATAGGGAACGCCATAGACTTCACGGCCCTTAGTAGTCCATACTTGCAATTGTGGGGATGCCCGAGTTTGAGACTTTGCTAAGTCAACCGCTTTTTTAGCAACCTCTAACTGGTCTACAAGTGCTGCAACGATTGGCAAACTAGAATCTAGTCCTGACAGGTTTTCAGGAACCTTGGGTAACGGTTCAATATTTTTAGCAATGTCACCGAATTGAATTTTCTTGAGATACTCACTTCCCAATAAAGAACGCACCCTTTGCTCAGCATTAATGACGTTGGCCTGCGCTTCGACCAAAAAAGCTTCTGATGATGCGAGAGCCCCATTAGCCTGATGAAGATCTGCGCGAGATAAGTCTCCAGCCTTAAATCTCTTTTCAACATCAAGAGCTAAGCTCTTTGCATTCTCATTTCTGCGTAGCGCTAAATCAGACTCAATTTTTGATTTCTGGTAATTCCAATAGGCATCCCTTACTTCGGCCGCAACTCTCAATTGGGATAGATAGTATTGAGACAAAAGCTTTTTATATTCTGCATCCGCTAAATTAATTGAGCTTGACCGCTCATTCCATAACCAAAGGGGGATATCTAAACCCAGTATGGTTTCACTAGCGCCTTGATTACTGTTAGTTCTATCGGTCTTTTGCGACACTTCCACCGAAGCTGGGCTTACCAAAAGGCTGCTAGCAATTTTTTGCTTAGCAAGCGCGGCCTCTACTCGATACTGATAGGACTTATAGTCAGGTTGGCGCTCCCATGAAGATTCATAGAAGGACTTTAAGGCCGACTCGGCTTTGCGCTCGCCATTAGCCAGCGCTATTGGCGACCCCAATATAAAAACCAATCCAGTAAATTGAATGACGCAGCGACGAACTACGCCCGAATACTCTCGCAACATAAAAACTCCATTTGTTTGTTCAAAACAGAGTTAGCGAGAGAAGAAGAATTAGGTTAAGGCTCTCGCTAACTTAGGCGAGAGCGAGCCAATTGGGTTTTTCAGGAGGGGGAGGAGAAATATTGACTAAAAACTCCACTCGAGCATCTTCATAATGAAAGATGGTAGTGGCAATTGAAATGGTAAAAGTGGAATGTAATGCTGGAGAATGCGCCAAATGACAGACCCCACAATCAGAATCGTAGCTTGCAGAATCGCTAGCTGAGGCAATACTGACTGGCTTCTCATGCTCGTGATGTGAAACATGAGAAGCTGCTGCCTGCTCTTCTTGGCAGTAAGCAGAAACCGTAGCATAGGAGGTTTGTATCGATAAAGCTAGCAGGGCCAGAATTATCAGGATTTTTCTCATGTTTCTATTACAGCATATTTCTTAGTATTTTGCATTATGAGCTTTCTCAAAACGCTTAATGGATTAGCTTTGGATAAAGATGTTACCAACAGCTCATACCAGTAAAACACCTACGCAGGACGATTTTAGTGTTTCTTGGCGGTCCGGGGCGGAATCAAAAAAGGGCTTAGGATATCTGACTCTGCTTTAGACTATTCCACAACTATTTCTTCCTAAGGCTCAAATGGCTTGGATCATTACCAAATACTTACTCACTGCAGGAATGGTTGTATTCATTTCTGAGATAGCTAAGCGGAGCGATAGGTTAGGTGGCTTTATAGCAGCTCTGCCACTGATGACTTTACTAACACTTACTTGGCTATATATTGAAAACCAATCTGAAGAGAAGATAGCAAACCATGCCTATTACACCTTTTGGTATGTAATACCTACCTTACCAATGTTCTTACTGTTTCCATACCTACTTCCAAAGCTAGGCTTCTGGATGACCATGGCCACGTGTGTAGTAGCGGCAGTTATCTGTTTTGGCTTATTTTCCTTAGTGATGAAAAGCGTTGGGATTGAGCTGCTGTAGAAAATGTGCAGTAATTGCCTACACACTTTCTAGCATCCCCAACCGTTACTTAAAGTAACGCCTACAACTCCAAACCCAACCTTTAGTCTCAAAAGCTAGCTTTTTGTGACGTTTAGGTCTAGTTTAGGTTCTCTGGTTATGAGAGCAGATGACATTGGAGTAATGGTCATCACCCCCCCCTTTTTTTTACAGTACGATGTATTCGCTAAAATGCATAACATATGAATATCCAAATATTAAAGGGCTTTAATGCCCGCAAACGATTAAGCGATGGAGCTGATGACGGCTTCACGCCGCTAGTTGTCGGTACTTATAAAGCTAAATCCACAGGAGATGGCTATTTGGCTATTGAAAAGAGTAATGGCACCCTTGTCTATATCACCCTTCAAACACTAGAAGAAAAAATTGCTAGCAAAGATTTACTCCTAGGATAGATAGGGCAAGGATATAAGGAGCAGACAACTTTGATAGCCTATGCCCCCCCCGAAAGCAACCGTTACTTTACGTAACGGTTGCAATTCACAGAGGCTACCTCCTAGCCTAGCACCTTAGGTGTGTATTTTGCTAGCTGCGACTCAAAGTCCCACTTGATGAAATCAGCATCTTTAAATGTACCGATCACCATTCCCGAGCTAGTGACTTTCCACCCAGCACTGGTTTTAGTGATTTCAAATTCATAGTCGCCATGCCGATCTGTATACCTAGCGCGGTAATGCTGAGGCGTATCAATCAGCACCTCAGGCGAAAGATGCTCAAACTGCAAAATAACGCTTTTGTGTTTCTTTAATGCATTAATTACTTGATTAACATCGTTTTTAAGTGCGGCATTAAAAGCTAAGTTCATGATATTTCCTTTTTAGATTACAGCGGCTTCATTAACGAGCTCAATCTGCTCTACGGTACGACCACCTTGATTGAGTTTTTCTCGCTCTTCATTTGCCTTAATTCGCATTTTGGCAATGGCTTCTCGGGCTTTATCCATGTCTTTACATAGATAAGCACTTAATTTTTTAAGCGCATAGTTTTCGAGCTCGACTTCAGCCGGCAACTTACAGACGACGTTGTAGTGCCCATTACTAACAGTACACACCACATACTCAAATTCGCAGTTGTCGTTATTAATTCCATCGAACTGATTTGGCGCAGCAAACTTTGCAAATGGAAAGTAGCCACGCGACTGCAAATAAGTACGCGTAAGCTCTAAACGCTCATCTTCAATCTGTTGCTGCTCGTCTACCTTCTCATCATCTACCCCAGCAAGACGCATTTTTTCTAAGCCGCCTGCCTCAATAATTACTTGCGGCAATTCGGCTGCCTTAAAATGGCACGCCATAGCAGTCTCGATCGCCCTGGTGTAGACGTGCGCCGTTTTACGATCAGCTCTCGTAATGTATTTGACAAGTAAGGCAACATCGCTGGTATTTTCTTGCACCTTAATGTTTGCCTCTTTAAGTCTATACCGTAGGTTAAAAAATAGATCCTCCTTATCTGGACTTGCTTCAAACTGCTGAGCCAATTCCATTATTTTTGACAATAGCTCATAGAGCTTTCGTCTACCAGTCACTATGTATTGGTCATTAAATAGATCATGTTCCATGGCCAACTCTTCAGCCTTACTAATAAGTGATTTATTCACTACTAATTCATTTTTTTTCATTTTTTGTTTCCTTATTTGGTTTTCTTATGCAGCGCCAATAGCGGCGCTGCTTTTTTACAATTAGTGATAGCGATGAGCATTTGAGCGTATCGGGCTATCCGAGTTCATTTCTGAATGGCAGTTGTATTTGATGCCCAAGTGATCGCAAGCCTCGATTAATGCATCCCCAATTTCAGAGCCATCAAACGAAAAACCCAGCTCTTCAAATACGATGCTCGATGCCTCTTGCATAATCCAGACATCGTCTTCTGTGAGCGGAATTTGATTGGCGATCTTAAATGCCGCCTGATGTACTTTATTCATGCAGTCCGAGCACATATTGGCATTTAGGCATTCCATGATTGGGTCAAAAAAAGCCTCTTCTTCACTCGAGTCGTCCGTAAGCCCCAAGGCCATATTCATATGATCGACCAAACCATCCCGATCAATAAATTGCATACCGTAGCGCTTGGCTGCTTTTATGCGCGCCTTGGTCACCTTCGAATCCTTTAAGCAGATACCATGCACGTCCATGGTGAGTTGATCTATGCGATCAAGTATCTTTAAATCTTTGCGGTTTAGTTTTTCCCCTTGACTGATCTTGTTAATGGCTTTTGTATAAAGCGCCAATTCTTCTTGGCTTAAGCCTTCCTCAATGGTGTACTTAACATCTAATAATTTAATTCCAGTGCCGGACAACATGATTTTGTCTGCACTGACCATCCCAAATTTCACTGTATTTCTCATCTTTAATTCTCCTCATTTATGGTCTAGACACTGTGTTTCGATCCATGAAATGAGTGTAGAATCTATTAGCAACTATTTGATTTGCCTGTTTATTGTCACCTTTAAGTGTTAATATATTTGAATGGCTACAGCACCTAAAAAAACCACTATTCCAGGGCGAACCACCAAAGATTGGTCGACTAAAGGTATCCAGGGCTATGTCATGCTGATGGTGGAATTTTTGCGGATTAGCCCAAGCTATGCCTTAGCGCATGAGATTAGAACTAAGAAGATAGCCCCATCAAAACAAGCTCCACTCATTCTTAAGCTTTACCGAGATACGGATAAACCGCTCACCAAACAAGCAGAGCGCGATGTAATTAGTGACTTCGCGCGAGTGCTATCGACGTACGATGAATACGGCGACATATTCCAATGTTCATTTGAAGAGTGGTGGGCCAATCGAGGATTAGCTATGTATGGATCACCCCATAACAAACCCA
This sequence comes from Polynucleobacter sp. es-EL-1, assembly GCF_018687975.1. Taxonomy (NCBI): domain Bacteria; kingdom Pseudomonadati; phylum Pseudomonadota; class Betaproteobacteria; order Burkholderiales; family Burkholderiaceae; genus Polynucleobacter; species Polynucleobacter sp. es-EL-1. The sequence continues at coordinate 1,511,191 of NZ_CP061310.1, forward strand.
TCGTTAAGAAGATAGCCGGCATCAGTCAAGGAGAGTCTTATGAACCCCTCTTCGGACGAGCGCTAGAGCATTACTTTAATAAACAGCGAGCCAGTGAGGGCAATCCACCGGCTTTACTGCTGGCAGTTCCTCTTGGGCAACCTAAAAGGATATTACTCGCGTATATCTCTAAACTCATTGATGCTGAGGCAGTTCCTTTACCTATTAAGTCCCAAAGGGCTATCAAGCCACTTGTAGCCAAACGCTTACGCTCAGCGCCACTCTTTATCATGTTGCGCATATTGATGGCTAGAGCCCAGTACCCTCAATTACCGTTATGGCGGATTGGGAAGCATGCGGGCGTGAGCCAAAAATATGCCCAAACAGAAATTACACTCAATAAAAAACGCTTACAAGATGCTGACGCTAAGATTCATTTGAGTATTTTGACAAGTCGATATCTACTCAAGGCCAAATGCGTTGCAGAGCAGGCGGCGCGAGGACAGTTTCCTAGTTCGGCCAAATTGGTCCTGCCCGCATTTGATCTGGATGCTGTTTTTATGCGATTACAGGCAAGGTATCCGCAGCTTAAAGCAGGTAAACCTACAAAATCAAAGTAGGCTAAATCAGCTCCACCGCATTACGCAGGATATCGGGACGAGTATCAATATAGCGCTGCGTGGTGGACATTTGACTGTGACCTGCCAACTGCATCATGACCCTTACTGACACCCCCTTCTCACTGAGTCGTGTCAAAAAGCCACGGCGACCACTATGGCTAGTAGCGCCATTAAGCCCTGCTTGACGATATAAGCCGTTAATCACATGCGTTAAGGTGTTTGGTGTGAATCCCAAAGCCCTTTGTGTGGGGAACAATGGACGATTCATGTCTTTTGGTGGATGCGCTGCGATATAGATGGCAAGTTCCTGTTGCATACGCTCTGATAACAGCACTACCCTACTTTTAGAGCCCTTGGTCTGATTTGCAGCTAAGTGAATCTCGCTTAACACCTGTTTATCCGCGTTTAAAACGTCGCTGTAGCGCACACTTGCTACTTCACCTATTCGCATACCCGCCCAGTGCGTTAACAGCAGTATTGCGCGATTACGCACTGCTGCTTTGGTGCTCGCTGCGTAGTCTAGTGCTCGCTGTAATTCTGCATCACTTAATGTTTTTGCTTGTGCCATGGTCTCTCCTTGTATTGCCATCTATGTACTTATATTTTGTAGTCAAAACTGCCATATTCCTACCGAAAATGGCCACTAATACACTCAGATTGATGGGTTTTTCAAGTGAAAATGACTGAAAAATAATCGCTTGATTTTCAAATGGTTACAAGCACTCAACACTTAACGTAACTAATGTGTTGAGTGGAAAAATCATGGAATTTGATGGTATTTCGTGGCAGATCTGCCACAATTATTCGAAAGCATTAATAGCTCAAATTTACTAAAGGCCTTGATATGCAAAATCCCAATAGTCCCGAACGTTTACTTGGTCCATTTCTTTCAAGATCGTCTACTCGTTATATAGACGTCTATAGGAAAATTACTGGTAAAGACGCTAAACAACACTTAGCCCATATTTTGAGGTTTTCACACCAACATGGAAAAATGCCGGAAATGTATTACTGGCTCATATCTATAACTGGAAAAGAATTTTTATCTAAGCCTGAATATCAGCCTTTTGGCGATCTTATCAATAATGAGCTTGATATTATCAAAAGCCAATACAAAGAAAGTCGATATCTAAAAAGGATTAATCAAGAGGCTATGGCTAAGGATATGCCTATTACCCAAGAAAATCTCTCTAGAATTGCATTACAAAATGGATTAATTGAATGGGTAAACAAACATCAAAGAGTAATACCATACGCAATTCAACTTAATAATTGATCTATTTGATAGATATTTAATAGCGAGCTAGGCTCGCTTGTGCCTTCGCTACCGCTTGGCACATTTTTTCTTTTTTTAATTATTAAATATTCTCTTTCACTAGGAAGCACAAGCCAAGCCCTGTTAAAGGGCTCAACTCATGCAAGCCTCTTTCACTGAGGTTTTCAACTGATATACACACAACTTGCTAGTGCAAGATAGGTAGGTATTGCTATCACCTATTACGTGCCGTCATACGCAGCTAATTTGCGGTCTATATCAGGAACCCTTACAAACTAGCTTGTGGGTTTATCTCATTGGCTTTCCCACTCACTTTCAGCCTAAATACTTCTAAGCCTACATTCACGTATTTCTACGCTACCAACCAATACAACATCGCAAACGGTACTGCCACACAGGGGCGTCGTTTAAAGCATCCAAAACAGGGTCTTGGGTAGTGCAATGAGGCCAGATAGTAAGGGTTCTGAATTGCGTACCGTCACACATCAGAACGGGTTTCGCAGCACTATTACCTTCGGCGTGCCAACCTTTAAGCCTTACTGTTTTTTTACTGCTTTTTATGAATTTATTTAGCTTGAACATAAAGATCGGTAAAAAAAGTAGATATGTGTTCTAAGACCTAAAAGGGGCTCAAGAATGGCCTTTTTTCGGTTGTCCAAAGGGGTTTTCTGATCATATTGTTGTGTTGTCCAGGCATTTTTAACTCAACTGATGGAGAACATGATGGCAATGCTAGAGAACCTGAATACCTTCAAATTGACCGATGCAAAAAGGCCTAAAAACCAGCCCCCTGTAGTGCAGCGTAGAAACAAGCTGATTAGCAAGTTATGGGAACAGCTGGAATTGGCCAAAGCAAAACATAGCGGTAAAGACTTTGTCGTAAAGCGCTACAAAAACGTTAAGGATCTAGAAGGCAATATCAAGAGCATCGAAAAGCCTAAACGTATCAAACCTTGGTGGTTTACCAGCAACACTGGAACACTTTGTATCAATGTTTTTTATGGCAGCAAGCTTTTAGATCTAGCTAATGGCAAAACCGCAGTTGAGGCCACTAATCTTGCTAACGTCATTGAAGTTCTAGAACTACTCAAGCGTGAAGCGGAGATCGGCACGTTTGATGCGGCCATTGAGGCAGCAAGCTTACAGCTGCGCAGCCGCTTTGAATTGAAAATCCCGAAAACGAGTCAAAAGAGTAAGGTTCTGACCGATTCCAATACGCAAACCGCATTCATAAATAAATGACTGTGAGGTATAGCAAAAATGAATCCATCTAAAACCCAGCTTTTGAATCATTTGGAGCAATTTTATGGAACGCAGTACTACTACCCTCTATGGCCTAAAGTCTTTCTAACGGATGGCGCCCAGTTTCTGGCACAAGAAGCGGCCTGCTATTGGCTGATGGATGCCATAGCTAGTCATATTGTTCATTTACCAAAAGCAGAAGTATTTGTCAGCTGCAAGTTAATTGTCTATAACGATAAGGCTGAACTACAACTAGACGATGGCAATGGCAACGTACTAGCCACACAGAAGATTGCCTATACGACCTTCCCCTTGGACTCCATAGTGCTGTATGCGTGCTGGGATAGTGAGCGTTGGATCTTAATGCTTCCTACCGAGTATTAGTCACTAAAAGTCAGCAGCTAAATATCAGTATGCGATTTTATGAATTTAAATCTAGTCCAACTAAACCATTAAGCTCGGCACAAGCACGAATCAAAGCTCTTAAAGATCAGGCTAAACGAGCACAGGCAGCAGTTAAGGCTGAACGAGCTAGGCAAAAGATACAGGCCGCTCAAACTACCCTCAATCAATTAGAAAGCCACTCAATGTCAAAAACCTTTAGAGCATTACATAAGCCCAATAACCCATACTCCGCTTGGATCGGCATTGGTACCTATGGATCATTTAATGATGCGCTAGCTGCAGTACTAAGAAAAAAGAATCAAGGGTCAATTGCAGTGCAGATACAAGATGGCGCTAAGATTACGATATATTCATCTTAATTAATCATTTTCCACTCTCTTGGAAAGGTGCTATATGAGCAATTCACCTGAAGAACTTCAAATTGAATTTGAAAAGCTGTATCAATATCTGTCAGATTCTCTGGATAATGGACTCATTAAGGGCGATCACTATGATTGTGCACAATACATAATCTCTAAAGCCTATCCAGAAGAAACAAGGGAAATCAACATTGATGAAGGTAATCTAGATGAAGATGCCGATTCATCCGAAATTGGTGGAACTGTAATGTTAGATATGCTATTCGAAGTAGTGGAGGATAAAGCTACATTTATCAGCGATTTCAGAAAAGCGATTGATAACTGTCGAACATGGAATCCAGACGAAGTAGCGCAAGAAATTATTAATTCAAGATAGACATATTTAAAACCAATATAGTTAACCTCGTCCTTGCAATGAAAGCTTGGCATTACGCAACATGCTGAACTTGCCTCAACCATTCTTGCTCGTCATTAGTTAAACTTCTCTCTTTCTCAGCGTCTTTTAATTCTTCTATTAGCATTTCTTGATTTTTAGTCGTCCACGATCCCGTGTGCCAACTTGGTGTAACTAATTTCATAAATTTTCCTTAAGAAACATCTGCTTTAAATCTTATTTTTTATGCCGTCTAGTACTCTAATGCTATCTATATTAACCTCCATTATTGGCAGTCTCGACTCACTAAAATTTATTTTCTGCTGCATTAACTTTTACCAGCTAATAATTTTAAGAAATCAGCAATACCTTTCCAAAATTGGTTTATAGCAATACTCCTAAATCATTAAAATTGACCAGGAAATTCTTGTTAAACTTAAACCATCCGCAGCTCTCGTGCTGCCCGCTTCCTGCTAGGATAGTTATCAGTAGCCTTGCCATCCGCCTCAATCAGCTTTCTAGTATTTACACCACGTAATTGCTCAATAGCCTGTATTACCTGTAAGTGGCTATAGTGCCGCTCAATCATTAATACACTTGTACCCATTTGTTTTGCTAGCGTATGAATAGGTACCATATCGTGAGTAAGTGCTAATGTGGCATAGGTATGGCGTAGGCTATAGAACACACGCTTTTGATTGGTCTTGGGATCTATTAGTAAGCCATGGTCTGATAAGAAGTTATCAAACATATGGTTTAAAACATCACTTAAATCTCTACCATCTTTAGCTCTAAAGATGTAGTCATCATTGGTGGGTTTAATCAGCCCAGCTAAAGGATCTTTAATTGAGCTAGCTACCCCATAATTTCTAAGCGCAATACGCTCTAGCACCTTGACGCTAGGTAGTCGCCCAATAATCTGCCTTTGCCCTGTTTTACCTTTTACTGTCATTTCACAACTTCTATTTAAGTTATGAATTTCAATAACTTCGCCTTCTTCATCCAATTGATCTGTCACGGTGCTAATGGGGTTCATCATGAAGCGGATTTGCTTCCATTTCATATCAAGCAACTCAATGCCTGGCCTTGCTCCTGTATCTACCAGCATTTCCACATAATCTCTCAGGATCTCACGGCGCTCACGCACATCCCGAGTTCTACCTGATTCTATGTATGGACCTAGTAGTTTTAGTAAGGCTCTGAGTTCATGCAGCTCAAATGCTGGGCGACGCACACTCTCTTTAGTCTTGCCATCTAACTTGGGACGATTGCTCTCGGTTAAGTAACCCCGAACAATGGCTTCATCAAATACCCTGTTAAATGCAGCGTTTTGAGTCTTACGATTGCTATTGGATAGCGCTAATCCATACTTGGCTTCACGGTCATCGTAGTACTGCTGCAGGGCGTCGTAGTCAATATTGGTTATGAGTCTTTGCCCAAGACTAGGTATGAAGTGCTCATTAATGATGCGGATGTAGTCTTTGTAGATTGACTTACCCAAGCCACCCTTCAAGTCTCGCTCCATGCGATCAATTGCCAGCATGGCGATATCTTTAAAGCGTTTGGTTACTACTGGAATACCGGAGCGTTTACGAATCTCTGCCTCCACTAATAGCTCTTTAGCCTTATTAACTGCCAAGTCAAGCTGGGTTTCTTTAGTAGTTGCTCGTATCCACTTGTTATCCACCTTATAGCGACATTGCCATACGGCGCTATGCTCGCGCTGATAGAGGGTTAGGTTACGGTGTATGAGTTGATGTGTACTTTCTTTTTTAATTGCCATACATATACTTTAGCTTCAGAGCCTAGGCTAGAGCAACCAAGTTGGCTGAAAAATAGAGGTCAATTTAGCCAAAAGAACTTGTGGCTAAGAGTGGAGTTTATTGGGGGGGATGAGCGTTACTTAAAGTAACGCTTGGGATGTTGCAAAAAATCAAGATTAATTCTATATTAAAAAATGAGCTTACATCTCAACTACTTAAAACCTCCATCTAAAGCGCATCGAGATTATGCAAAAGCTCTTTATGATAGAAGGAATGAGGCAATTTATATCCCAAAGGTTAATGTTGAACTACCGAATTGGAAGCCCCAAATAAATAGATGTCACGACAACTGCGCCGAGTGGTATTTAAACAATCCAAATTGCGAAATAGTTCATGGATGGCTTTCTATAGATTTAACTGCTATCGGTTTTTACAGATTTATTGCCCATTCCGTAATTAAGAATTTAGATGGCTCATTTATAGACATTACGCCATCCTTAATTCAAACCAACTATCCATTTCTTAAAGGCAGCCTTGATTCGGATCAGTATTTTGAAGCAACAGATGTTTTACATGAGCATTTTGGAGACTCAAATCTAGATCATTGGATCTAACCAAGGACTGCCCTTCCAGCAGCCTCAGGATAAGCCTCGTATATATGCTCAAACATCGCTGAACATTTGTCTTGGTACAAATCTTTTGTATACGCCTCGGGCAAGCCATCATCTAAGGCATCTTGAATGGCAAGCTTTAACTGTGATCTAGCAGTCTCTTTTTGACGCCAGTTCAACACCAGCAAATTTTTCAATTTTGCAAGTAATTCACGAGAAACCTTCTTTACCTCTGCTTTCTCAGCATTCGTTAAATCAGGAGCAGGCCTTGTCAAAATATCAAAAATAACAAGCTCTTCCTCTGACATATTCTCGCGAACGTGTCTCTCTTCTTCAGCATTTAAAGTATTTGTAAAGTTTAGTAGCTCTGCAAATATTTCTTCAATAGTCCGACTACCAGTGTTGTAACTTTCAATGAGTTCTTCAAACTTCTCAGAAAAATCAGCCCTCGTTTTATTGGCTTGGATAAGCTTTTCCAATTTAGAGTGAATGGCGGCCTTAAGAGACTCTAAGTCTGTATTTTTATGCTTTGACTCCTTAAACTTCTGGGCAAGTGCTTGAAAATTAATTTTTGAGAGGTCTAATGCTGCTGGTCCTTCTTTACGAATTGCCAAGCCAGTAATTGATTCATCCAAAATATCACTGATACCACCCATTATCTTTGAGATGTCTGAAGGGTTTGGATTTAATCTGACACGAATTGCCTCAACTAAGGTGGATAGACATACAACGATATTAAAAAACTCTAGAGCAGCTGGATCAGGCTTAATCGCTTTGTATAGAGTATTAACAAGTCGCTCATGACCAAATAACTGTCTACGCAAGGACTCCGGAGAAATCAGACTATCAATTGCATCCTCAATACTTTGCAACCTCTCAAAACTTCCATCTGCTAAAGAAATTATGCGCTCCAGATTGACCCCTTTTGTATTGCAAAAGTCAAAAGCCGCCTTAATGGCAATTTTCAGATCCCTTACTAATTGCTGCTTATCTTTAACTGGATTTGTGCCACCACCACCAACTCCATAAATCGCTAATGCTTTTTCCAAAGAAGCAAATACATTTGCGTAATCAACAATCATGCCGCTGTGCTTGTCTGGGAAAACCCGATTGGCGCGTGAGATGGTCTGCATCAGCGTGTGATTACGCATCGGTTTATCCAAATAAACAGTGGAGCAACTTGGCGCATCAAAGCCTGTCAGCCACATCGCACAAACAAATACCAACCGAAGTGGATCTTTGGAATCCTTAAAGCGCTCATCTAGCGGAGGCTGAGAATCATTCATGCGTCTACGATGCGGCTCAATATCTAAGCCCAACTCATGCATTTTAGAAATTTCGTTCTGGCTTGGCGAAACAATGACTGCCATATCAGTTGTCTTTAAAACATCTAATCGCCTTCTCAACTCGGCCAATTGAATATCACGCTGCGCTTGCTTAGGTGTTGTTTCGCCTGCTTCAGCAGCATTCTGTAATAGTTTAATCACCTCTTCTACTTTTGTAGTCTCTTGCTCCCAGGACTTTTTAACTTTATTAAAGGTCTTTAGGGCGGTAGCCTTGTCAATGGAAACAACCATTGCCTTTCCTAAAAAACCTCGACCTAAAAAATGGGAAACAATATCTCGAGCTACAACCTCTAATCGATCATCTCTTGTAATGATGTGATATTGCCTAGAAAGTTCACGCTCTAGTCTTGATTCTTGCTCGGGATCTAGTTCAGCTTCTTCAATTAAGCGGTATAAATCTTCATTTAAATCTGGATTATTCAGGTGCAACTCAGGGGTGCGATTTTCATAAAATAAAGGGACGGTAGCTCCGTCCTCAACGGACTGCTGAAAATCATATATAGAAACATAATCACCAAAAACTTCTTTTGTTCTCTCTTCTCCAGCGATCAGTGGTGTTCCTGTGAATGCCAGAAACATGGCATTAGGCAAGGCCGATCTCATATTCAGCGCTAGGGTGTCATATTGACTCCTGTGTGCCTCATCAGTCATAACAATAACGTCAGATCGATCACATAATAAATCTGGAGATTGAAATTTTTGAACTAGAGTAAAAACATATCTATGATTTCCTCGTAGCAACTCTCTTAACTCTGCGCCACTAGATGCATGACATTTATCGCCTTCGGCTTGAGTTACTGCACCTACAGCCTTAAAGGTTCCAGCAATTTGATTATCTAACTCTACTCGATCCGTGACAACAGCAAACGTCCAGTTACCCACAAGTTTACGCAACACCTTTTGAGCAAAGAAAACCATTGAGAAGCTCTTTCCGCTACCTTGGGTCTGCCAAAAGACACCGCCTCTACCGTGACCTAGTTCCCGAGCCTCAAGCATTGATGCAATTGCATTATTAACACCAATGAATTGATGATTCTGCCCTAGTATTTTTACTAAACCCGCTTTATGTTCCGAGAATAAAGTAAAGTTTTCCACCAAATCCAAAAGTCGCCCTTTGTCACAAACACCTCGGAGCATTACTTCAAGAGAAACTCTTCGTGGCTCATCTTCACGCTCAATACGCTTCCACTCAAACCATCGCTCCCAATCAGCAGTCAAAGATCCAACGCGACTATCGGATCCATTTGAGGCAATCATTAGAGCGTTGTACCAAAATAAACTAGGTACTTGATCTTTGTAGTGAGTTAAATTTTCATCAAAAGCATTCCTGGCTGGAACACCCGGTTTCTTTAACTCAATGACGACCCAAGGCAGCCCATTCACAAAACCGACTAGGTCAGGTCGGCATGTATACAGCGAACCCGTCACACTAAACTGGCTTACAAGCAAGAAATCGTTACTCTCAGGGGTTTCCCAATCAATAACCTTAATTCTTATAGTCTTTTGACCGCCATTCTCAGTATCTGGAATTGAAACTGGAACACCTTCTTTTAAGAATTCATAAATTTCACGGTTTGCGGCAGCTAATCCCATTGTCGATCTATCTCTAACAATTTCATCAATAGCCGAAGTTATTGATGAAGGTTGTATATCGGAATTATTAAGCTTTATCAAAGCTGATCGTAGTCGGGGAAGTAACACAACCTCACTTTTAGTGCTTCGGCCAAAACACCCATCGCCAGAAAATACCTCATCGGATGCATTTAGTATCTCCCATCCCAAGGAAGCAAATAAATTAATAGATGGCTGCTCAATTAATTGATCTTCAGAATAGGCATGGGCATTCATTAGGAAAAGCTCAATTATTAATTTGGATTGATAATAATTTCAGAAGTAAAAGATCACGCATCTTACTTAGCTTAGAAATTTGCAAAGAAAGTGTAAGAATCTGCCTTAGCATTGGCGCAGCAACCCTCTCAAACTCAACTATCAAACTTTCTGGGGGTGAAATAAACTGCATAGCTTTAACAGCCGATCCAGCATGCAAAATAGTTGTTCCTTTTGCATGCGCCCTTATCGTATCTTGAATGCTATCAGAAAGAAGCAAGTTATAGGCAAAGCTCCACCCCAGCCTACTCTCATCTTTAATCACAAGTTTCCGTATACCAGTTGAATACGAGCCTGACAAACCGATCCTCACAAGCCCAACAGATCCATCTAGAGTTAAAGCAATATCATCTCGATTTAAATACTTATTCCTAGCTAAAGCATGTGGAATGAATAAATCGCTTTCACGTTTACTAAGATCTCCCACCCGGAGAAACTTGACCAATCCTTCCGCCCACTCATCCATGTAAGAGTCGGATCCTGGTTCAATGCCCCTCTCAAAATCAGCAAAATCTGATACTTTTCGTGCCTCCCATCCGGTAGGTAGTGATGTCTCCCCTAAAGGGGTTGCTTTATGTTCAACATATCCTGGATACCTAAAGTTTACAAACCACTCGCGATAAATTGACTGTGACATTTCTTCAAGGATTTTAATGCGACGGCCATTATTAGCGATAAGATTGTCGAAAGAAGAAAGAATTTCACCAATACGCTTTTGGTCCTCAATGGGCGGCGTATAGATGGGGAATGATAATAACTTATCTAAACTCAAGTTATCTTGTGTAGCCCCCCTTGATACTGATAGGAATTTGTTACGCATCAAGTCCAATGAGTACTTTACAAAATGCAAATCAGATTTATGAGGATCAGGAATAAATCCTACAATACTGTCAGGAAAATAAGCTGGAAACTTTAAGATTGCAGTCTTTGCTGTATTAGCCCCAGCGATAGTTATGCATAACGTATTAGCAGGCCACTGCTTGCTCTGCAATATTCCAAAATCGCTATAGGTATGCAAATATTCGGTGATGTAAGGATCTGCAGTCATAATATCTGCAGTCTGTATGAAGGGGTGAACACCGCCGTAAAGGCGCGAATCATTTCGCGGGCGATGCCTTGATTTTCCCCTGCCAACATAACCGAGTTCATCAAGCCGCATCGGCTTCCATGATTTATCCATCATTATTCGGCAGTTCTTAATATTTCGGAAATATTTAATGAGATATTTTTTTCTATTTCCCGCGCTTCCAGATTTAAAAATTCAAGTTCTTCACTTAGGAACCCAAGTTGATCGTTAAAATCTTTACTACTAGTCTCATCACCAAGAGGGGCTCCAACGTAAAGCCCTGGATTTAACGACCATCCTTGTGCTTCTATATCTGATAATGTAGCCACCTTACATAAACCCAAAATATCTTTATAGACAGGCTTGGCACCGAAAATTTCTTCAAGCTTAGCTTTAAGCTCTTCACCACCTTGCGCTAAGTCAACTTTATCGCCGCGATATAGCTTAACAATATTTGATATAAAGTCTATTTGATTTTTCGTCCAGTCCCTATGAGACCTATCAATTTTTCTGTAGATGTGACGAGCATCTATGAAGAGTACAGTATTAGCCCTTGGAGTTTGCGATTTACCTTTATCCAAAAACCAAAGCATACATGGTAGTGTCACTGTGTAAAACATATTAGATCCGACAGATATCATCACATCAACAACCTTATCCTGAAGGAGTTTCTCCCTCAGTTCGCGTTCAGACGATCTTGCGTCAGCAGCAGAATTTCCCATAACAAATCCCGCTCGCCCCTTAGCATTGAGGGCTGAATAAAACATCTGAATCCATATGTAGTTTGCGTTATCTGCTCGAGGTAACCCAAATGGAAATCTCCGACCACCTCCCACCATCTCTTTAAGTCGCTCCTTGTCCACTGAATCAACATTAAAGGGTGGATTTGCAAGAACAAAATCGAACTGCCCAACCGCTCCGTGAGGGTCATCATAATAACTATTGGTATTGCCGCCGTGACGTATATCACCCTCCAAGCCATGAATCGCCAAATTCAAACGACATAAGCGACCAGTGTCATCAGTTTTTTCAACGCCAAAAATTGACAGTTCTGCAGTTGGATTCTTTTGATGTTCCGAAACAAAACGTGCAGACTGAACGAACATTCCACCTGAGCCACATGCCGGATCAAGAATGCGTCCATGATATGGCTCAATAATTTCTGTTAGTAATTTCACAATGCTTGAGGGTGTATAAAATTCACCACCGCCCTGCCCTTCGGTCATAGCAAATTCACCAAGGAAGTACTCGTATACGCGTCCGAATGCATCAAATTCCAAACTTACAGGTATTTCAGAAACTTTTTTTAGCAGCCCTTTAAGTAACGAGCTAGTAAAGAGGTTGTAAGTTTTTGGAAGCACTCCAGCCAAACGAGGGTTATGCTTTTCAATTTCACGCATTGCCTCATTAACTTTCGCACCAATATTCTCTGACTCAGGCAAAGTTAGCAAATAGTCATATCGAGCTTCTGGGCTCAGATAAAGAATTCCTTCGGCCAAATATGCAGTAGGGTCTTCGGATCGACTAACTCTCCTTGGAGAGGAGCCTTCTTTTCCTAACTGCTCATGTTTAGAGGCGAATCTAGCCTCTGCAAATCTCAAAAATATCAATCCCAGTATTGGCCCAGCATACTCCTGGGTTTTCAATCCAGAATTTGCTCGGAAGTCATCCGCAGCATCCCATAGATGTTTCTCCAGGGTTGCATTATTCGCATCTTTTTCAGAAGCTGCAATCCAACGCATATTTTTACTTTCTGATGTATTTATTGTTTTCTACTAGTAGTGTAGCTTGCCCTAAGCGTTACTTAAAGTAACGCTCAAAAAAATACCAACCCGAAGGTTGGTATTTTCATTTCTGGTGGGCCCACCAGGACTTGAACCTGGGACCAAAGGATTCCGGTTTGTGTAGCTTTCACTACTCCCTGGACTATGCCTTCATCATATCGATTGCTCGACTTAGATGGGTGCCGTCTAGTCTCTACACCTTCAACAGCACTTTCACGCTGAAGCTTGGCTCGGCGTTAGCTTGTGCAGCTTTTGGCTACATTTAGCTTTCTCCGAATTTGACACCATCCCTTATGCAGTTTCCACGCATAAGGCACAACTTTCGCTATGAGTCCTCTGCTCTAACCAACTGAGCTATGGGCCCTAAAACTGTTTTTACTACACACCTTGCTGCTGGTGTTTGCCGCTTCAAAACCACACTAAAACCGCATTTACTACACACCTCGGTTTTTGCTTCGGTGTGTAAGCGGTGTGTAGTGAATTTATACCGCCTAATTCACCACTAACCTCTTGAATCTATTGAGGTCTTAACTACAAGACCCCTAGGGCTTCTTTCTTATGAGTCCTCTGCTCTAACCAACTGAGCTATGGGCCCTATGCCAACATTGTAATTGAAGGGTCAAGCCACCCCTTATCTAATTGGTGGAATTGTATTTACATGCCAATTAGATATACATTAATATATGTATATCTAAAGGAGTCATTGATCATGATCGTTTCCAAATGGGGCAATAGCCTAGCTATTCGACTACCTTCCCAAGTGGTGGAATTTTTGAAGCTTAAGGAAGGGGATGATATTGAGGTTCAGGTCGCCGATAAAAAACATTTTCATATTAGAAAAAAACCATCTCCTCAAGAGAGGATAGAGGGTCTGAGAAAATTTCGTGGACGAATGCCTGCTGATTTTCACTTTGATAGATCCGAACTGAATGAACGCTAAGAAAATATTCTTTGATACCAATACCCTGCTTTACCTACTGTCATCGGATAACAAAAAAGCAGATTGGGTAAGCAAAAATCTACAGCAGCACAATGTGATTAGCGTTCAAGTGCTCAATGAATTTACATCAGCTAGCCTGAGAAAAATAAAAATATCCAATGCTGAGCTAGATGAGTTTTTGGATCTATTTACATCCACATTCAATGTGAGATCTCTAGATATAGATACCTTTGAAACTGGACTAATGGTCTCCAGGCGCTATGGATATCAACACTATGATTCGATGATTATTGCTGCAGCACTGCAGGCGGGTTGCGAAAGACTGTATTCAGAAGATATGCAGCATCGACAGGTAATCGATAAAAAACTACAAATCGTGAATCCCTTTGCATAAGAGATTCACGATATTGGGTAATGCAGCTATTAATCTTCCTCGAGGAAGGTCTTAAGTTTGTCGCTACGGCTTGGATGACGCATTTTGCGGAGTGCCTTAGCTTCAATCTGACGAATACGCTCACGCGTTACGTCAAACTGCTTTCCAACTTCTTCGAGAGTATGGTCTGTGCTCATTTCAACACCAAAGCGCATACGCAATACTTTTGCTTCACGTGGCGTTAATGAATCCAATACATCTTTCACCACATCGCGCATCGAGTCATGCAATGCCGCCTCAGCTGGAGCCAATGTATTGCCATCCTCAATGAAGTCGCCCAAATGAGAGTCTTCATCGTCACCAATTGGCGTTTCCATGGAGATTGGCTCTTTAGCGATCTTCATAATCTTGCGGATCTTATCCTCAGGGATTTCCATCTTGAGCGCTAAGGTTGCTGCATCTGGCTCATGGCCAGTTTCTTGCAAGATCTGACGGCTAATACGGTTCATCTTATTGATCGTCTCAATCATATGAACTGGAATACGGATCGTACGAGCTTGGTCGGCAATCGAGCGGGTAATTGCCTGACGGATCCACCAAGTTGCATAGGTAGAGAACTTATAACCACGGCGGTATTCAAACTTATCTACCGCCTTCATCAAACCGATATTGCCCTCTTGAATCAGATCCAAGAACTGCAAACCACGGTTGGTATATTTCTTAGCAATCGAGATTACCAAACGTAAGTTAGCAACAGTCATCTCACGCTTTGCTTCACGAGCACGCTTCTCACCCGCAATCATTTGCTTGTTCACTTCTTTTAATTCTGGAAGTGGCAAGACTACGCGAGTCTGAATATCAATCAACTTCTGTTGAAGTTCTTGAATCGCCGGCACGTTACGCTCTAATAGTGCTGAGTAAGGCTTGTTTTCTTTCAGGAGCTTTGCTGTCCACTCAAGATTCATAGACATCTTCGGGAAATCTTTGAGCACTTCACCGCGGTTCACGCCTACCTTATCTACCAATAAGCTCACAATACCGCGCTCTAGCTTCCAAACTTGATCTACTTGTGAGCGCATCGTGTCGCACAACTTCTCCACACTCTTTGCAGTTAAGCGGAAACCGAGTAATTCAGCGCGAATAGCTTCCTGAGCCTTAATATAGGCTGGACAGTTGTAACCTTCTTTATCAAAGGCACGACGCATCTTGTCAGCTTGAGTGCGCACAATCGCAAACTTCTCTAAAGAAATCTGCTTGAGCTCTTCTAACTGCTTAGCGTTTGCTGTGGCTGCACCGCCGCCACCGCCGCCACCTTCATCTTCACCATCGACTTCCTCATCACCCTCTTCTGCATCCGGGTCAACCTCTGGCTCTTCTGGTCCCAACTTGATATCTTCTGCATTCGGGTCAACCAATCCATCAACGAATTGATCAATCTCCATCTCGCCACTAGCAATCTTGTCCACATTACCCAAGATTTCTGCAATAGTGACAGGGCAAGCAGCCAATGCCATCACCATGTCTTTAAGACCGGCTTCAATTTTCTTCGCAATGACAATCTCGCCTTCGCGAGTCAGAAGATCTACTGTACCCATCTCGCGCATATACATACGCACTGGATCGGTTGTACGGCCAAACTCAGAATCAACAGTAGCTAAAGCGGCTTCCGCCTCTTCTTCAGCCTCTTCTTCGGAAGTGGTTGCTGAAGCGTTTTCATTGAGCAAAAGTGTTTCAGCATCTGGGGCTTGCTCATAAACAGTAATATTGATGTCGTTTAAGAGACTGATCAATGTCTCCAATGCATCCGCATCAGACAACTCATCTGACATCACGTCATTCATTTCACCATGGGTTAAGTAACCCTTGGACTTACCCATCTTGATCAAGATCTTTAGACGAGTACGACGTAATTCTTGTTGCTCCTCGGAGCCTAATTGTTGTGCTGCAAATTCTTTTAAGAGGGCCTTTTCTTTAGCCTTGCGCTCACGTGCCTTTTGACGATCTGTCAAAACGGGTTCAGCGCCTTCAGCTGGAGCATCGGCTTTGGGCTTACGACCTTTTTTAACTTCCTCGGTCGCAACTACCTCAACTTCAACTTCCTTGGCTTTTTTACCCTTGGTTTCTTTTACTTCTTTTACTTCTTTGGTCTCTTTAACTGGCTTACTAACTTCAGCCTTAGCTACAGAAGCTTTACCTTTTTTAGGAGCCTCAATCTTTTCCGCTTTCGCTGGCGCTTTTACAGGCGCTTTAGCAGCGGGTTTTGCCGCAACCTTCACCGGCTTAGCGGGTGTTTTAGCTGTTGGTTTTGCCGCTTTCGCAGGAGCCTTAGCGGTGACCTTTGCGGCCACTTTGGCCACTGGTTTAACTGGTTTTGCCGCAACTTTCACTGGCTTAGCGGGTGCTTTAGCTGCTGGTTTTGCTGCTTTAGTAGGAGTCTTAGCTGCTGGCTTTGCTGCTTTTGCAGCAGACTTCACTGGCTTAGCAGGTGCTTTAGCAGCGGGTTTTGCTGCTTTTGCAGGGGCCTTAGCCACTGGCTTTGCTGCTTTTGCAGGCGCCTTGGCTTTTGCTGCAGGCTTTGCTGGTTTGGCTGGTGCCTTAGCTTTAGCAACTGGTTTGGCGGGTTTTTTCTTGATATTAGGCATTTATTAGCACTGACTCACATTACTGATTATTGATCTCGGCTGATGAAGCGCAGCCACGTTTTCCACTTGCCCCAAATTTCTTCAAAATAAAGCGCAAGTGGCTGAATTAAATCGGTTTTTTTCTGGGAATAGAGGATTATAGTCGATTGCCGCTTTTTTACCCCTCCCATTACTCAAAATATGGGGTAATTTTCTGGGTTTTCTAGGGGCAAATCAGAAAAAACTTAGGAATGCTTTAGGCGCTCGCCTAATTCTCGGTATCGAGCACGGTCTTGCTCGGTGGCGGTGCTGCCAGCAATCTTTTGAGCGATCTCGGTCATTTCTGTCTTGAGATGGGTTAATTCCAACTTTTTGAAGGCCCCCTCCAGATCTGCTGTCGCTCCTTCAAGCTCTAAATCTGAGCCCATTACCCTTTTTCTCAGCACCTCATACAAGGGAGCTAAGTCACTACGGGAAAGTTGATCTTGGAATAAGGCAAATGCGCCAGCACCTACTGTCGGTGGCTTGCCATTTTCCCCGGGAATTAATTCCACCAAATCACATTGAGCCAATAAATCTTTCATTAATTCCAAGGCTTTAGCCGAGCGCAACTCAGAAGCTTGTAAAGCTAAGTGGCGTTTATGGGTATCGAGTGCTTTGCCCAAGTGCGGGAACTGAATAAGTACGCGCAATATCTGCTCTGCTAAATCGGTTGGCGCCTGAGGTGGAGCAATATTTTGTGTTGCCGCCCTTTTTTGCGAACCTTTGGACGCTTGCCAAGGAGCACCCTGTGTGCGATTCCCGCCACCCGATTGAATAAAGTTGGGTGCTCGCTGATTGCTATTGGAATACGAAGTCTGCTGTACTGGTGCGGGCGCAACTGTTAAACCGCAAAACGCTTCTAACTCCGCGGGGGTAGAGTTCGTCCGAATAGCTAACTCACGCAAGATTTGTGTGCGCAATGCAATCGGCGGCATGGATAACAATAAGGGCTTAGCAGCATGGTGCGTTTGCGCTCTGCCCTCAGGAGTAGTGAGCTCATGCTCTTGACTTGCAATCTTAAAAAAGAAACTCGAAAGTGACATTGCCTCTTTGATGACTTTTTCAAAAGCAGGTGCCCCATAAGCACGTACATAGCTATCGGGATCATGCTCAGTCGGTAAAAATAAGAAGCGAATTTCTTTGTCATCTGACATGAGTGGTAAGCAAGCCTCTAATGCACGTTGTGCAGCGCGCTGACCGGCAGAGTCACCATCAAACGAGAACACAATACGATCTGTTTGGCGCAATAACATGCGTACATGGTTGGCGGTACACGCTGTACCCAGTGTCGCTACAGCATTAGGGAAACCCAATTGCGCTAGTGCAACCACATCCATATAACCTTCACAAACGAGCACATACTCTTGTGCACGAATCGCTTGTCTTGCTTCAAATAAACCGTACAGCGTATTGCCTTTAGAAAAGAGTGGTGTCTCAGGTGAATTTAAATACTTTGGCTCACCCTGATCAAGAATGCGTCCACCAAAGCCAATGGTTTGCCCTTTAGGATTTCGAATGGGAAACATGATGCGATCACGGAAACGATCGTAGCGCCTAGCTGTCTGGTTTGCACCAGGACTATCGCTACTATTTTCACTTTGAATTAGTAAGCCACCTTCAAGCAAAGTCTTAGCAACTTCATCATTACCATAAGAGCCAAAGACTGCTTCTAAGCCTTGCCATCCATCGGGCGCGTAACCCAAGGCATAGCGCTTAGCAATCTCACCAGTAAGACCACGCCCCTTGAGATATTCGACTGCGCGAGGTGCACCTTTCAGTTGTTGGCGATACCAATCCGCTGCTGCACTCATGACTTCACTTAAGGCCATAGTTTGCTGCAGCCGTGCTACATCATTTGCAGTACGCTCTTCACGGGGAACATCTAATCCAGCGGAGCGCGCTAATTCTTCAATAGCGTCTACATAGCCCAGACCGGAATACTCCATTAAAAAACTAATGGCAGAACCATGCGCGCCACAACCGAAGCAGTGATAAAACTGCTTAGTAGGTGATACAGAAAATGAAGGAGACTTCTCAGAATGAAACGGGCACAAACCTTGATAGTTCGCGCCCGCTTTCTTTAACTTGACGTGCTGCCCAACGACATCAACGATGTCAACCCGATTTAATAAATCGGCAATGAAGGATTGGGGAATAAGCGCCATGGATCCAGTATGAAACTGTTTACGCAGTTCTTCAATTACTTCGCTAGCGCTGCTTTAACTAATCCAGATACTTTGCCCATATCTGCCTTGCCGGCTAACTGCCCTTTCAAAACTCCAATGACTTTGCCCATATCTTGAGGACCCGCCGCGCCAGTAACAGCTACTGCAGCAAGAACCGCAGCCTCCACTTCAATATCTGACATCTGCGCTGGCATATAGGCTTGCAAGATGACCATCTCTGCTGCCTCAACCGCCACCAAATCATCACGACCCGCTTTCTCAAACTGAGAGATCGAATCTTTACGCTGCTTAATCATCTTCTCAATAGTGGCAATCACACTGGCATCGTCGAGCACGATGCGCTCATCGACTTCACGTTGCTTAATTGCTGCCAACAAAAGGCGGATAGTTCCCAAACGCGCCACTTCTTTGGCGCGCATGGCATTTTTCATGTCTTCAGTGATTTGATCTTTGAGTGTCATGGCGATATTCCTTATTCTGGATATTGGATATTTCTAAAGCTTCAAAAGCAAAAACCCGCTGCGTTTCACCGTCAGCGGGTTTCAAAGCCTCTCGGTGAGGAGAGCTTTTAAATTCGATTAGTAAAGCTTCTTAGGCAACATTTGGCTACGAATGCGCTTGTAATGGCGCTTAGCAGCAGCAGCTTTCTTACGCTTACGTTCAGCGGTTGGCTTTTCATAAAACTCGCGGGCACGCAAGTCTGTCAAAAGACCATTTTTTTCAATGGTGCGCTTAAAACGGCGTAATGCCACTTCAAATGGTTCGTTCTCACGGAGGCGGACTGTAGTCATACTTGTTTAACTCGTATATGCTCGAAAAATATCGAAAAATTAACTGAAACGCGATTCTAGCACGACCAAGCAAAAAAATGATTGTTTTAGGCATAGAAACTTCTTGTGATGAGACTGGGGTGGCCCTTTATGACACCTCCGCCTGGGAAAACCACGCTCCAGCCCATATAGGCATATTGGGCCAGGCTTTGCACTCCCAAATCGCCATGCATCAAGAATATGGTGGCGTAGTCCCAGAATTGGCCTCTAGAGACCACATTCGGCGGGTTTTACCCCTTCTAGATGACGCTTTGCACGAAGCAAAACTGCAATTAAAGGATATTGACGCGATTGCTTATACCCAGGGTCCTGGCCTAGCTGGGGCGCTACTAGTGGGTAGTGCATTTGCTAAATCCCTAGCCCAAGGGCTTGAAGTACCCTCAATTGGGGTGCATCACCTAGAAGGTCATCTACTTTCTCCACTTTTGGGGGCCTCTGTCCCAGAGTTTCCCTTTATTGCCCTCCTGGTCTCAGGAGGACATACCCAGCTCATGCTGGTTAGCGGGGTTGGCAAATACCAACTTTTGGGCGAAACCTTGGACGATGCTGCGGGTGAGGCTTTTGACAAAACCGCTAAATTACTTGGCCTGGATTACCCAGGAGGTGCGGCAATTTCCAAACTGGCTGAAAAAGGCCAATCTGGTCGTTTTGATCTACCCAAGCCCATGCTCCACTCGGGAGATTTGGACTTTTCATTCTCTGGGCTGAAAACGGCAGTCCTCAATCAAGTGAAAAAATTTGAGGCATTGGGCATTTCCGATCCTGAAGAGATTGCAACATTTCATGTGGATCTTGCAAGAGGCTTTGTAGATTCTTTAGTGGCAGTCTTGGTGAACAAATCGGAAAAGGCGCTGAAACAAACAGGCTGCAAACATTTGGTGCTTGCTGGTGGTGTCGGTGCAAATTTGCAATTACGCGCAGCGCTCAATGCCAGTGCTCAAAAGAATCGATTCGAGGTGCACTATCCACCCGTCAATTTATGTACTGATAATGGTGTGATGATTGCTTTTGCTGGAGCGCTACGGATGCTTGCCGAAAATAATGGCTCAACTAGATCTGGCGCTTTTGATGTTAAGCCGCGCTGGGATTTAGCCAGCAACAATCTTACTTAGTCAGACTGATTTTGGCGTAAGCGCTGTGATTATGGATCGACTCAAAATTTTCAGCCTCGACCACTAAAGACAGAATGCGTTGATCGCCCTTCAATTGGCCTGCTACATCACGCACCAGGTCTTCGACAAACTTGGGATTGTCATAAGCACGCTCAGTCACCCATTTCTCGTCGGGACGTTTGAGTAAACCCCACAACTCACTAGAGGCCTGGCCCTCAGCAGCAGTTACTAAATCTTCCACCGTCATTTTGGTGTGTGGATCCAGAGATACTGACATCGTCACATGAGAGCGCTGATTGTGCGCGCCGTACTCAGAAATTTCTTTAGAGCAAGGACATAAACTCATCACTGGGACAAGAGCACGTAAATTCAACTCAACACCTATGGAACCGGCAGCACTTTGTTTGGCAATTGCCGTCCAAGTCACTTCATAATCCATCAAGCTTTCAACACCGGACACCGGTGCCGCTTTTTTAACAAAGTGCGTATAAGTAAACTGAATGCGGCCCTCAGTAGCATTAAGCAATGGCAACATCTCACGCACCATTGCCACAATCGAAGTGCTGTCTACAGGCTCTTGGTGTTTTTGTAAAAGCGCAATAAAACGGGACATATGCGTGCCCTTAACATGCGCAGGTAATGCCACATCCATCTCAAAATTACCAACGGCAGGCATATCGCCAGACTTAGTACGAATCACCAAAGGGTGACGTAATCCACGAATACCTACTTGCTCAATCGGAAGTGCGCGCTCGTCATGCGAAGACTGCACGTCTGGCATGGTTTGCGGTTTGAGAAAGGCTGTATTGATATCGTTCATAGCTCTATTTTCAGGCAAAAATGACTTATTTGCCCACGATAGCGGCATTTACTGCCAATTTTGTGGGAATTACCTCGGGAAAGCGTTCTACGATTGCTTTAGCAATCCCCTCGGAATCTAGACCACACTTACTCATTAAGAGTTTGTAATCACCATGCTCAACAAAGACATCGGGAAGGCCTAATTGCAATAAAGGTTTATTGATTCCCATAGCTGACAGGGCCTCTAGGCAGGCACTTCCAGCACCGCCCTGAATCACACCATCTTCAATAGTCACAAAATAATCATGGTCTTGTGCAAGCGATTTGAGCAAATCGATATCTAATGGTTTTACAAAGCGCATATTGGCCACAGAAGCATCTAATTGCTCTGCCACCTCTAATGCTGGATATAGCAAAGTACCAAAAGCCAAGATTGCTACTCGCTGACCTGCAGGTGCATTGGATTTACGACGCAATTCACCCTTGCCCAATGGTACGGTACGCAATTCTTTTGAAGGGATTGTTCCCACACCGGCACCACGAGGGTAACGCACTGCGCTTGGATGTGGTTGATGAAAAGCCGTAGTCAATAAATCACGGCACTCCGCTTCATCTGCCGGCGTCAATACCAGCATATTCGGAATACAACGTAAAAATGGAATGTCGTATGCGCCAGCATGGGTTGCACCATCTGCGCCAACTAAACCAGCGCGGTCCAATGCAAACAATACTGGTAAATCTTGAATGGCAACATCATGAATCAATTGATCGTAGGCACGTTGCAAAAAGGTTGAATAGATTGCAACAACTGGCTTCATGCCTTCGCATGCCATACCCGCAGCAAAAGTTACTGCATGTTGCTCGGCAATACCAACGTCGTAATAACGCTTCGGAAAATTCTGCTCAAACTCCACTAGTCCTGATCCTTCACGCATGGCTGGTGTGATGCCGATTAACAATGGATCAGCATGCGCCATATCGCAGAGCCACTCACCAAATACTTGGGTAAAGGTTTTTTGCGGAGCAGTACTCGATTTTTTAACACCCTCTTCAGGGTTAAATTTGCTTGGGCCGTGATAGAGCACGGGATCAGCTTCTGCCAACTCATAGCCTTGCCCCTTGCGGGTAACGACATGCAAGAACTGTGGGCCGCGTCCCTCTAGTGCAAGACGGCGTACGTTTTGCAACATCGGAATCAAGGCATCTAAGTCATGGCCGTCAATTGGCCCGAAATAATTAAAGCCAAACTCTTGAAAAATAGTAGAAGGTGACACCATGCCTTTGGCATGATCTTCTAAGCGCTTGGCAAACTCACGCAATGGTGGCGCAATTGATAAAACACTATCAATGCCCTTCTTAGTTGCAGAGTAAATGTTGCCGCTGAGTAATCTCGCAAGGTGACGATTGAGGGCGCCTACTGCAGGCGAGATCGACATATCGTTGTCATTCAGAATGACGACTAATGGCAAGTCGTCATACACACCGGCGTTGTTCATAGCTTCAAATGCCATACCACCTGTCATCGCGCTATCACCAATGACTGCTACAGCAACGTGTTTTTCACCTTTGGTTTGAAAGGCGCGCGCCATTCCCATTGCCGCAGAAATACTGGTCGATGAATGGCCTGTACCAAAAGCATCATATTCACTTTCAGAGCGACGCGGAAAGCCCGATAAGCCATCAAATTGACGCAGGGTATTCATGCGCTCACGGCGACCAGTAAGAATTTTGTGAGGGTAGCTTTGATGACCCACGTCCCACACTACACGATCATGTGGCGTATCAAAAACATAATGCAATGCGATTGATAGCTCTACCGTCCCCAAGTTAGAAGACAGGTGACCACCCGTTTTGGAGACTGAATCCAATACAAATTGGCGTAACTCATCAGCCAAAGCCACAAGTTGCTCACGAGGCAGTTTCTTTAAATCAGCAGGAGAGTGAATGGAATGTAAAGTCATTAATTCTTCAATAATCTTATTTGCCTCGATTGACTACCAATAGAGCCAAATCTTTCAGAGCGTCGGCTTTAGCGCCAAAACTCTCTAGGCTAGCAATGGCAGTTTCCTGCAATTCTTTTGCCGCCTTCATGGCATAGTCTAAACCCATCAAGCTGACATAGGTTGGCTTGTCGTTCGCGGCGTCTTTTCCAGCGGTTTTACCTAAGGTTTGGCTATCGGCAGTGACATCCAAAATATCGTCAACAATTTGAAAGGCTAAACCCAAAGCCTCAGAGTACTCTTGGAGATGCTGCATTTGTATTGCACTCAACTGTGCAGCAATGCCACCTAGCTCAACCGAACAAGAAAGCAAAGCGCCCGTTTTCATGGCATGCATTTGTTTGAGACCAGCCAAATCTAAGCGCTTACCCACACTCTCCAAATCAATGGCTTGACCGCCAGCCATGCCACGAGAACCAGATGCAGTGGCTAGAGCGCGAACCATAGCTATGCGCATGTCTGCATCACACTGTGCATTAGCCAATATCTCAAAAGCTCGAGTCTGCAGGGCGTCGCCCACCAATAATGCGGTAGCTTCGTCAAAGGCTATATGTACCGTAGGGCGACCGCGGCGCAAATCATCATCATCCATGCACGGCAAATCATCATGCACCAAGGAATAAGCATGAATGCATTCAATAGCCACTGCAGCAGCACCTAAAGTGCTTTGATTGACATCGTCACCCAGGTCGCCAGCCGCATATACCAACAATGGGCGAATACGCTTACCACCACCCTGAGCGGCATAACGCATCGCTTGGTGCAATCTCACTGGATTGGTATTGGCGAAATCTAATAAAGAATCCAATGCCAACTCGAATCGCTCCCCATGGGTGCGAATCCAGTTGTCAAAAGCAAAAGGTTGATTCATGAATGGGCTTAAAACCACTATTCCCTGAGGCTTAAGCCTCAAATACCCGTACTTGTTGCTCAACTTGAGCAAGCACACCCTGGCAGTGCTTTAGGAGTGCGGCACCACGTTGATAGGCCAAAAGTGTCTCCTCCAAGGAAAATTTGCCTGATTCCATATCAGAAATGAGCTTTTCCAACTCCTTGACTGCCTGCTCATAGCGCAGATTAGGATCAATTTGCACCTCAAGACCGGGCTTCTGACCCTCAGATTTCTTTGCTGGCATTGACTTATTTCCTTCAAATTTCTCACAGATATAGCCCTACATATTAAAGCGAGATGGGGGTCAGATGGGTATAATCCCCTCCTTCCTTTCCAATATCGATCCGTCGATGGTTGGATTGGTTATTCCGCTTAGCTTCGGCTGACGTTTTCGGGGGTGGGGAGAATGACTAATCTGGCTACCGCGCAGCAGCTTGCGCCGTCCAAACTACAACTGCCGGTTTCGGCATATTTTGACGTTGATTTGTATCAGCGTGAGATTGAACTGCTTTTTAAGCAGGGTCCTGGCTATGTTGGCCACGAACTCATGGTGCCTGATGTGGGCTCCTATCAAACTCTGAGCGCAGAGAATGAAGGGCGCCTACTGGTGCGCAATCAGCAGGGCGTTGAACTACTTTCCAATGTCTGCCGCCATCGCCAAGCACTCATGCTCAATGGCAAAGGCAAAGCGGACAACATCGTTTGCCCTCTGCACCGCTGGACTTATGATTTAAATGGTCATCTCTTGGGTGCGCCACATTTTGAAGATAAGCCCTGCTTAAATCTAGGTAAATCCCCTCTGCAAAATTGGCAAGGCCTTTTATTTGAAGGTCCGCGCGATGTTCGTGCTGATCTTGCGAAACTTGGCGTAGCTAATGATCTGCAATTTGAGGGCTACGTTTTGGATCATGTTGAGGTCCATGAATGCAATTACAACTGGAAGACTTTCATTGAGGTCTATCTTGAGGACTATCACGTTGTTCCTTTTCATCCAGGCTTAGGCAAGTTTGTTTCTTGCGAAGACTTGCGCTGGGAGTTTGGCGATTGGCATAGCGTACAAACTGTTGGCATACACAAAAATCTTGAAAAACCAGGATCACCTGTCTATCAAAAATGGCATGAAGCAGTATTGCGCCACTATGAAGGCAAATCTCCACGTCATGGTGCGATTTGGCTCACCTACTACCCTAATGTGATGGTGGAGTGGTATCCAGGAGTGCTGTGTGTATCCACCCTACATCCTATGGGTCCTAATAAAACGCGTAACGTTGTGGAGTTCTACTACCCAGAAGAAATCGCCCTGTTTGAGCGCGAATTTGTTGAAGCAGAACGCGCCGCTTATATGGAAACCTGCATTGAGGATGATGAAATTGCTGAGCGTATGGATGCAGGTCGCGCAGCCCTATTGGCCCGTGGTGAAAACGAGGTAGGACCCTATCAAAGCCCCATGGAAGACGGTATGCAGCATTTCCATGAATGGTACCGTCGCGCAATGAACTATCAAGGCGCATAATTAGTTTCACATTGACAGCTAAAGGAAGCCCTCATGACTCCTCTGATCACAGCTAACCAGCTAGAAGAAATTATTAATAGCGGCGAAGATGTTTTGATTTGCGATTGCCGTTTTGATTTAGTAGATCATGAGGCGGGCAAAAAAGCTTACGAAGAGGGTCACATCCCTGGTGCAATTTATGTAGATCTAGATCGTGATCTTTCTGGAGAAAAAACTGGGCAGAATGGTCGTCATCCTATGCCTAGTCCAGAGGCTTGGGCTAACACCAAATCACGTCTTGGCATGGATCCTAAAACATTAGTGGTTGCCTATGACAATCATGGCTCGGTCTATGCCAGCCGTTTATGGTGGATGCTCAAAGCAACAGGCCATGCCAATGTTCGAGTTCTCGATGGTGGATTGGATGCCTGGAATGGCCCTATCGGAACGGTGCCACGCCCACCTACACCAACCGCCACTCCAGTCCAACCCATGCCCTATGTCGGCCTAGTATTGGTTGATGAGCTGGTGAGCAATCTGCAGAGCAAAAATAATCTGGTAATAGATGCCCGTATGGCCGATCGCTTTCAAGGTCAAAACGAAACCTTAGATCCTGTTGGCGGCCACATTCCTGATGCAATCAACTACTGCTTCCGCAATAATCTGTCGTCCAAGTCTTTTAAATCTCCTGAACAACTCTACAAAGATTTTGTGGATTTACTGGGCGGTAAGAAGGCATCTGAAATCATCCACCAATGTGGCTCTGGAGTCACTGCTTGCCATAACCTGTTGGCTATGGAGCTTGCAGGACTCAAAGGCTCCAGGCTATATGCAGGAAGCTGGAGTGAATGGTGCGCAGATCCTAGTAGACCTGTCGCACGTTAATGCATTAGCGAAAGTAGCACAACAAAACCAACGCCACAGGCAATCAAAATTGTTTGGCGCAGAGATTCTGCCCAATGAGGGCGTCGGTGCATTTGCGGAATAAGATCACTTACTGCGATGTAGATGAAACTACTAGAGGCAAGCACCAAGAGGTAAGGCATCGCGGCATGTGCACGCTCTAAGAAGAAATAAGCCAATACACCACCCACCACTGCTGAAAGACCGCATATTAAGTTATAGAGCAAAGCGCGAGTACGTGAGAAGCCCGCATTGAGGAGAACAATAAAGTCGCCAATCTCTTGCGGAATTTCATGGGCGATGATGGCAATGGCAGTAAAAATGCCCACTTGATAGTCGGCCATGAAGGCTGCTGCAATCAATACGCCATCGACAAAATTATGCAGGCCATCGCCAATCAGAATCATCCAACCGCTACGACCTGCTACTTCTGCATCATGTCCATGGTGATGACCATGGCCATCACCCTCGTGATGATGGCTGTGTCTTAATAAGGCAATTTTTTCAAGCAGGAAAAATCCAAGCAATCCAGCAAGCAAAGTAGCAAAAAGAATCTGAGGATTAACCCCCTCCATCGAGAATGCTTCTGGCAAAGAATGCAATAAAGCAGTTGCCAGCAAAATTCCCACAGATACGCTCACCATGTTGTTCACCATCTTTGATAAAAAAGATAGTGAAAAACTGGCTGCAACTAAGACGCTAGCAGTACCTGCTAGCGCCGTTACCAGCAGTATGCTTTGCAAAACAGACATTAAAACTACGCCACTCCGTATTGCTTAAACCAGGCAATGCATTTTTCCCAACCATCTTTCGCCGGACCTTCACGATAGAGTGCACGATAGTCCGCATGAAATCCATGAGGCGCATCAGGATAGATTTCAAAACGAGAGGCTTTAGCTGCAGGATTTTTAGGGGCAGCCTTAGCAAGTTCTTGACGCATTTGCTCGACCGTTTCCAATGAAATGCCAGCATCAGCACCGCCATATAAACCTAACACTGGAGCTTTGAGTTCTGCAGCAATATCCACGGGATGCTTTGGACTATTTTCTGTTTTTTCACCAACCAAGCGACCGTACCAAGCGACCCCAGCTTTTACCTGAGGAAGTGTGGCCGATAGCCAAGTAATGCGACCGCCCCAGCAAAAGCCAGTGACGCCTACTTTTTTCACATCGCCACCGTTCTTACCAGCCCACACTAAAGCGGCTTGAATATCATTTAACACTTGGGAATCAGGTGTCTTAGCAACAATATTGCTCATGATGTCAGCGGTAGTGCCGTAAGTATTTGGATCACCCGCACGAATAAAAAACTCAGGGGCAATGGCCATGTAACCTAATTTGGCAAATCGTCGTGTGACATCTGCAATGTACTCATGTACGCCAAAGATTTCACTAGCAACAATCACAATAGGCAATTTACCTTTGGCATTCTCTGGGCGAGCAACGTAGGTAGGCATCTGGAAGGTGCCAACAGGAATCATCTGCTCACCCGCTTTAATACCTTTAAAGTCTGTTTCAATCGCAGCAGCCAATACTGGCTCTGAAGCCGCAACAAAACCAATGCCAATTGAAGTGGCTGTCACAGCCGAAGCTTTGATAAAACCTCTTCTATCACCTACAGCAACTTTAGAATCTTGATCTTTTTTTCTTGTCATTTTGTCTTCTCCTCGTTAGTGGGCTTCTTCCCAATTATCACCAATCCCGATACCAACTACCAATGGAACTTTTAATTCCGCCACCTGACACATTAAATCAGGTAGTTTTTCTTGCAAAAGCCCCAGTTCGTCTAAGGGTACGTCAAATACCAATTCATCGTGTACCTGGAGCAACATGCGGGTTTTTAATTGCTCCTTTTCAAGCCAATTCTCTACCGCGACCATTGCTAGCTTAATCAAATCCGCAGCAGTGCCTTGCATTGGCGCATTAATAGCGGCTCGCTCAGCTCCTTGGCGACGTGGTCCATTAGAGCCCTTTATCTCTGGAAGCCACAATCTTCTGCCAAAAACGGTCTCCACATAACCATTTTCTCTAGCCTCTTGGCGGGTACGCTCCATGTATTGCGCAACCCCTGGGTAGCGATCAAAGTATTTAGCAATATAGTTTTGCGCTGCTGAACGTTCAATACCCAGATTGCCCGCCAAGCCAAAAGCACTCATTCCGTAAATCAAACCAAAATTAATCACTTTGGCATAACGACGTTGTTCTGAATTCACACGCTCCAGAGGCACCCCAAAAATCTCTGCAGCGGTTGCCTGATGAACATCCTTACCGGCAGCAAATGCAGCTAATAAATTTTCATCCTCAGCAATATGCGCCATGATGCGCAATTCAATTTGCGAATAATCCGCCGATAGCAATTTGCAGCCTTCTGCCGGAATAAAAGCTTCCCGAATTCGCCGCCCCTCTTCCGTGCGAACGGGAATGTTTTGCAGATTGGGATCACTGGATGCTAGACGTCCTGTCACGGCAGTGGCCTGAGAGAAACTCGTGTGTACACGCCCAGTTTTAGGGTCAGCCATACGAGGTAACTTTTCAATATAGGTTGACATCAATTTAGCTAGGCTGCGGTAATCCAAAATACGTGCTGGTAAGGGGTAATCCTCTGCCAATTTTTGCAAGACCTCTTCATCTGTAGACGGGGCGCCTGATGGCGTTTTCTTAATTACCGGAAGCTCTAACTGGCCAAATAAAATTTCCGCAATCTGCTTTGGCGATTGGATATTAAATGGTTGTCCAGCCAGCTGATGAATTTCACCCTCGAGCGCAAGCAAACGTTTTCCGACCTCCTGACCTTGCACAGAAAGTAGTGCTGAATCAATGCGGATACCATTACGCTCCATGATGCCGAGCACTCGCATGGCTGGCATCTCAATGTGCTCGTAAACATAGAGTAATCCAGGACTTGCTTGGATTTGAGGCCAGAGCGCTAAATGCAAGCGCAAAGTAATATCGGCATCTTCTGCAGCGTAGTTGGTTGCCGTCTGAAGATCAACTTGATCAAAGCCAATTTGATGTACGCCCTTGCCACATACCTCTTCATAGCGAATCGTCTTCATCCCCAGATGACGCTCAGCGAGGCTGTCCATATTGTGTGGCATATGGGACTCCAACACATAAGACTCCAGCAAAGTATCAAACTGCACGCCTTGAACAGTAATGCCGTAATTAGCAAAAATATGAATGTCGTACTTGAGGTTTTGCCCAACTTTAAAATGGGCCTTGCTCTCAAGCCATGGTCTTAATTTACTTAAGACCAGCTCACGACTGAGCTGAATATCACCATTGCGATGTGCCACCGGAATGTAACAAGCCTCACCTGGCGTCACCGACAAAGAAATACCAACTAGCTCCGCAGCAAGCGCATCTAGACTGGTGGTTTCAGTATCCACCGCAGTTAATGGTGCATGATTAATTTTCTCAATCCAACGATCTAATGCACCTTCATCAACAACACATTCATAATGCTTGGCGATAGAGGCTTGTAAGTCTGTCGTCTCTTGAGATAGGGCTGCGGTAGCCATAGTTGCTGTTGGACCAAAGTGGCTCGTTGACTTTTTTCCACCAAGTCCCGAAGCAGTATCTGCATTATCTTGAATAGGGCTGCCCGCTAAATCAAAACCTTCAGAAACATCTTCAGTGCTTGACGTACCTAATTGCTTCTCGACATCACGAAGCCAGGTTTTAAATGCATAACGCTCGAATAATTCTCGCAGAAGCGGCGCATCTTCGGCCTTGGCATGCAAATCATCTAAACCAGGCAGATAGGGCGATAAATCACAGTCCGTTTTAACCGTAATGAGTTGGCGAGCTTGCGGTAACCATTGCAAACTATTGCGTAAATTTTCCCCAACAACGCCTTTGACCTGATCAGCATTTGCCATCAAGTTATCCAAATCACCGAACTCAGCCAACCATTTATTGGCGGTTTTAGGACCAGCCTTTGGTACACCTGGAACGTTATCAACGGTGTCACCAATAATCGACAAGTAGTCAACAATGCGCTCTGGGGGCACTCCAAACTTGGCAATCACCCCTGGAATATCCAGCTTTTCATCGGTCATCGTATTAATGAGAGTGACAGACGGATTAACCAATTGAGCCAAATCCTTATCACCCGTGGAAATGATGGTTTCCCAGCCGGCTTCAGTAGCCTGACAGGCTAAGGTACCAATGACATCATCTGCCTCAACCCCAGAAACCATTAATACTGGCCAGCCTAGGGCCTTAACCATGGCATGAATGGGTTCGATCTGCTTTACCAAGTCCTCAGGCATCGGGGAGCGGTGAGCCTTATATTCTGAGTACATTTCATCTCGAAAAGTCTTACCCTTGGCATCAAAAACACAGGCAATATGGTCTGCTTGAATCTCAGACCTAGCTCGGCGCATCATATTGACCATGCCATAAATGGCCCCCGTGGGCTCCCCGGCCCCATTTCTAAGGTCTGGCATGGCATGAAAGGCGCGATATAGGTAGCTAGAGCCATCTACCAACAAGAGTCTATGTTTAGTCATACCGCAATCGTACAATCTAGTTGCTAACTACCTACAGATTAGGTTTTAAACGTCCCTGAAAATGGGTCCAAAAAGGTGAAAATGATGCATACCCTCTCGAATTTATTACACTCAAGCATGAGCCATACCCTTGTTCTAACAAGCTTTTTTCTTGCTTTTCTGACATTAGGGCTAAGCGCAGCACAAGCGCAAGGCAATAGCCAAGCCTTAAGCCCTTCTGAATTGCAGCAAATTAATAATCAACCACTTTCACCGCCAGTCAGCGCCTCCCAAGCGACGAATGCCCCTGAAGGCCGTAAACCCAGCTTTGTGCACAAAGAGGCCACCGGCACTGAAATTACAGAGTACAAAGACGCCAATGCGCCAACACAGGTTGATGTCAAAACACGCTACACCAGTTACGAGATGGCACCCCCTGCTACTGTGATGCCAGGAGTGCCTAAAGAAACTGATCTTATTAGCGTCCCCAGCGTTAAGATTCCTTTCTAAGACACCTTAGTCATTGATTCACTTTTCTTTTCTTAAGTAGCCATGGCTGTCTTTACACCCATTGAACTGGGCGATATCGCAAACTGGATCGCGCACGATTTTGAGATTGGCCAAGCTGTCTCCATCAAGGGGATTCATGGTGGTATCGAGAACTCTAATTTCTTTCTCGATACCGAAAAAGAAAATAAGAAGCAAGAATATGTCTTAACGATTTTCGAAAGATTATCTGCAGAACAGCTGCCCTTCTATTTAGAGTTAATGCGCCATTTGGCAAACAAAGGGATTCCAGTTCCAAAGCCTCTTGAGAATAAGCATGGCGAGATTCTTTTCTCACTCAAAGCTAAGCCTGCAGCCATAGTCAGTAAGCTACCTGGTTTATCTAGATTGGATCCCAAAGTAAATCACTGCGCTCTTGTTGGTGAGATGTTGGCGAAGATGCATCTAGCTAGCTCAGACTTTAAACAAAGTCAGGAAAATCTTCGCAGTCTATCTTGGTGGCAAAAAACCGTTCCGCAAGTATTGCCACACCTTAATAGCGCTCAAGCGCAATTACTCACAACAGAGCTATCAACCCAAGAAACATTTTTTTCATCGGATGATTATGCTGACCTACCAAAAGGTGCAAGTCACTGTGATCTGTTTAGGGATAATGTCCTGTTTGATCCACAAGTGGAAAGTGATAGCACTAAAGATCAGCTAGGTGGTTTCTTTGACTTCTATTTTGCTGGTACCGATAAATGGTTATTTGATTTAGCGGTGACTGCTAACGATTGGTGTCTTGCCGAAAACAAGCAAGATCTAGATCCCGATCGCTTAAAAGCCTTAATGCAAGCCTATCAACGTGTGCGGCCCCTGACAGAGGCGGAGCAAAGAAGCTGGCCGTTGATGCTTCGTGCGGCGGCGTTACGATTTTGGATTTCACGCTTATGGGACTATTACCTCCCAAGAGATGCGCAAATGCTCACTCCACATGATCCTCGTCATTTTGAAAACATTCTTTTAAGTCGTAAGGCACTATGAAACTGAATACCGTTGCCCCTAAAGAAGGCTACACCTGGATTCGTCAAGGCATTTGGCTGTTTAAACAAAATCCTTTGGGATTCTTAATGCTGGTATTTTTATACGTCTTTACAGCGCAATTAGCTGTCATCATTCCAGTAATTGGCGTATTTGCTGTTCTCCTTCTGACACCCACCCTCTCGGTTGGTTTTATGACGGCATGTCGCCAAGCAATTCAAAAAGAACGTATCCGTCCGATGGTGTATTTAATTGCTCTGCAAGGTACACCCATTGTGCGCAAACGCATACTGCAATTAGGCATAGTCTATGCAGCAATGATTCTGTCATTAAGTTTTATTTTGAGTCTACTGGTAGATTTTGAAGTCATCCTTCCATTACTGACCGGCGATAAGCCCATCACACCAGAAGTAATCAATCAGATTTATCTCATCTTGTTTTATGGCTGCTTACTCTACGTGCCTGTAGCGATGTTGATGTGGTTCTCACCAGTGTTAGTAGCTTGGGCAAACATGTCAGTAGGTCAGGCGCTATTTTCTAGTGCTGTTGCATGTTGGGCCAACAAGGGTGCATTTTTATTCTATGTCGCCATTTGGGGCGGCATCCTCGCGATCATCCCCTTAACAATTGGCTCCATCCTAGATGCCATTAATTTAGGACAAGCAGCGTCTTTTATCATCGCGCCACTATCCATGGCAGCGCTCACTGTGATGCACTGTTCTTTCTTTGCAACCTGGAAAGCATGCTTCGCTGAAAAAGAATCAGCAACCTTAATTGCTTAGCGCATCAATCAATCGCAGCTAACTTTGCAATACTGAGCTGCAACCACTTCACGCCATGACGCTTGAAGTTCACTTGTGCGCGTGCATCTGCATCTTGCCCCTCTAAGCCGGTGACACGTCCTTCACCAAATTTGGTATGAAATACGTTTTGGCCGATCTTAAATGGGTAGTTTCCTCTTGGGGGTGAGGCCATTCGAGTAACAGCCGTAGAGGCAGAACCAACACGTCCAATTTGTCTAGCGGGTCTTTGACGATCACTGCCAGAATCAAAGAAATCATTCGTTTCTGAATCGCGCTGCCGGGTATAACCGTCTTGCCAAGTTGATCCGGCTCGTCCAGCGTTGCCATAACTGCCAGCGCCACCCCAACGCGCATCTTTTGCCTTTGGAGTTAACCACTTCAAGGAGTCGGATGGTAATTCTTCCAAGAAGCGAGATGGCATGTTGTAACGGACCTGGCCGTGGAGCATTCTCGACTGAGTATGCGAAAGATATAAACGCTCTTTGGCACGGGTAATTGCCACGTACATCAAGCGACGCTCTTCCTCTAAACCATTTTGCTCATTGATACTATTTTCATGAGGAAATAAACCTTCCTCTAACCCTGTAATAAATACGGAAGTAAATTCCAAACCCTTGGCTGAATGCACGGTCATTAACTGCACGGCATCCTGCCCAGCCTGCGCTTGGTTATCGCCAGCCTCTAATGAAGCATGCGACAAGAACGCAGCCAAAGGAGAAACTTCGACAACGCCGGGTGCATTTTCACCTGGCAACATCGCTGCAGCAGCGTCTTGACCATAACCCTCTTCTGCAATAAAGGCTGTCGCTGCGTTGATTAATTCCTGCAAGTTCTCAACACGATCTTGACCTTCACGTTCAGAGAGGTAGTGTTGAATTAAGCCGCTATGCTGAATTACAAACTCTACAGTTTCAGGTAAGGTGTTGTGACGTGTCGCTTCACGCATGTGATCAACTAAACGCACAAATCCACCGAGAGCAGCACCCGCTTTTCCATCAAGCGTAGAGGCAGCTAGATACAAAGAGCTGTTCTGCGCCCGAGCAGCATCTTGCACCGCTTCAATTGAGCGCGCACCAATACCACGCGTTGGAAAGTTGACTACCCGCGAGAATGAGGTGTCATCGTTTGGATTTTCCAAAAGACGGAGATAAGCCAATGCATGCTTAATCTCTGCGCGCTCAAAAAAGCGTAGGCCACCATACACTCGGTACGGAATGCCAGCAGAAAATAAGGCATGCTCAATGATGCGGGACTGGGCATTACTGCGATAAAGCAATGCAATTTCAGTACGTTTAATACCGCTACTGATTAGCGCTTTAATTTCATCAACTAGCCAAGCTGCCTCAGCATGATCGCTCGGTGCATCATAAATCCGCACTGGCTCACCATGACCAGCATCCGTGCGCAGGTTTTTTCCCAATCGATCTGAGTTGTTAGCAATTAAAAAATTGGCCGTATCCAAAATATGGCCATGTGAGCGATAGTTCTGCTCTAACTTCACCATCATCGGATGGTATTGCTTTTCATAGAGGCGCATATTCTCTACATCAGCACCTCGGAAAGCATAAATACTTTGGTCATCATCACCTACAGCAAAGACTGCACTACTGCCCATGCCACTGACATTCACCCGACTCGCATCATGACCAGAAAGCAACTTGAGCCAGGCGTATTGCAAGGCGTTGGTATCTTGAAACTCATCAATCAAAATGTGGCGAAAACGTTCTTGATAATGTGTCCGAATGGCTTCGTTGTGTTTGAGTAATTCATAGCTACGCAATAAGAGTTCAGCAAAGTCAACCACGCCTTCACGCTGGCATTGCTCATCGTAGGCCTCATATAACTGAGCCATCTTGGCCTGAAAGTCATCCCCAACCGATAACTCGCGCGCTCGTTGGCCACGCTCTTTGGCATGGGCAATGAAGTATTGCAGCTGTTTAGGGGGATACTTCTCATCATCAACCTTTAAACCCTTTAACAGGCGCTTAATGGCAGATAACTGATCTTGGGTATCCAAAATCTGAAAAGTTGAGGGTAGACCTGCTTCCTTATGATGTGCACGCAATAGGCGGTTGCACAGACCGTGAAAGGTGCCAATCCACATACCCCGGGTATTAATGGGTAGCATGGCACTCAGGCGCAGCATCATCTCCTTGGCCGCTTTATTGGTAAAGGTGACCGCTAAGACCCCAATCGGGGAAACCTGGCCCGTCTGAATCAGCCAAGCAATCCGGGTGGTGAGGACGCGGGTCTTACCGCTACCAGCCCCCGCCAAGATTAGGGCTGACTGGGCCTGGCCATTTTCGTTTACGGGCGGGAGGGTCACTGCCTCGCGTTGTTCTGGATTAAGGTTGGCGAGCAGGTCTGAGTACATCGCCCCAATTATAATTTGCCTCTTATGCCAAATGCCTCGAATACCCCTAATTCATCAAACCCTCCAATGGCCAGCTCAGCCGATGATCTCGCCAAATCCTATGAACCTGCGCCGATAGAAGCCTATTGGGGTCCGGAATGGGAACGCCGAGGAATTGCCGACGCCACTCTAGATGAGGGCAAGGGAGACTTCTCAATTCAGTTACCCCCACCGAATGTGACAGGTACCTTGCATATGGGGCATGCCTTTAACCAAACAATCATGGATGGCTTGGTACGTCATGCGCGCATGCTGGGTAAAAATACATTATGGGTACCCGGCACAGATCATGCCGGTATTGCTACGCAAATCGTTGTTGAGCGTCAACTCGATGCCCAAAAAGTATCACGCCATGACTTGGGGCGCGAGAAGTTCCTCGAAAAGGTCTGGGAGTGGAAAGAAACTTCTGGCAATACCATTACTCGGCAGATTCGTCGCTTAGGCGCTTCGATCGATTGGGGTAAAGAATATTTCACCATGGACAGCAAGATGTCCAAGGCAGTAGTAGAAGTATTTGTTCGTTTGCATGAGCAAGGACTCATTTACCGCGGAAAACGTTTAGTGAACTGGGATCCAGTTCTGGGAACTGCAGTCTCCGATCTAGAAGTAGTGAGTGAAGAAGAAGATGGCTCCATGTGGCACATCCGCTATCCACTAGCAGATGGCTCTGGACACCTGACCGTTGCTACTACTCGCCCAGAGACTCTGTTGGGTGACGTCGCCGTCATGGTCAATCCAGAAGACGAGCGTTACAAGCATCTCATTGGTAAAACAGTGAACTTACCACTGTGCAATCGACAGATTCCGATCATTGCTGATGATTATGTGGATCTCGCCTTTGGTACCGGCGTTGTCAAAGTGACACCAGCACATGACTTTAATGACTATGCCGTGGGTCAACGTCATCAACTACCGCTCATTAATATTCTCACGCTAGACGCCAAGATTAATGAAAATGCCCCGGCTGCGTATCAAGGTTTAGAACGCTTTGCAGCGCGCAAGCAAGTGGTAGCTGATTTAGATGCTGCAGGCTTACTCGAAAAAGTGCAGCCTCATAAACTGATGGTGCCCCGCGGCGATCGTACACAAACCATTATTGAGCCGATGCTCACCGATCAGTGGTTTGTGGCTATGTCCAAACCGAGCCCAGACAATAAATATCAGCCAGGCTCATCTATTGCCGGCGCGGCATTAGATGCGGTTACTAAGGGTGACATTAAATTGGTTCCAGAAAACTGGATTACCACTTACACCCAGTGGCTAGAAAACATTCAAGATTGGTGCATCTCTCGCCAACTTTGGTGGGGCCATCAAATCCCCGCCTGGTATGGCGATGATGGTCAGATCTTTGTAGCGCGCTCTGAAGAGGAAGCCAAGACTAAAGCTGCTGCTGCCGGTTACCAAGGTCAACTCAATCGCGATCCAGATGTACTCGATACTTGGTTTAGCTCCGCACTCGTGCCTTTTAGCTCACTCGGTTGGCCAGAAGAAACGCCTGCACTCAAACATTTCTTGCCATCCTCTGTTTTAGTCACTGGCTTTGACATTATCTTTTTCTGGGTTGCCCGCATGGTGATGATGACTTGTCACTTCACTGGTAAGGTCCCTTTTAATACTGTCTATGTGCATGGCCTCGTGCGTGATGCTGAAGGTCAGAAAATGAGCAAGTCCAAAGGTAATACTTTGGATCCAATCGACCTCATTGATGGTATCCAAATTGAAGAGTTGGTGAATAAGCGCACTACGGGGTTAATGAATCCCAAGCAAGCTGAAAGCATTTCCAAGAAAACCAAAAAAGAGTTTCCTGAAGGTATCCCCGCGTTTGGTACAGATGCCCTGCGCTTTACCTTTGCTTCACTTGCATCCCTGGGTCGCAACATTAACTTTGATCAGAAACGCTGCGAGGGTTATCGCAATTTTTGCAACAAGCTGTGGAATGCCACACGCTTTGTACTCATGAATTGTCCAGGGAATGATCAGGACAATGGCTTTGCTCCTTGTGATAATCAGTGCGGTCCCGACGGCTACCTTGATTTTTCTCCTGCTGATAGGTGGATTGTTTCTCTGTTACAAAGAACAGAGGCTGATGTTGCCAAGGGATTTGAGAACTATCGTTTTGACAATATCGCCAGCAGCATTTATCAGTTTGTATGGGATGAATATTGCGATTGGTACTTAGAGTTAGCCAAAGTGCAATTGCAGACAGGCACACCTGCCCAGCAGCGTGCTACTCGGAGAACGCTCTTGCGAGTGCTAGAAACCATTTTGCGCATGGCTCACCCACTCATTCCATTTATTACTGAAACCCTTTGGCAGACTGTTGGTCCTAAGGTTGGTAAAGAGTTAGCAAAACAAGATAAGCAAACGATTGCCTTACAACCCTACCCTATCGCTCAACTCGATAAGATTGATGAGAAGAGTGAAGCTTGGGTTACCCAAATCAAAGCAATCGTAGATGCTTGCCGTAACTTGCGTGGCGAGATGCAGGTATCACCCGCACTCAAAGTGCCTTTATGGATTAGTGGACCGCAAGACTTCTTAAAGAAAGCCAGCCCATACCTCACTGCCCTAGCAAAACTATCTGAAGTCAAAATTTATGACGATGAGTCTGCCTTAGAAAAAGATGCTCCTGGCGCCCCAATGGCGCTTGTTGGCAATATGAAGTTATTGCTCAAGATAGAAGTTGACGTTGCTGCCGAGAGAATTCGTCTAGGTAAAGAAATTGAACGCCTAAGCATTGAAATTACTAAAGCACGCAGCAAACTAGGTAATGAAAGCTTCGTAGTACGGGCTCCAGAAGAGGTTGTAGCTCAAGAAAAACAACGCCTTGCAGGATTTGAGCAAAATCATGAGAAGCTTGTTGCACAATTAGAGCGTTTGAAATAAGCAGCTAATCACTAATCAGGATTTTTTATGCCATTAAGCACTAAAGCCGTCACTAAAGCTGTTTTTCCTGTTGCGGGCTTGGGCACTCGTTTCTTGCCAGCAACCAAGGCGAGTCCGAAAGAAATGCTGAACGTTGTTGATAAGCCACTCATTCAATATGCAGTTGAGGAGGCTATCGCCGCTGGCATTACTGAAATGATTTTTGTCACCGGTCGCAGCAAGCGCGCCATTGAAGATCACTTTGATAAAGCGTATGAGTTAGAGGCTGAACTCGAGGCGAAAAATAAACAAGCTTTACTGGAAATCGTGCGTAGCGTAAAACCGAGCCATGTTGACTGCGTATATGTGCGTCAACCAGAAGCCTTGGGATTAGGTCATGCAGTGCTCTGTGCAGAGAAATTGGTTCGTGATGAACCCTTTGCCATCATCTTAGCTGATGACTTGCTGGATGGTCAGCCCCCGGTTCTCAAGCAAATGCTCAAAGTATTTGACGAGCAAAATGGTTCAGTACTAGCAGTAGAAAAAATTGACCCTGCAAAAAGTAGCTCTTACGGCATAGTGGATGGTACGGAAGTTGCTAAAGGCATCTATCGCCTCAATGGCATCGTAGAAAAGCCTCAGCCAAAAGATGCACCATCCAATATGGCGGTGGTTGGTAGATATGTATTGTCCTCAGACATCTTTAAACACATTCGCAATCTCAAGCCTGGTGCCGGCGGAGAAATTCAACTCACCGATGCCATCGCCTCCCTCCTCAAAGAGGAGCCTGTTTTTGCCTACGAGTACGATGGCGTACGTTATGACTGCGGTAGCAAGCTTGGCTATCTCAAAGCATCCGTAGAGTTTGCCTTACGTCACCCAGAAGTAAAGACGGAGTTTGCCGCCTATCTTCAGAGTCGCTCTTTAACTTAAGCTTTATCTTCTCTTTAGGAAGAAAACCAAGACATCACCTTCAGTAGCGGTCGAGATAAGCTCATTGCCTGTCTGTTTTGCAAACACCGGAAAATCATGTGCAGCGCCAGAATCGGTTGCCTTGACCTTCAGCACTTCACCTGATTGCATAGTAGCTAATGCTTTCTTGGTGCGCAAAATCGGCAAGGGGCAATTCATACCAATAGCATCAACCTCGAGATCAAATGGGATGGCATCACTCATTTAGAAGCCACCCAATCTTTAACGCCAGCTAAGGCTGCACCTAACTTACTTGGGTCGGTACCACCAGCCATCGCCATCTCTGGCTTGCCACCCCCTTTACCGCCAACCTGCTCTGCAACAAAGTTGACGAGATCACCAGCCTTGACCTTAGCAATAGAGTCTGCAGTAACGCCCGCAATCAAGCTAACTTTATCGCCTTGCACTGAAGCCAGCACAATCGCAGCGGTTTTGAGCTTAGCTTTGAGCGCATCCATGGTTTCACGTAAGACCTGGGCATCTGCTCCATCTAAACGCGCTGCCAAAACTTTCATACCATTGACATCAATTGCTTGGGTTGCCAGCTCGTCACCTTGACTTGCCGCCAACTTGGAATTGACCTTATCTAACTCACGCTCAGCTTGGCGCAAACTTTCTTGCAATTGAGCAACACGGTTAACTAAATCACCTGGATGGGTTTTGAGAATCGTAGCTGCCTCATTGATTTTGTCTTCTAAGCCTTGCAAGAAATTGAGGGCATTTTTGCCGGTCACTGCTTCCACCCGACGAATACCCGCTGCAACACCGCCCTCAGAAACAATCTTCAAGCTGCCGATATCGCCAGTGCGCGCTACGTGCGTACCACCGCATAACTCCTTAGATGTCCCAATTTCGAGAACACGGACTTCATCACCATACTTCTCACCAAAGAGCATCATGGCGCCAGTCTTTTGCGCATCATCTAAAGACATGACTTTTCCGGAAGTAGCGGTATTGGCCAAGATCTCGGCATTGACAATATCTTCAATGCGACGAATTTGCTCTGCTGTCATTGGTGCATTGTGGGTAAAGTCAAAACGGGTTTTGCTGGCATCTACTAAGGAGCCTTTTTGCTGCACGTGGTCACCTAGGACTTCACGCAATGCTTTATGCAAGATGTGTGTTGCACTATGGTTGCGCATAGTTTCAGTTCTTTGCTGCACGTCCACCAAGGCATTGAGTGCATCACCCACTTTGAGCTCGCCCTCAAGGACCTCACCCTGATGTCCAAATACATCGGCCTGAATCTTAAAAGTATCTTCAACAGCAAAGCGCACTGATTCATTACGTAACTCGCCTTGATCGCCCACTTGGCCGCCAGACTCAGCATAAAACGGCGTGTTATCCAAAACAATTACCGCAGCATCACCAGCCTTAACGGCCTGAACTGCAGAGCCATCAACATAGAGCGCAGTGACTTTAGCACCCTCATGCTTGAGGGTGTCATAGCCATGAAACTGGGTTGGCTTACCGGAGTACTCAAGTCCTTGCGCAACCTTAAACTTACCAGCAGCCCTGGCTTGATCGCGCTGCTTTTGCATTGCCAATTCAAAGCCTGCTGCATCCACTGTGACATTGCGTTCACGGCAGACATCAGCTGTCAGATCCAACGGGAAACCAAAGGTGTCGTGCAAACGGAAAGCGGTTTCACCATCGACCGTCTTCGACCCGCCAACAAGCGCTCCCTCCAAAATTTCCATACCATTAGCAATAGTCTGAAAGAAACGCTCTTCTTCTTGCTTGATGACTTCAGCCACCTTGTCTTGAGCAGCACGTAATTCAGGATAGGCCTCACCCATTTCCCGAACAAGGGCAGGCACAAGCTGATAGAAGAAGGGTTTGCGTGCACCCAATTTGTAGCCATGACGTATCGCACGTCGGGCAATACGGCGCAGTACATAACCGCGCCCAGCATTACCGGGGATTACGCCATCAACCACAATAAAACTACAGGCGCGAATATGGTCAGCAATCACCTTTAAAGATGGGCTAGCCAAATCGCAATTATCACCACCAGCAGCGTCCACTGCTTCTTTGGCGGCTTTCAGTAAATTAACAAAAAGATCAATCTCGTAATTGGAGTGAACGTGCTGTAAGACTGCAGCGATACGCTCTAAGCCCATACCCGTATCAACACTAGGCTTAGGCAGAGGATGCATGTTGCCCGCTTCATCACGGTTAAATTGCATGAACACGTTATTCCAAATCTCGATGTAACGATCGCCATCCTCTTCTGGACTACCGGGAGGGCCGCCAGGAATATGTGGGCCATGATCGTAAAAAATCTCAGTGCACGGTCCGCAAGGGCCGGTATCGCCCATCATCCAAAAATTGTCAGAGGCATACCGTGCGCCCTTGTTATCGCCAATGCGAATAATGCGATCGATGGGCACACCAATTTGTTTATTCCAAATCTCGTAAGCCTCATCATCTTCGGCGTAGACCGTGACGAGTAACTTTTCTTTTGGGAGCTTAAAGACTTCGGTAAGCAATTCCCAGGCAAAGCGAATGGCGTCTTGCTTGAAATAGCCCCCAAATGAGAAATTTCCCAGCATCTCAAAAAAGGTGTGGTGACGAGCTGTATAGCCAACATTGTCCAAATCATTGTGCTTACCACCAGCCCGAATACATTTTTGCGCTGTAGTTGCGCGGTGATAAGGACGCTTATCAAAACCCAGAAAGACATCTTTGAACTGGTTCATCCCTGCGTTCGTAAATAGCAGTGTCGGGTCATCTCCCGGCACTACAGGGCTGGAAGGAACAATTTGGTGGCCTTTTTGGGCGAAATAGTCCAGGTATGCCTGGCGAATTTGGGAAACTTTCATGGGAATAATTATCGCATTGGCACCAGCCGGGGGCAAACCCTTAGCAAACCTTCCCTTTCGTGCCTTACAATCGCCTACATCAATAAATAGATCGGCATATAAGTCGATATTTGAGGAGCTCAACTTGAAAATTCGTAATCAACGAGATTTTGGCGCCGGCATCATGTATATGGTGATCGGCTTATTTTTTGCAGGTATTGCTACGACCTATTCAATGGGCACTGCTGCCAAGATGGGACCTGGATATTTTCCATTCGCCCTAGGCATTCTGATGTTTTTGTTGGGTTTATTGGTTCTTGTGAATTCTCTCAGAGCTAGTGCCGGCATTGATCAAATCCCCAAATTCAACTGGAAAGTCATTGGCATTATTACTGGGTCTATTTGCCTTTTTGGTATTTTGCTGCCCACTATGGGCGTCTTAGTAGCTATTTTTGTTCTCGTACTGACGGCTTCAACTGCGAGTAAAGAATTTAGCTGGAAAGCTGCGATCCTCAATGCCATTGCATTGATGTTCTTTACCTATATGGTTTTCATTGTGGGCTTGAAGCTCACTTTTCCAGTTTTACCGTTCTTTTTCGAATAATCACCGGGATCTAGAAAAATGGAATTATTTAACAATCTCGCTCTCGGATTTGACACAGCGTTTACGCTTCAAAACCTCATGTATTGCTTCATCGGCTGCCTATTGGGTACGCTGATTGGAGTACTCCCCGGCCTAGGACCAGTCGCTACCATTGCGATGCTGTTACCAGCCACCTACGCCCTGCCTCCAATTGCCGCTCTTATTATGTTGGCTGGTATTTACTACGGCTCACAATATGGTGGCTCAACCACCGCCATTTTGCTCAATATTCCGGGAGAGACGTCCTCGGTGGTGACTGCAATTGATGGCTATCAAATGGCCAAAAATGGACGCGGAGGTGTAGCACTCTTTACTGCCGGTATGGGCTCATTCTTTGCTGGTTGCGTAGCCACGCTAGTTCTAGCTGGTTTTGCCGCACCACTTACTGAGTTGGCTTTCAAATTCGGCCCCGCTGAATACTTCTCCCTAATGGTTTTAGGGTTAATTGGTGCCGTGGTTTTGGCTTCAGGCTCCCTGATTAAAGCGATTGGCATGATCATCTTAGGTCTGCTCATGGGCTTAATTGGTACTGACGTGAACTCTGGTGTTGCCCGCTACTCCTTTGATATTCCACAACTTAGTGACGGAATTGGCTTTGTGAGTGTGGCTATGGGTGTTTTTGGGTTTGCCGAAATCATGGGCAATCTTGAGAAAAAAGATGATGAAGAGAGCTTCCTCAACAAAGTCACGTCCATGATTC
Source organism: Polynucleobacter sp. es-EL-1 (assembly GCF_018687975.1). Classification (NCBI taxonomy): domain Bacteria; kingdom Pseudomonadati; phylum Pseudomonadota; class Betaproteobacteria; order Burkholderiales; family Burkholderiaceae; genus Polynucleobacter; species Polynucleobacter sp. es-EL-1. The sequence continues at coordinate 1,555,313 of NZ_CP061310.1, forward strand.
CCACCAAAAATGATTTAAAGCGCATGGTGCCTTCCATCTTGCGCGGGACAACAATTGGTTCTATTTTGGGAATCTTGCCTGGCGGTGGAGCAGCTTTAGCAGCCTTTGGAGCCTACTCAGTCGAGAAAAAATCCTCTAAATACACTGCTGAGTTTGGTAAAGGCGCAATTGAAGGTGTTGCTGGACCAGAGGCAGCAAACAATGCGGCAGCCCAAACTTCTTTTATTCCATTGCTCACCTTAGGTATTCCGCCAAATGCCGTGATGGCCTTAATGGTGGGTGCGATGACCATTCACAACATCCAGCCTGGCCCACAAGTGATGACTAGCAATCCAACCTTGTTTTGGGGTTTGATTGCATCCATGTGGATTGGTAACGTGATGCTGATCCTCTTGAATTTACCTTTGATTGGTATTTGGGTAAAACTCTTGAAGATTCCATACCGATTAATGTATCCAGCTATTTTGGTGTTCTGTTGCATCGGTGTCTATACCGTAAACAATTCTGTATTTGACGTCTATGTCACAGCCGGATTTGGCTTGATTGGTTATCTCTTTTTCAAACTCGGCTGTGAACCAGCTCCGCTACTCTTGGGCTTTGTCCTAGGTCCGATGATGGAAGAGAATTTCCGCAGAGCCTTACTGCTCTCACGCGGAGACTTTTCAACCTTCTTTACGCGCCCACTATCACTGGGTCTTCTGATTGCGGCTGCCTTACTGGTTGTGATCGTAGCCTTACCAGCGGTAAAGAAAACCCGAGAAGAAGCCTTCGTAGAAGAGTAATCAGATACAAGCTTGAAACAGGCCCGCAAGTGATTGCGGGCTTTTTTCATTTCAGGGTGAAGTTTTCTCTACAATGACCCCATGTCTCAAGATAGCAAACCCTCTAAAACTGCTGGCGGCACAGTTGCCGAACCCTCTAATTTTTTACGCCAGATCATTGATCATGACCTGGCTAGTGGTGCATATCAAAATCGCAGCAATAGAGATGGGCAAGCCATTCCTTCGATCATTACCCGTTTTCCACCAGAGCCGAATGGCTATCTACATATCGGTCATGCTAAAAGTATCTGCCTTAACTTTGGCCTAGCAAATGACTACAACACTCAAGCAGGTGGTGCGCGCTGCAATATGCGCCTAGATGACACTAATCCCGCTAAAGAGGATGTGGAATACGCTGATAGCATTTTGGATTCGGTGAAGTGGCTTGGATTTGATTGGGGCACACATCTCTATCACGCCAGTGATTACTTTGATCAACTGTATGCATTTGCTGAACTCCTGATTGAGAATGGTAAGGCGTATGTTGATAGTCAAAGTGCGGATGACATCCATACAAACCGTGGCAACTTCGGTCAGGCAGGGAAAAACAGTCCTTATCGTGACCGCACTCCCACTGAAAATCTGCGCTTATTTCGGGAGATGCGCGACGGCAAATATCAAGATGGAGAGCATGTTCTGCGTCTCAAGATCGATATGGCGCATCCCAATATTGTGATGCGCGACCCCGTGGTCTATCGTATTCGCCATACCGATCATCACCGCACGGGTAGCAAATGGTGTATCTACCCTTTATATGATTTCACCCACTGCATATCCGATGCACTGGAAAACGTTTCACATTCAATTTGTACGCTCGAATTTGAAAACAACCGCCCCTTGTATGACTGGATCGTCGACTCATTAGCCCAGTTGGGGGTTTTTAAGAGTCCCGTTCCCCATCAATATGAGTTCGCTCGTCTCAATTTGACCTACACCATCACCAGTAAGCGCAAGCTTTTGCAATTAGTAGAAGAAAAGCATGTGGATGGCTGGGATGATCCACGCATGCCAACCATTGTGGGCATCCGTCGAAGGGGCTACACGCCTGAAAGCATTCGTTTGTTCTGCGAACGTATTGGCGTCTCCAAGGCGGATAGCTGGATTGATATGAGCACCCTAGATCAATCCTTACGCGATGATCTGGAAGCTAAAGCACCTCGAGCTACCGCCGTTCTCAAGCCACTCAAGCTAGTGATTGAAAATGTTGACTCATCTGCCAGCGAACCTTGCTCAGCACCTCGCCATCCTCAGCATCCTGAATGGGGTAATCGTGAGTTTCATTTCACAAAAGAATTGTGGATCGAAGAAGATGACTTTATGAAAGAGCCGATCAAAGGCTTCTTCAGACTTTACCCACCGATTGGTGATCAGCCTGGTGGCCGCGTGCGCTTGCGTCATGGTTTTGTTATTGAGTGCACTGGCTTTGAGAAGGACGCTGATGGCAATGTCACCCAAGTGAATGCTACCCACTTCCCTGACAGCAAAAGTGGGACTCCTGGATCAAATAATTACAAAGTCAAAGGCAATATTCATTGGGTAAGCGCTGCAGAAGCAGTGCCAGCGCAAGTTCGCCTATATGACCACCTCTTTAGCGATCCACATCCCGATAGTGGCGATAAGAATTTTTTAGATGCTATTAATCCAAACTCTAAACAAACCATTACCGCCTATTTAGAGCCCTGCATGAAAGAGGCCAAAGCAGAAGAGCGTTTTCAGTTTGAGCGTCATGGATATTTTGTGGCAGATCAAGTGGACTCAAAACCAGGCGCTCCCGTATTTAACCGTACGGTTGGACTTAAGGATTCTTGGAAATAGTTTTTAAAAACGCCGCTACGCTAGGGTAACGTAATGGTGTTTTTAGTTCTTTGAGTCGCCCGTTACTAACGCGTCGAGACTCTCTCATAAAAGACCAAAGCATTGGAGATACTATTTTCTCCAGCTCTGCCGCAGGCAATCGTGGTGGACGCTCTAAGCCAAATGCATCGGCCACTTCATCAAAATAGTCCCCCATCTTTGCCTCACCGCCATCACTGGCATTGATCACCCTCTGAGGCTTGCCATGGTAAACAGCAGCGCAAATCAGTCTAGCTAAATCATCGCTGTGGATATGGTTGGAGTAAGCGTCCTCGGCAGCCAACAATGCTGGTGTGCGAGACTGAATGCGTTCAATTGGCAAGCGATCAAGAGCATAGATGCCAGGCGCCCTGAGGATAGTCAAAGCCACACCATGGGCCAGCGACCATAGACGCAGCACTTGCTCTGCATCTACTCGTCGCTTAGCGCGTTCGCTTTGGGGTTTGACTGGGGTGCTCTCTATCACCCTTTCTCCCTTATGGTCGCCGTAAACGCCGGTGGTGCTGATATAAATGAAGCGTCTGACAACACCCGATCCTTGGGATAAAATTCGCAGGAGATTGCGAGTTCGGCAATCACGATGCCCTACATTTTGGGGTGGCGCTAAGTGGATAACGGTTTGTGCAAGGCCACTTAAACGCCACAAGCTATCGGGCTTATCCAAATCCCCCAAAATTGGAGTCGCGCCAACCGATCTCAATTCCTGAAAACGGGTTTTTTGGGAAGTTAAGGCAAATACCTGGTAATTTTTGGCGAGCTGCTTAGCAACGCGCAGACCAATATCGCCACAGCCAATGATCAGGATTCGAGATTTACCAAAAGATTGCATAAGGCATATCGTAACGATTAATTGAAAGGAATGAGAGTGTCTTACCAAGTCACGCTCAAAACGAGCGGCAAACAATTTACAGTTGGTCAAGATGAGACCCTACTAGATGCCGCCCTCCAGCAAGGCATTACCCTCCCCTATGGCTGCAAGAATGGTGCCTGCGGGTCCTGCAAAGGCAAGGTCCTCGAAGGAACTGTTGAGCATGGCCAACATAGTGATGCTGCTCTCAGCAAATCGGATGAAACAGCGGGAGCGATTTTATTTTGCTGCGCTTACCCACAATCTGACCTCTTAATTGAAGCGCGTGAAGTGCAAGGTGCAGGTGATATTGCCATTCGGAAAGTGCCTTGCCGCGTTAACAGTATTTCAAAACCCAGTGTTGATGTCGCTATTCTCAAATTGCAATTACCTGCCACAGAACGTTTTCAGTTTTTAGCTGGTCAATATTTAGAGTTCTTGCTCAAAGATGGGCAGCGTCGCGCTTACTCTATTGCCAATGCGCCCGATCATGAAGGTCCTCTAGAGTTACATATCCGACATTTACCAGGCGGCCTTTTCACCGATTTTGTCTTTGGTGCAAAAGATCCCGCCCTCAAAGAAAAAGATATTCTGCGCTTTGAAGGACCGCTTGGTAGCTTCTTTTTACGAGAAGACTCAAAGAAGCCGATTATCTTTGTTGCCGCAGGAACGGGGTTTGCACCGATCAAATCGATTGTGGAACAAATGCAACACAAAAAAATAGATCGGCCGATTCACCTGTATTGGGGTGGCCGCAGACCAGGCGACCTATACATGCATGAGCTATGCCAAGCCTGGGCAAAAAATATTCCTGATTTCACCTACACCCCGGTGATTTCAGATGCTCTGCCAGAGGATCAATGGCAGGGACGTACCGGTTTTGTCCATCAAGCAGTTATGGCTGACTACCCCAATATGGCAGATCGCCAGGTATACGCTTGTGGAGCCCCAGTGATGGTCAATGCAGCCCGCCAAGACTTTTCATCACAATGTCATCTTCCTGAAGAAGAATTCTTTGCCGACTCCTTTACCAGCGCTGCCGACCTTGCCCCAAAATAAGCGACTAAGCGCGATAATAGAAACTATATTTGACCTCACCAAGCAAACCTCATGAATAAGTCAGCCCAAGCCGTCGATCACCACTCAGTGATGTTTATTACCCAACGACCAGAATTAGTAATGGTTGAGGGTAAGGGATCGTGGTTAACGGATAACAATGGCAAGCGCTACTTAGATTTTTTGCAAGGTTGGGCTGTGAACTGCCTAGGTCACAGTAATCAGGGCATGATTGATGCTCTGAACGTACAAGCCAAAAAGCTCATCAACCCAAGCCCAGCTTTTTATAACGAACCGATGATTCGTTTATCCAATTTACTGACCGATAACAGTTGCTTTAATAAAGTATTCTTTGCCAATAGCGGGGCTGAAGCCAATGAAGGTGCTATCAAGTTAGCGCGTAAATGGGGTCAACTAAATAAATCTGGCGCCTTTGAGATCATCACCTTTGATCACAGCTTTCATGGTCGAACCTTAGCGACCATGAGCGCCTCGGGCAAACCTGGTTGGGATACGATGTTTGCCCCACAAGTTCCTGGATTTCCGAAAGCCGATTTAAATGATCTGGAATCCGTCAAGAAACTCATTACCGATAAAACGGTTGCAGTAATGCTCGAGCCCGTTCAAGGTGAAGGCGGCGTGATTCCAACAACGAAAGAGTTTATGCAGGGCCTGCGCAAACTCACTAAGGAGAACAATGTTCTGCTGATCGTGGATGAAGTTCAAGCGGGTTGCGGTCGTACAGGTAAGCTCTTTGCCTATCAAAACTACGATATTGAGCCTGACATCATGACCCTGGGCAAAGGCATCGGTGGTGGCGTGCCATTAGCAGCGCTACTGGCTACCGATGCAGTTGCCTGCTTTGTTCCTGGTGATCAAGGCGGTACTTACAATGGCAACCCCCTCATGACTGCCGTAGGTATCAGCGTGGTTGAACAACTGCTTGCGCCAGGTTTTCTAGAGTCTGTGCGCATTAAAGGTGAGCTACTTAGTCAAGAGCTCAAGTCAATCTCCACAGAATTTAATCTTGATGGTGAACGTGGTGAAGGCTTATTACGCGCCCTGATGCTCAGTAGCGATATCGGCACAAAACTCGTTGAACTTGCGCGTGATCGCAATCCCGAAGGTTTACTCATTAACTCTCCGAGACCCAATCTTCTCCGATTCATGCCAGCGCTAAATGTCAGCGAGGATGAAATTCGTCAGATGTGCAATATCTTGCGAGAATTACTGAAACAGATCCATTAAGCACTACAACTAGTCACTTATTAGAAGAATTTAGGGGCCCATAAGGCCCCTAAATATTTATGCAGCAAGATTTTTACTCAAGCGCTACTCGACTAAATTCTTGGGCAAGGAAAAAGTAACATCCTCAACAACACCTTCTAAGTTGCGAATACTACGTGGACCAAATTCTTGAATTTTCGCCACAATGGATTGGGCCAAACTCTCTGGAGCCGATGCACCTGCGGTAAGTCCTACGCGCCTCTTGCCAGCAAACCATTCAGCCTTGAGCTGATCAGGCGCATCGACCATGTAAGCAGGAACTCCTAACTTTTCAGCCAATTCACGCAAGCGATTGGAGTTGGAACTTGCCGTACTGCCCACGACAATCACTACCTCAACTTGAGGCGCCATAAATTTAACGGCATCTTGACGATTTTGGGTGGCGTAACAAATATCTTGCTTGCGTGGTTGAACAATCTTGGGAAACTTTTTAGTCAGCGCCTCAACAATTTCTTTAGTCTCATCTACAGAAAGCGTGGTTTGCGTAACAAAAGCAATTTTTTCATCCTCTGTAAATGGTAAAGCTGCAACATCAGCGACTTTCTCAATCAGATGAACGCCTTCTTTTACTTGACCCATGGTGCCCTCAACCTCGGGATGCCCCGCATGACCAATCATCAATACCGTGTAACCCTCTTTACACATCTTGATGACTTCCAGATGCACTTTGGTAACCAGTGGACAAGTTGCGTCATATACCTGCAGACCACGCTCTTGCGCATCTTGACGAACCTCCTGGGATACACCATGAGCGCTAAATACGACGATGCCGCCCTTAGGCACTTCATGAAGCTCATCTACAAACACGGCACCCTTTTCACGCAACTCATTAACTACATAAGCGTTATGCACAATTTCATGACGCACATAAATAGGGGCGCCAAAACGGATCAAGGCTTCATTCACAATATTGATTGCTCTATCCACCCCAGCGCAAAAACCACGGGGCTGAGCCATCAAAATTTCTGCGGAGTCTTGCGCGGTAAATTGATTCATGATGAGTTACAAAATCGCCACGATTTCAGCCTCAAAGGTCACAGGCCGGCCAGCAAGCGGGTGATTGAAATCAAACCAAGCGCCTTCTTCATTAATCGATTGCAAGACACCCGCATATTGCGCGCCACCGGGGGCATTAAATTCAATCACATCACCAGGATTAAATTCGATATCGTCATCGCGACCTTCTTTAAGTGCACCCAAAGATACCCACTGAATCAACTCCTCTTTGCGCTCGCCAAAACTTTCCTCTGGCGCGAGCAATGCGCTTTTCTTCTCACCCACCCCTAATCCCATCAACACCTTTTCAAAACAAGGCGCAAATTGTCCAGAACCCATCAAGACCGTCGCAGGGCGGTCGATAAAAGTATTGATGTAATCCTCCCCGCTAGGCAAAGTCAGTCGATAGTTGAGAGTCAAGAAAGAATTGGGCAAAACCGTAAGCTTAGTCATAAGGTAATTGTATCTAGGCCTGACGCTAGCATGCACTCCCCGATTACCGAATGGCCAAAAATAGAGCAGCCCCGTGAAAAAATGCGCACCCTGGGCGCTAGCGCCCTTACTGATGCAGAGTTACTCGCCATCTTTCTGCGCGTAGGCGTTAAAGGCAAGTCAGCCGTCTCATTAGCGCAAGACCTTTTGCATCACTTTGGCAATTTGCCACGCCTCCTATCCTGCACCCCCGAAGAATTAACCCGCATTCACGGCATGGGCATTTCCAAATGGTCTCAAATTCAAGCGGCTTATGAACTGGTGAAACGTAGCCTTGAAGAAACCCTTTCCGAGGAATCTGTTTTCACCTCCCCGGGCTATGCCAGAGAGTACTTACAAGCCAAAATTGGTCGCCTACCGCATGAGGTGTTTCTTTGCCTCTACCTTGACTCGGGAATGAGGCTCATCGAGTGCCAAGAACTCTTTAGGGGGTCTCTGAGCCACACGGCGGTATACCCCCGAGAAATCCTTAAGGAAGCCCTGGCTCGCAATGCCAGCGCCCTTATCGTGGCCCACAACCACCCTAGCGGCAACCATATTCCCAGCGAAGCTGATCAAGAGTTAACCAAGATGCTCGTCAAAACCCTCCATTTGGTGGATATACCCCTCCTAGACCATTGCATCGTGAGTGGCACAGGATTTTTCTCATTTTTAGAAGCTGGTCTTATGAGGAATGACTAAAAACGATAGTAATTACTAACTTATTGGGTGATTTCTAGCTTTTATACCCCCAAACCCCACAAATCATTCAAACTAAAGCAAATTAGGGGTAGATCAAACTAGGCTGAGACTGATACAATCTTCTTTTTTCGCAATTAATGGAGTTATGTCATGGCAAAAGTTTGCCAAGTCACTGGGAAGAAGCCGATGGTTGGCAACAATGTATCCCATGCAAACAATAAAACGAAGCGTCGCTTTTTGCCGAATTTGCAAAATCGTCGTTTCTGGGTTGAATCTGAAAACCGTTGGGTTAGCTTGCGCTTAACCAACGCTGGTTTGCGCGTTATCGACAAGAACGGCATTGATGCTGTGTTGTCTGATCTGCGTGCACGTGGCGAAATTTAAGGAGCGCACAAATGGCTAAAGGCGGCAGAGAAAAAATCAAATTAGAGTCATCAGCTGGTACTGGTCACTTCTATACCACTTCAAAAAACAAGCGTACCAAGCCTGAGAAAATGGAGATCATGAAATTTGATCCAACCATTCGCAAGCATGTTGCTTACAAAGAAACAAAGCTCAAGTAATTTATCGATTCGATATTTATTTGCTGCAAATAAAAAACCCGCTGATCTAGCGGGTTTTTTATTGTCTTGATTTTCACCAAGATCACAGTCAGGCATCGCTTAAGCGTAGCGACGCAATCTCAAAGAGAAGTCACGCAAACTCGATAGCCCACTATCTTCTGCACGCTGACACCATGAACGTAATTGATTAACAAGTTGATCACCCGACGCATTAGAACGCCCCCAAATCGCTTGTAGGTCACGGCGCATTTCAATCATCTTGCGCAGTTGGGCATTAGTAGCCATTAACTCTTCCAACTTTGCTTTTTCTTCAGTAGTTAAATGTGACTCGTCTTTACCAAGCCATGTACGTGCATCTTTAAGATGTGCAGCTAAGACTTGCATGTGCTGCACTTCGTTGCTGAAGAAACTACGCAAAGTCTTGCTGTAGCGCGCCATGATTTCATAACGGTTCGCAATGATTGCCTCTAAAGTGCCCTGGTCTGCAGGACGTAAATCGCTTAATTGCGGCTTAGGAGAAGTCTTCTTCACCTTTGCCAAACCCACTGCGCTCATCATTTGAATATAGAGCCAGCCGATATCAAACTCATACCATTTGCTAGAAAGCTTTGCGCTGGTGGCAAAGGTGTGGTGATTGTTGTGGAGCTCTTCACCACCAATCAAAATTCCCCAAGGAACAATATTGGTTGATGCATCTTCGCAATCGTAATTACGGTAACCCCAGAAGTGCCCAATACCATTAATCACTCCCGCAGCTGTGATCGGAATCCACAGCATTTGCACTGCCCATACTGTTAAACCAATTGCGCCAAATAACAGCACATCGATAATCAACATGATCGCAACGCCTTGCCAAGAAAATCTGGAATAGACATGGTGCTCGAGCCAATCATCAGGTGTGCCGTGACCAAACTTATCAAGTGTCTCTTGATTGGCGGCTTCTTTTTTATACAGCTCTGCACCGCGAGATAACACCGTACTGATGCCCAAGATTTGAGGGCTATGCGGATCATCAATAGTTTCACATTTAGCGTGGTGCTTGCGATGAATTGCTGCCCATTCTTTAGTGACCATACCCGTTGTTAGCCAAAGCCAAAAACGGAAGAAATGCGACATGATGGGATGCAACTCCAATGCGCGATGCGCTTGGCAACGATGCAGGAAAATAGTGACCCCAGCAATAGTAACGTGGGTCATGACTAAAGTGAAAACAACGATTTGCCACCAAGACCAATCCAAATAGCCATTTGCTAGCCAACTGAGGAATGAATCAAAACCTGAAACTGTATTCAAAAGAATGTTCCTAAAGAGGTGTAAACCCTTATTTTAGTTCTTTAGCTACTTTCTTGGTTTTGACCTTGATCTCTTTTTCACCGTCTTTTTCAACTTTTGGCGCTACCGCGGTCGTTTTTCTCTGGAAAACAGCCCCAAAGAAGCCATCTGTTCCATGAATATGGGGCCATAGCTGCCACCAAGGGTTGTCAGGACTGCATCCCAATGGGATTTTATCCTTTGGAAACAATGGCTTAAGAACCTCAGCCGCTGGAATCACTTCAAAATCCGGGTGTTTTGCTAAAAAATCTTCGGCAATCATCTGGTTTTCTTGAGGCAAAAGACTGCAAGTGGCGTAAACCAAGCGGCCACCCGGCTTTAAGAGACGACTGGCTGAAGACAAAATATTCATTTGCTTTTGATTGAGTTCAAGCACGCCCTCTGGTGTTTGGCGCCACTTCAAATCAGGATTGCGACGTAATGTGCCCATACCGCTACAAGGGGCATCCACCAATACTCGATCAATCTTGCCAGCTAGGCGCTTAATCTTGGTGTCATTCTCAGTATCAATCCATACCGGATGGACATTGGAAAGGCCGCTACGGGCTTGTCTTGGCTTTAAATTAGCCAAGCGACGCTCAGATGTATCTAAAGCGTATAAGCGTCCTGTAGAGCGCATCAGCGCCCCAATAGCTAGGGTCTTGCCGCCAGCACCGGCGCAAAAGTCCACCACCATCTCACCACGCTTAGGGGCAAGTAAATACGCAAGTAATTGACTGCCTTCATCCTGAACTTCAAACATTCCCGCTTTAAATCCCGCGGTGTTTTGCAAAGCAGGCTTACCCATAATGCGCACACCATCAGGTGCATAAGGAGTGGGAATGGCTTGATAGCGACCGCCAAGGGCATTCATCTGCTCAAGCAATTGCTCGCGTGTAGTCTTCATGGTGTTGGCACGCAAATCTAACAAGGCTGGATGCATCAGTGATTTAGCCAACGCTTCGCGAGACTCTTCGCCGGGATATTTTCCAAAAGCATCCCATAGCCACTCTGGCAAATTGTTACGAACTAATGGGTTTAACGCATTAGGATCAACAGTCGCAAAGCGTTGCAACCACTCATATTCACCGGTCTTCAGTACATGCGCTAAATCTGCGATAGCACTCTCTGCACGATTAGCAGAACCCAATCCACCTTCAGACAGAGCGGACAGCAAACCCAATAGGGCTAAGCGTCTAGCCTGTGATCCCTCACCACTTGAAGCAAATTGTGAGAACTCATTTTTACGACGCAAGATGGCAAAAGCACTTTCGGCAATCAAGGCACGGTCGCGATTTCCAAGTTGCGGTTCAGAACGAAAATAGCGGCTGACCACTCGATCGGCGGGTTGCTCAAAACTGAGCAATTCTGGCAGTAAGCGCTCCAAATGAATCGCATGTTGCGGCAATGCTTTGGCATTAGAAAAATTCTTCTGGCCTTCTGGAGCAATGATGTTACCGCTCGCATTGCGACGTTCAGGACGACGCAAGGGATCCTTCGATTTAGCTGCATAACTTTTTTGCGGACCTAGGCGTGATCCGGATCTAGATCCAGTTTTACTACCAGCACCTGCGGTGCGAGATGAACGTTCTTTACTCATAATTTTATTAATTGCGACTCCGGGGGTTGAATCTGAACTTGATTACCTGCTATTCGCAATCGTCCATCGAGGAACCATTTTACGGCCCGTGGGTAAATCTGATGCTCAGCAGCCAAAACACGGGCGGCTAAGCGGTCCGCATCATCGCCCGGCAAGACTGGCACAGAGGCCTGGCAAATGATTGGCCCCTCATCCACCCCCTCAGTAACAAAGTGCACTGTAGCCCCATGCTCTGTAACGCCAGCCTCTAAAGCGCGCTCATGAGTGTGAAGCCCCGGAAAGGCAGGCAGTAAAGCAGGGTGAATATTGATCAGGCGCCCTTCGAAATGGCGAATAAATCCTGGGGTCAGAATTCTCATAAAACCCGCTAAAACCACCAAATCAGCCCCCAATTCATCGATTTTCTGGATGAGGGCAGCGTCAAAGGACTCACGGGTTGGATACTCTCGATGCTCAATGGCAAAGACAGGAATGCCCTGGGAGCGAGCAAAATCAAGGCCCTTAGCTGCAGAGTGATTAGCAATCACCCCTGCAAAAGTGACGGGCCACTGCTCTTTTTGAGCTGTTTTGACGATAGCCTCGAAATTAGATCCGCGGCCTGAGATTAAGGTAACGATAGATGGCATGCCCACAATATAATTGATGGTTACCCCGAAAGCGACCCAAAGAGCAATTTAGTGAACGTATTCCGTGGCCCCACCCAGTTTTCTGCAGGACCAGCTTGTGCCTTAACCATCGGTAACTTCGATGGCGTGCACAGGGGTCATCGCGCCCTGCTCACGCAACTGAAGGATGGCGCCCAAGAGCGTGGCTTGGTTAGCTGTGTGATGACTTTCGAACCACACCCCAAGGAATTCTTTTCCCCAGAGCAAGCACCACCTCGCATTCTGAATTTGCGCGATAAGCTGGCCGCTTTTGCGGACATGGGTATTGATCGCGTTGTGGTGGAACATTTCAACAACGCCTTTGCTCGCCTCACGCCCGATGAATTTGTTTCTCAAATCATTGTTAAGCAACTCAATGCCAAATGGATTTTGATTGGTGATGATTTTTGCTATGGTGCAAAACGTGCCGGTAATTTTGCAAGCCTTAAAGCTGCTGGTGAAAAATATGGTTTTGAAGTTTCTAGTATTCACACTGTCCTTGAGGATGGTGAACGCATTTCGAGCTCGGCATTACGCAATGCCTTAGCTCAAGGTGATATGGAATTGGCGGCTAAATTATTAGGTCGACCCTATGGTATTTCAGGACATGTAATTCATGGTCAAAAATTAGGACGCACTTTGGGCTTTCCTACTTTGAACTTAGCAGTTGCCAATCACCTGCACCACCGCAAACCTGCCTGCTCAGGAATTTTCACAGCGCAGGTATTAGGCTTGAGTGACAAGCCTCTACCAGCGGTAGCAAGTCTAGGCGTTAGACCAACCGTTGAAGATAAAGGTCGTGTTCTTCTTGAAACGCACATCTTTGATTACAACGCAGATGTCTATGGAAAAATTATTACCGTGGAACTCTTAGAAAAAATCCGTGACGAGGCGAAGTACTCTGACCTCGACACCCTTACCAAAGCGATTGCATCTGATGCAGCGCATGCCAGAAATTATTTCCAGAAAAAAGCTTATGTCTGAAAAAGAAAATTCTTATCCCGTTAATCTTCTAGAGACCTCATTCCCGATGCGGGGAGACCTCCCTAAGCGAGAGCCTCAGTGGGTTGCACAATGGCAGAAAAATAAACTCTACGAAAAGATTCGTGCAGCGCATGCTAGTCAACCGAAATTTATTCTGCATGACGGCCCCCCTTATGCAAACGGTGATATTCACATTGGTCATGCGGTAAATAAGATCCTCAAAGACATGATTGTCAAATCACGCTGGTTAATGGGCTATGACGCTGCCTATGTACCTGGCTGGGATTGTCACGGCATGCCAATTGAAATTCAGATTGAAAAAGAATTTGGTAAGAATTTACCAACGGCCGAAGTACAAGCCAAGGCCCGAGCCTATGCCAAGGTGCAAGTCGATAAGCAAAAGAAAGATTTTGAGCGTTTAGGGGTGCTAGGAGACTGGAATAACCCTTATCTCACCATGAACTACCGCAATGAAGCCGATGAAATTCGTGCGCTTGGGAAGATCTGGGAAAAGGGTTATGTATTCCGCGGCCTCAAACCCGTCAACTGGTGTTTTGATTGTGGCTCCGCTCTTGCCGAGGCCGAAGTTGAATACCAAGATAAAACTGATCCAACGATCGATGTGGGTTTTGCATTTAATGATGCGCAGCGCCCGCAACTGGCAAAAGCGTTTGGCATCCCAGAGATTCCAAATAAACCAGGCATGATTGTGATTTGGACGACAACACCTTGGACCATCCCATCTAACCAAGCGCTCAATGTTCACCCAGAACTCACTTATGCTTTAGTCGATATAGGTGACAAATTGCTCATCTTGGCAAAAGATCGAGTAGAGACTTGCTTGGAAGATTACGGTCTTGAAGGCAAGGTTATTGCTACTTGCCTAGGCAGTCAGTTAGCCAACATCTCTTTTTGGCATCCACTAGCACCATTACATGAAGGCTACAAACGTCTTTCACCAATTTACCCAGCAGAGTACGTCACGCTGGATACTGGTACCGGGGTAGTGCACTCTGCACCAGCCTACGGTGAGGAGGACTTTAAATCTTGCAAAGCAAATAAGTTAGCCGATAAAGATATCTTAAATCCAGTCATGGGTAATGGCGTGTATGCATCTTGGCTACCCCTCTTTGCCAATGAATATATCTGGAAAGCCAATCCTAAAATTGTTGAGGCCTTGCGTGAAGCAGGCAGTCTCTTGCGAGATAAAACCTATACCCACTCCTACATGCATTGCTGGCGCCATAAGTCGCCCATCATTTATCGCGCTACCTCTCAGTGGTTTGCGAGCATGGATAAAAAACCATCAGATGGCAAAGCGAGTTTGCGTGAAACTGCTTTAGCAGGCATTGATAGCACTGAGTTTTTTCCTGCCTGGGGAAAGCAGCGATTAAGTAGCATGATTGCTAATCGACCTGACTGGACTTTGTCACGTCAGCGTCAATGGGGTGTACCAATGGCTTTCTTTGTGCACAAGGAAAGCGGTGAACCACATCCTCGTACAGTGGAATTGCTGGAAGAGATTGCCAAGCGCGTTGAAAAAGACGGCATTGAGGCTTGGCAAAAATTGGAAGTTGCTGATCTACTAGGCGAAGAAGCATCTCAATACGAAAAGAATCGGGACACCCTGGATGTGTGGTTTGATTCCGGCACTACGCACTGGCATGTTATTCGCGGCTCACACCGTGATGAGCTCTATCGCCCTGAGGCTGAGAATCCAGATGGCCGATTAGCCGACTTATATCTTGAGGGTTCAGACCAACACCGCGGTTGGTTCCACTCATCTCTGTTGACTGGCGCAATGCTGGATGGCAAGCCGCCCTACAAAGCGCTCTTGACCCATGGCTTTACCGTAGACGGTCAAGGCCGCAAGATGAGTAAATCGGTTGGTAATGTGATTGCTCCTCAACAAGTTGCAGACAAATTGGGTGCAGAGATTATTCGCCTATGGGTTGCCTCTACTGACTACTCTGGCGAGATGACCATCTCTGACGAAATTCTCAAGCGTGTCGTAGAAAGCTATCGTCGTATCCGTAATACATTACGCTTCCTACTTGCCAACTTATCTGACTTTGATCCATCAACGCACAGCATGCCTGCCAGTGAGTGGCTGGAGATTGATCGTTATGCAGTAGCGCTTGCTAATCAATTGCAAAACGAAGTACAAGCACACTACAAGGCATATGAATTCCAACCGGCTGTAGCGCGTATGCTCACTTTCTGCTCAGAAGATTTAGGTGGCTTTTACTTAGATATTCTGAAAGACCGGCTCTATACCAGCGCTCCAGATTCAAAAGAGCGCCGTGCCGCACAAAATGCTTTATTCCATATCACGCGTAATCTCTTGAAGTGGCTCGCCCCATTCCTCTCCTTTACCGCAGAAGAAGCTTGGACATCACTTCCACATGCTGCCAACGCAAAGCTTAGTGAATCTATCTTCATCGAAGAATTTGGCACCTTCCCAGAAATCGAGCACGCAACCGAACTGCTCGCTAAATGGGAGCGCATTCGTGAGATTCGCTCTGAGGTCACTAAGGCGATTGAGGTAGAGCGTGAAGCTGGCAATGTTGGCTCTTCTCTGCAAGCAGAGCTAACTATCAAATTGGGTGATGTGGACTTTGCAATCCTGCACTCTTTAGAAGATGACTTACGATTTGTGACGATTACCTCTAGCGCCAATATTGAATTAAGTACTGCCGGCCTCGAAGTGCTTGTGAGAGGTAGTCAATACAAGAAGTGTGGACGCTGCTGGCATCACACCGCTGATATTGGTGCCAATGCCGAACATCCAGACCTCTGTGGTCGCTGTATTAGCAACTTATTTGGTGATGGTGAACACCGCTTATTTGCCTAAGCGCTTCTTTTTATGACCGCAAAACTCTCTTTTCTTCGGTATTTAGCAATTGCCACTATCACCCTATTGCTAGACCAGTTGAGTAAGTGGTCAGCGCTCAGTAACTTGCAATTAGGGGTACCTGTAGAAGTTTTGCCATTTATGAACTGGTTGCTACTGTTTAACCCTGGAGCTGCATTTTCATTCTTAGCCCAAGGCTCTGGCTGGCAGCGCTGGTTCTTTACTGTCATTGGTCTGTTAGCCTCCATTTACATTATTTGGTTACTTCGCAAAAACCAAGATGACAAAGTATTGTGCTGGGCTCTGAGCCTGATTTTGGGTGGCGCATTAGGCAATGTATTGGATCGAATAATGTACGGCGCTGTAGTCGACTTTATCGATTTGCATTACGCCAACTGGCATTGGCCTGCCTTCAATATTGCCGATAGCGCCATTTGTATTGGTGCTGGCCTCATTATTTGGGGTGAACTGCGCAAGTCATTTGGCAAATCCTCTCAACCCCAGTAAGCTGGCGCCATGCAATCACTTTTAAACAAGAAAATCGTTTTGGGAATTTCCGGCGGTATTGCGGCCTATAAATCTGCTGAGCTAGCACGCCTACTCATACAAGAGGGGGCAAGTGTACAAGTGGTCATGACTCAGGCCGCGCAGCAATTTGTTACACCGGTCACGATGCAGGCTCTTACTGGAAATCCGGTTTACACCAGCCAATGGGATAGCAGCATTGCCAATAATATGGCTCACATTGAGCTCTCGCGAGCTGCTGACGCCATATTAATTGCGCCAGCTAGTGCAGACCTCATGGCCAAACTCTCCTTAGGCCTAGCAGATGATTTGCTAACGACGCTATGCTTGGCAAGAGATTGCCCGCTCTTGATGGCACCCGCAATGAATAAACAAATGTGGGAGCATGATGCCACCCAAAGAAGTGTCAAACGTCTTATCGAAGATAAGGTGTCTTTGCTTGGGCCCGCCAGTGGAATTCAAGCTTGTGGTGAGGTGGGTTACGGCCGTATGCTCGAGCCCGCTGAAATTACCGAACAGTTAATTGCTTTCTTCCAGAAAAAAGTGCTCGCTGGTAAGCGCGTGTTGATTACTGCTGGTCCCACCTTTGAGGCCATCGATCCTGTGCGTGGCATTACCAATCTTAGCTCTGGCAAGATGGGATTTGCGATTGCTCGCGCAGCTCTTGAGGCTGGTGCACAAGTGCATCTCGTAGCGGGGCCTTGCAATCAACACACCCCCTTAGAAGCCAGTGGGAAAATTACTCGCACCAATGTCGTGAGCGCAAAAGAAATGCATGCAGCAACGATGCAATCAACAGACTGCGATATTTTCTTCGCTGTTTCTGCAGTTGCCGATTGGGGCATTGAAAAACCTGCCAAAGAGAAGATTAAGCGCCAAGGCAAACAAGCCCCTAGCCTAGAATTTATTGCTAACCCAGATATTCTGGCGGATGTTGCAAAGATGGTGAAAACAAAAGGTGGCAAGCCGCACCCTTACTGCGTCGGCTTTGCCGCTGAATCCACAGCTCTTCTCAAGCATGCGCAAGAAAAACTCCAGCGCAAAGGGATTCCGATGATTGTGGGCAATATTGGCCCAAATACTTTCGGTAGTGACCTCAATGAATTGCTCATTGTGGAGAAAAATACTAGCAAGAAGATTGCTAAATCTGACAAGCTACAACTTGCTCGCCAACTCATACAGCTTGTTGCCAAAAAAATCTAATTTCATTTCAGCTTCAACCCTATTTATTTTCTTCAGATTTAGGAAATTTCATGCAAGAACTTCAAGTCAAAATTCTCGATGAACGTATGCGCGACCAGTTGCCAAGCTATGGCACACCAGGCAGTGCTGGCTTAGATTTACGCGCTTGCATCGACCAAGCAATTGAAATTGCCCCTGGACAAACGATTCTAGTCCCCACAGGTTTAGCGATCTATGTGGAAGACACGGGCTATGCAGCTTTCATCCTGCCACGCTCCGGCCTCGGACATAAGCATGGCATCGTTCTGGGGAACCTTGTGGGGCTGATTGATTCAGACTACCAAGGTCAACTCATGGTCAGCACTTGGAACCGCGGCTCAACCACATTTAAACTCGAGCCCATGGAGCGTTTAGCCCAATTAGTCGTGATGCCAGTTCAACAAGTTCAGCTCAAAGTGGTTGAAGAGTTCACTGAGAGCAGTCGTGGTGCGGGTGGGTTTGGGAGCACTGGAAGGAGCTAACTTCATGAAGTTGTTTATGGGCCTTTATCGAAACCTCCTCATCTTCGCAGTAGTATTTTTATCCTTCCATTCATCAATCGCTTTAGCTAGCTGCAATGAATGCATAAGCCTTGATGGCTATGTCCAAGAGAGCGAAGTGGATGATGAGATTCGCCATCTAGTGGGTAAATATAAGGGCGGAGCTGGCCCAAAAAATGTTGCCATTCAAAAAGCAAGGGGTGTAATTGAGACTGGCTTAGAGCCTAGCTTCATAGGCGGCGCAAATTGCCCGACCATTGATAGTGAGCAGTGGGCGATTGACTACACAAGCAAACGTCACTCAGAATCTTTACACCGAGGAGTAGATATCCCTCAGCCATTCGGAACACCGATTCTTGCAGTAGCTGACGGAATGGTGGTTGGTAAATTCGCAAATGAAGGTAATAGAAAGGGCATTGAAATCATGCTTCGGCATAGCCCACAACAAACTGGGCTGCCATTTTGGACTTACTCTCAATACACTCATCTACAAGAATTGCCCTCCATGCCAATAGGTACAAACGTCAAATTGGGCGAAGTAATCGGTAAAACAAGCAATACCGGCCTCATGGGTGCTCGAGAACGTCGCCATGCCGTTCACTTTGCAGTTTTATACAGCGAGTCGCCAAAATGGTCTAACGATGGTGTTGTTGTAGCGCCCCAGGATGCCTATTTTATGGATCCAAATGCCTTTTACAAAAATAGGCCGCCGTATGATTCCCCTTCCTTAGAAAAGCTGAGTTCGGATCAAAAAAAGATCCCCGTGCCATACATCAAACTTGATGGCAAAAAAGTTCCGCCAGACACAAAGAGAATTTGGCCATATGCCTGCCAGTAAATAAAAATGCCAACCCTTAGGTTGGCATTTTTATTATCTCAGTGGCTCTAATACGCCACTCACAACACACATCAAATTTCTTCGACCGGCGCTATATCCGCTTTTGGAGTTTTACCCCTTAAGACAGGCGCATCAAACTCCAATTGCACTTTGCCATCAGAATCAATATCGACTGCTACATGACCACCTTGGGCCAATCGACCAAAGAGCAATTCGTCTGCCAAAGCTTTACGGACTGTATCTTGAATAATCCGTTGCATTGGCCTTGCACCCATGAGTGGGTCAAAGCCATGCTTGGCTAGATGTGCGCGTAATGCAGGACTAAATGTCGCATCCACTTTCTTCTCATGCAATTGCTCTTCTAACTGCATTAAGAATTTATCAACGACACGCATGATGATGGTTTCATCCAATGCTTTGAAGGACACAATGGCATCCAAGCGATTGCGGAACTCTGGAGTAAAGAACTTCTTAATGTCCGCCATCTCATCACCAGACTCACGGGCATTGGTAAAGCCAATGGTGGACTTCTGCATCGCTTCAGCACCAGCATTAGTAGTCATGATGATGATCACATTGCGGAAATCAGTCTTGCGTCCATTGTTATCAGTCAGCGTGCCATGATCCATCACCTGCAAGAGGATGTTGAAAATATCCGGATGGGCTTTTTCAATTTCATCTAATAAAAGTACGCAGTGCGGCTTCTTATTCACAGCCTCAGTAAGCAAGCCACCCTGATCAAAGCCTACATATCCAGGAGGCGCACCAATCAAGCGACTGACTGCATGACGTTCCATGTATTCCGACATATCAAAGCGCAAAAGCTCAATACCCAGAATGTAAGCAAGCTGCTTTGCTACTTCAGTCTTACCAACACCAGTTGGTCCAGAGAATAAGAAAGAACCAATTGGCCTATCAATCTTGCCAAGGCCAGCTCGTGTCATCTTAATGGCACTTGCCAAGGCTTCAATCGCAGGGTCTTGACCGAACACCACGCTCTTAATGTCACGGTCTAAAGTTTGCAATTTGCTGCGATCATCCACCGTCACGGATTGGGGCGGTATGCGCGCGATCTTCGCCACGATCTCTTCGATCTCTGGACGACCAATCGTTTTCTTCTGCTTAGACTTAGGCAAAATGCGTTGAGCTGCCCCAGCCTCATCAATCACGTCAATTGCCTTATCTGGCAAATGGCGATCATTAATGTAGCGAGAAGACAATTCTGCAGCTGCTACTAATGCAGCAGCAGCGTATTTGACGCTGTGGTGCTCTTCAAAACGGGACTTAAGACCACGCAGAATTTGCACAGTTTGATCTACGGTGGGTTCGACTACATCCACCTTCTGGAAGCGACGTGAGAGAGCTGCATCCTTCTCAAAAATACCGCGGTACTCAGTAAAGGTAGTTGCGCCAATACACTTCAATTGACCGTTTGATAAAGCAGGCTTTAATAAATTGCTCGCATCTAGAGTGCCGCCCGAAGCCGCACCTGCACCAATCAGAGTATGAATCTCATCGATAAATAAAATACCATGCGCGCTTTCTTTTAAAGACTTGAGAACACTCTTCAAACGTTGCTCAAAATCACCGCGGTATTTAGTGCCCGCTAATAGAGCACCCATGTCTAATGAATAGACCGTGGCATCAGCCAAAATTTCAGGAACGTCACCCTTCACAATGCGCCATGCAAGACCTTCCGCAATCGCTGTTTTACCAACACCGGCCTCACCGACCAATAAAGGATTATTTTTGCGACGACGGCATAGCACCTGAATCACGCGCTCGACTTCACTCTCACGCCCAATCAGCGGATCAATCTTGCCTTGCTTTGCCATCACATTGAGATTTTGAGTGTATTGCTCTAATGGGCTTTCCTTACCGCCAGAGCCAGTCTCTTCTGCTTCTTGAGACGACTCAGCCGGCTTCACAGGCTCGGTCTGGTCTTTGCGAACACCATGGCTAATAAAGTTCACTACGTCTAAACGCGTAACACCTTGCTGTTGCAAGAAATACACTGCGTGAGAATCTTTTTCACCAAAGATGGCGACGAGTACATTTGCGCCTGTCACTTCCTTCTTGCCATTCGATGTAGATTGCACATGCATGATGGCGCGCTGAATGACGCGTTGAAAGCCCAAAGTTGGCTGGGTATCGACCTCATCATTGCCGGGCACAACGGGTGTGTTGTCATTGATAAAGTTTTTCAGCTGCGAACGCAACTCAGCAATATTGACGGCGCAGGCTTTTAATACCTCCACCGAAGTAGCGTTATCTAACAGAGCGGCAAGCAGATGCTCGACCGTAATAAATTCGTGTCGTGAGGCTCTCGCGTCAACAAACGCCATGTGCAAACTGACTTCTAATTCCTGGGCAATCATGCTTCCTCCATAGTGCACTGTAGTGGGTGACCCGCTTCGCGGGAGAGCTCGATAACTTGATGCACTTTAGTTGCTGCAACGTCTCTGGTAAAAATACCACAGACGCCTTTACCAACTAAATGTACCTGCAACATGATGCGTGTAGCTGTCTCGTGATCTTTATTAAAATATTCTTGAATAACCATCACCACAAATTCCATTGGCGTGTAATCGTCATTCAATAGTAAAACTTTATACATCGAAGGCGCTTTTACTTTCTCGGCCTGCTTTTCGAGAAGAATAGTATCTTCAATGTAAGGGTTATTTGGGTTACCAACCGTCGGATTTTTTGTTGTACGACTCATGAGAAACATTCTAAACACAGATAGCAAAATGCGGATTTAAGGGTCTTGTTGCAAAAAAACCATCAAGAAAGCTCCATTTAGACCATATTGGGGCATTTTTCTCTAAAAAAAGGGGGGCTTATCGATAACTATCTATGTCCAACCCCTTGACACCCCACCATAAAGGGCAAACAATCAGGGGGTAGGCTTTATTTAAAGTCCTATTTAGGCGTGTTGTAGAGCGAGACTGATTAAAAAGTATTCACCCTCATCACGGTTGTTTTAAGTTTATGTAATGGAGTTCGCATGGCGACCGGAATTGTTAAGTGGTTCAATGATGCAAAAGGTTTTGGCTTTATCAAACCTGATGATGGTGAAGAAGAGTTGTTCGCGCATTTCAGCGCGATCACAATGCCTGGGTTCAAAACCCTTAAGGAAAACCAAAAGGTAACGTTTGACATTACCCAAGGCCCTAAAGGCAAGCAAGCTACTAATATCCAAGCAGCTTAATCTGCTTTAGATCATTACTAAAACCCAGGACTAGTTCCTGGGTTTTTTTTTCGCCTGAATTTTCTTTCCCTGCTTGTACCCTGACTTAGAATTACCTTCACATCAACGAATGACTTAGAACACCATGCTCCAATCCAAAATCAATCAATTTTTTGCCCTGCTGATCACAGCTTGCGGTATCTTTTCCACTGTCGCATTTGCGCAAGTCAACACTGGTCTTCCAACGATTGAGCTCAAGACTGGAATCTATCGCATTCAGGCGGAGTTAGCAGACACCCCTAAGGCGCGTGAGATTGGACTCATGAACCGCACTAGCATGCCTACCAACTCAGGCATGCTGTTTATCTTTGAGCAAAAAGCTGGGCATTGCTTCTGGATGAGTAACACCAAGATCCCTCTCTCTATTGCCTTTATTGCAGACGATGGCAAGATTGTGAACATTGAAGAGATGCAGGCTCAGACTACCAATAACCACTGCCCTCAAGCTCCAGTGCGTTATGCCTTAGAGATGAATAAGCAATGGTTCTCTGAACGGGTAATCGTACCGGGTATGGTCGTTCAAGGGCTACCCAAGAAGTAATTTGTATTTTCTAGCGCTTGGTAATAAAAAACGCAGACCGAGATCTGCGTTTTTATTTGGGCTCAAGAGAAATTATCTGCTTGATTCTTAATTCACTTACTCAAAGTGGCAAACATAGTGCACAGGAGACTCGGCGCGGATAATGAAATAACCACCTTTTTCCACTTCCCAGCTTTGACCAGCTTTGAATTCGACTTCTGGAGCGCCATTGATACTGACAAATGCGTTGCCGTCGACTACTTCCATGATTTCTTTAGTGCTCAGGTCAAAACGCAAGGTGCTCGGCAATACAACACCAACAGACTTGCGCACGCCATTGGGCAGAGTCACGGTATGGGATACACATTTACCATCAAAAAATACATTGGCTTTCTTACCTACAGAAACTTGATCAAATTGCATCTTTATTCTTTCTAATCTAAATTACTAGTTTGTTATTTAACTGAATTATTTAGCACGCTTACGTCTTGCAGTTTCAGCAATCCGCATGCGCAAAGCATTGAGCTTGATGAAGCCACCAGCGTCAGCTTGGTTATACGCACCACCGTCATCGTCAAATGTAGCAATCGTCTGATCAAACAAGGTATTTGCGGAGTCACGTGAAATCACGGACACAGAACCTTTGTAGAGCTTTAGGCGCACTACACCATTGACCATCTGCTGAGTGTGATCAATCAACGTCTGCAACGCGATACGCTCTGGCGCCCACCATAAACCGTTGTAGATCAAGCTGGCGTAACGTGGCATCAAATCATCTTTGAGGTGAGCTACTTCACGATCCAGAGTAATACTCTCAATACCGCGGTGTGCTTTCAACAAAATAGTGCCACCAGGGGTTTCATAACAACCACGGCTCTTCATGCCTACAAAGCGGTTCTCAACTAAGTCGAGACGACCAATACCATGCATGCCGCCGATACGATTGAGCTCGGCCAACAACTCATGTGGCTTATATGCCTTGCCATTGATTGCTACTGGATCTCCGGCACGGAATTCAATTTCAATGATTTCTGGGGTATCTGGAGCCTTCTCAGGAGAGACCGTCCAGCGCCACATAGATTCTTCTGCTTCAGCATTAGGATTCTCGAGATGACGACCTTCGTAACTAATATGCAATAAGTTGGCATCCATAGAATAAGGTGAGCCACCCTGCTTGTGCTTCATCTCGACTGGAATGCCATGCTTTTCTGCATAAGCCATCAATTTTTCACGAGAGAGGAGATCCCACTCACGCCAAGGAGCAATGACTTTGATTCCTGGCTCAAGTGCGTAGTAACCAAGCTCAAAACGAACTTGATCATTACCTTTTCCGGTAGCGCCATGCGATACAGAATCGGCGCCTGTTTGGCGAGCAATTTCAATTTGACGCTTAGCGATCAAAGGTCGTGCGATGGAGGTGCCTAAAAGATATTCACCTTCGTAAATCGTATTGGCACGAAACATCGGAAATACAAAGTCACGCACAAACTCTTCGCGCAAGTCATCGATAAAAATATTTTCTGGCTTGATACCAAACTGCAGCGCTTTGGCTCGTGCTGGCTCAAGCTCCTCACCCTGACCCAAATCGGCAGTGAAAGTAACAATCTCGCATTGATAAGTATCTTGAAGCCATTTCAAGATCACGCTTGTATCAAGACCACCGGAATACGCTAAAACTACTTTTTTAATATCAGACATGATTTCTTTTCAATTAAAAATGAACTAATAACCAATAAAAACAAATTGCTTTAAAAAAAAATTAATCCAAACGGCCGCAGAGTAAATACTCCATCAAAGCCTTTTGTACATGCAGACGATTTTCAGCTTCTTCCCAAACAATACTTTGAGGGCCATCAATCACCTCTGCAGAAACCTCTTCACCTCGATGGGCAGGCAAGCAGTGCATAAATAAAGCATCTGGTTTTGCCAAAGACATCAATTCTTCATCCACCATCCAGTCTTTGAAGGCGCTCATACGGGAAGTATTCTCATCCTCATAACCCATGCTAGTCCAGACATCGGTTGTCACCAAGTCAGCATCTCTGCAGGCATCTTTTGGATCAGCACAAACAGTAAGGTGTTGCTTTGCTTTAGCGGTCAATCTAGATTCATCAAGCTGGTAGCCGCCTGGCGCAGAGAAGCGAATTTGAAAATCCAAACACTCGGCAGCCTGTATCCAGGTATAGGCCATATTATTGGCATCACCGACCCAAGCAACCGTTTTACCCTGAATCGGACCACGCGCCTCTACAAAAGTAAAAATATCCGCTAAAACTTGGCAGGGGTGATATTCATTGGTTAAGCCATTAATCACTGGCACGCGTGAGTTTGCAGCGAAGCGCTCAATGATCTCTTGGCCAAAGGTACGGATCATGATGATGTCGGTCATGCGTGAAATCACCTGCGCAGCGTCCTCTACAGGCTCACCACGGCCCAATTGGGTATCACGGGTGTTGAGATATACAGCATGGCCACCAAGCTGATGGATGCCCGCCTCAAAGGAGAGGCGCGTTCTTGTAGAGTGCTTCTCAAAAATCATCGCTAAGGTGCGGTCGTGCAATGGATGCCAAGTTTCGTAACTCTTAAACTTAGTCTTGAGCCAAGCAGAGCGCTGAAGAAGGTAATCGTATTCCTCGCGAGTGAGGTCAGCAAACTGCAGGTAATGCTTCACCTGGCCAGGCACTTGAGGCTTTGCCAAAGATGTCATCGTTGAGCTTTCTACTGAAGTTTTAGCTTGCATTTTTTGTTTGGGCTTTGAACTGCACGAAAATAGTTCCTAAAGTCATCTTAAGGCCATCTCAGACTGTTAAGCTAGAGGGCTAATCAATACCTATTTCATTACATCAATTTTTACGCCAACTTGAACCACAAAAAGCTTTTCATTCAAGGCATTACGACTTCAGGCAAATCTTTTCGCCCGAGTGACTGGGCTGAACGCCTTTGCGGTGTTATGGCCACATTTCGCCCACCAGGCGATGCTGGCGACCCCCGCTTCACTTACTCACCCTACGTCAGGCCAGTGCTTATCGCACAAGTGAAATGCGTTGTAATCGATACCAGACTGGGAGAGCTAGATCCAAGAGCGCTAGACTTTGTCATGAACTTCGCCAAAGACAATAGCCTGCCAATTGAAGAGGCTTGCGAATTCGAACCTCAATCGCAAACCCAGTCCTAAAAACAAAAACCCGCTCTGATAAGGAGCGGGCTTGGGTCTAGATGCTCTAGACCTGCCTAAAACAAAAAACGTTTACGCTGCCATCGCCTTAATAGCTGCAGACAAGCGAGACTTCTGGCGAGCTGCAGTATTTTTGTGAGCAATCTTCTTGTCAGCAATCTTGTCGATTGTGGATTGAGTTGCTGCAAACACTTTAGCTGCGGCCTCTTTATCACCAGTTTCAATTGCCTTACGAACTGCCTTGATGGAAGTACGAAGCTTGGAACGCAAACTGGAGTTGTGTTCGTTTTGTTTTACTGCCTGCCGTGCGCGTTTACGCGCTTGTGCGGTATTGGCCATCTTTAAACCTTGCTCTATAAAAATTACAAATTACGATTAACTGAAATTCTGTGTGGGTTCGCCAAATTTGTAAGCTGACTCACCAAAACCCAAGATTTTACATTAAAGGACTAAAAAAGCCCAGTCGCTTGATAAATGGGGGAAAATTAGCCCATGAATCTGCTTTCTGCCGCTGCCAAGGTCAGCTCCCTAACGATGCTATCCCGTATCACGGGACTCCTACGGGAAACCCTGATTGCCCGTAGCTTTGGGGCTTCCGAGTGGACTGACGCCTTTAATGTGGCTTTTAGGCTACCAAATCTGCTACGCCGGCTTTTTGCCGAAGGGGCCTTTTCCCAGGCATTTGTGCCCATTTTGGGGGAAATATCCAGTAAAGGGGATGTCAAACAGTCCCAAATCCTCATTAATGCCGTTGCCACCCTCTTATTTTGGGCTTTGCTCCTTACGGTACTGCTCGGCGTGATCGGTGCCCCATTGCTCATTTTGGCCATTGCTACGGGCTTTAAGGGTGGGCCAGCATACGAAGCGAGCGTTGTGATGACCCGCATCATGTTCCCTTATATCGGCCTGATTTCGATGGTTTCCCTATCAGCAGGGATCCTTAACACCTTTGGCCGCTTTGCTATTCCGGCATTTACCCCGGTTTTACTCAATCTTGCCCTGATTGGCAGCGCCATATTCCTAGCGCCCCATCTAGAGCAACCTATTTACGCACTTGGCATCGGCGTTCTACTCGGCGGTGTTTTGCAGTTAGCCATTCAAATTCCTGCGCTTGCACGCTTAGGTTTATTGCCGCGAGTTGGCCTAATGCCCGGCGCCATCAAGGCAGCAATCCGCAATCCCGATGCACGGCGCGTTCTCAAGCTAATGGGTCCAGCAGTGTTTGCAGTATCCGTGGCGCAGATCTCCCTCATCATTAACACCAACATTGCCTCGCGCCTACAAACCGGAAGCGTGTCATGGCTTTCCTACGCAGATAGACTGATGGAATTTCCAACGGCACTTCTGGGTGTAGCGCTGGGAACGGTTCTCCTACCTAGCCTCAGCAAGGCAAATGCTAGAAATGATTTAGTTCAAGCGGGCGAGCTCTTAATTTGGGGTTTGCAACTCACTTTTTTGCTGGCAGCACCTTGCGCAATAACGCTATTCATCTTTGGTGAGCCGCTAGCAGCAGTGCTGTATCACTATGGCCAATTTAATGCCTTGGATGTCCTGATGACACAACGTGCATTAGCAGCCTATGGGGTTGGCCTGATTGGACTCATCCTTGTCAAAATATTAGCCCCCGGGTTTTACTCACGCCAAGATATTCGTACTCCGGTCAAAATTGGCTTATTGGTTTTGGTAGCCACGCAATTGGCTAATTTAGCGTTTGTACCTTGGCTGGGTCATGCTGGCCTAGCCCTTTCTATTGGGGTGGGTGCCTGCCTCAATGCCGCCCTGCTATGGGTGGGTCTGCATCGACGTGGCGCCCTACCAAGTTGCGCCTGGTTCAAATATCTTGGCCAGCTTCTATTGGCCCTAATTCCTTTTTCAGCATTATTGTTTTACGCTTCCACGGCACATAATTGGATCGCATTGCAAGACACCCCCTGGCTGCGCATTGGATTGCTAGCTAGCTGGCTAGCTGGTGCTGCAATCATTTACTTTGGCGCCCTAGGTCTTGTAGGAATTCGCTGGCAAAAATTCCTGCGTCATGCAAAATAGCTTGTATGCCTACACAACAACTCGACTATTTCACCTCGCTAGTTGCCGAGGATGAGCACCTCCCTTTAACCGAAGCTGCAGTCGCGGTTGCACAGCACGCTTATCCAGACCTAGATGTACAAGGGGTGCTTGATCAAATTGATCAATGGGGCACCAAACTCAAACAGCGCATCACCCCTGATACGCCACCCATTCAACGCCTGCAGTTGTTAAAACATTTTTTCTACAACGAACTGGGGTTTGGCCCCAACCCCAATGATTTTTATGCTCCCGAAAATTCATATCTGCATCAAATCATCGAAAACCGTCGCGGCATTCCAATCTCCCTAGCAATCTTGATGATGGAGCTTGGCCAGCAAATTGGTTTGAATATTCGCGGGGTATCTTTCCCCAATCACTTCATGATGCGCATCTCCTTGCAACAGGGGGAGATCATCATGGATCCCCTCACTGGCGAATCCCTCTCCAAGAATCAACTCCAAGAAATGCTGGATCCGTATTTGGATGCGAAGGGCTATCGTGGCGAACTGAGCCTACCACTCAATATTTTCTTGCGCGCCTCTAGCTCTCGAGAAATCCTGTCGCGCTTTATGAGAAATCTCAAAATGATTTACTCCGAAGATGAGCGTTGGGAGCGTCTTCTGGGCATTCAAGAGCGCCTGGTCATTTTATTGCCCGATTCGATGGAAGAGATTCGTGATCGTGGCTTGATCTTTGCGCAACTTGAGTATGTACGTCCAGCACTCGAGGATATGCATCGCTATTTAAGTGAAATGCCGGGCGCAGAAGATGCGGCCGATATTCGTGAGCATATTGCTACGCTAGAGAGTCAAACAAAACTGCATTAAGCAGTAGGTTCCTCAATCTCAATAGAGATTGCAGCATTTCATTCCTATAATGCCTTATGCAAACTGAACCCCACATTCAGCCTACGCATTTACCTCATCAGCCACCCATACTCTGTATTGTTGGCCCTACAGGCGCAGGCAAAACCCATCTCGCCATGGCTCTGGCAGAGCATGCCAGGCTCTTAGGTAAAACAGTTGAAATCATCAGCATGGACTCTGCCTTGGTTTATCGCGGCCTTGATATTGGAAGCGCCAAACCAAGTAAGGCAGAGCAGGCTGCAGTTCAACATCACCTGATTGATATTTTGGAGCCCACCGAATCCTATTCAGCGGCACGCTTTGCAAATGATGCCAAGCGACTATGCATAGAAATTCGAGGGCGCGGCAACATTCCTATCGTTGTCGGTGGCACGATGTTGTATTGGCGCGCATGGGCTCATGGCCTTTCATCGCTACCCCCCGCAAACTCTGAAATCCGAGCTCGTCTTGATGAGCAAGGCAAATTCATTGGCTGGCCTGCGATGCATGCTGAACTTGCTAAAGTAGACCCCGTCACTGCGGCACGTTTACAAGCTAACGACTCTCAAAGGGTACAGCGCGCACTAGAGGTTTACGAGATCACGGGCAAACCCATGTCAGAACTACTAGCAGATGCGCCAAGTGAAGATGGCAGGGAAGGCTCAGCCATTCCAGAATGGATTAATCTGGTTTCACTCGAGCCCAGTGATCGCTCACGTCTGCATCAAAATCTAGAAAAACGTTTTGATGAAATGCTTGCCGGTAGATTCATTGAGGAAGTGCAAACATTAAAGAGCAACCCGAATCTTCACGCAGACTTGCCGGCAATTCGATCAGTCGGTTACCGCCAAGTATGGGAATACCTTGATGGCCTCAGTGATTGGGAGCAAATGCGTTACAAAGCACTTGCAGCCACAAGACAGCTTGGCAAAAGACAGCTCACGTGGTTGCGTGCCATCTCCGGTAGAAACACGTTTGATCCATTCAACCCCAGCGAACTCGAGCAAGCTCTTGAGTACTGCAAACGGGGTTTAATTCAATAGATTTAGATGACGACGGTTTGTGGCGCGCCAGCTGGACGCTCTACCACTTCGCCAACTGTCCATGCCTTTAGTCCTTCAGCCTGAAGAGACTTAATAGCAACTTCTGCTTGATCTGCAGAGACAATCACCACCATACCAATGCCGCAGTTAAAGACACGCACCATCTCAGCATCTGCAACCCCACCCTTCGTTTGCAACCAACGGAAGAGTTCCGGCATTTGCCAGCTATCACGATGCAGTACAGCTTGGGTATTTTCTGGGAGTACACGCGGCACGTTATCGACTAAACCGCCTCCAGTAATGTGCGCCATACCTTTAACATTGATTTGCGAAATCAACTTTAAGAGTGGCTTTACATAAATTTGCGTCGGAGCCATCACCACATCTCCCAATGGACGCCCGCCCAGATCATCCGTTGGCTTAGCACCAGCCCGCTCAATAATCTTCCGCACCAGTGAATAACCGTTGGAGTGCGCACCGCTAGAGCCAATCGCCACTACTACATCACCAGGGGCAATCGTTGCACCAGTAATGATTTTGGATTTTTCTACAGCACCAACAGCAAATCCGGCCAAATCATATTCACCAGGCGGATACATACCCGGCATCTCAGCAGTTTCACCACCGATAAGGGCGCAACCAGATAGTTCACAGCCATGGGCGATTCCACCAACCACCGTAGCTGCTGTATCGACAGTTAACTTACCGCAAGCGAAATAGTCCAAGAAAAATAGGGGTTCAGCACCCTGTACCAAGATGTCGTTCACGCTCATCGCAACCAGATCCTGACCAATCGTATCGTGTCGATTCCACTCAAAAGCTAAGCGCAACTTCGTGCCCACTCCATCGGTGCCGGACACCAAAACCGGCTCTTTATAACGCTTAGGAACCTCAAACAAGGCCCCAAATCCTCCGATTCCGGCCAATACGCCCTCACGCATGGTTTTTTTAGCCAAAGGCTTGATGCGATCTACCAAATCATCGCCAGCGTCAATATCGACACCTGCGTCACGGTAGGAAAGGCCTTTTGCGGAAGAATTGGTAGATGAGTTCATGGCAGCAATAGAAGATTAGTAAAAAACACTACTTGGTCGGTAGAATCATTGAATTCTAGAGGATTCAAGCAAGATGGCTGAAATTTTTACCCCTTTTCTGACTGCATTTATTCTGGCTTAT